>NZ_JBSFJZ010000005.1:0-316368 GCF_053598315.1 Streptomyces sp. NPDC001153
CCGGCGAACTCGACCTGTGGAAGAACCTGGCCGCCGACCCCAGCACCGGCAACCTCACCTACACCGCCTACCCGGTCGCCACCGGGTGGAACACCAGAGCCGCACTGACCCTGCAGGCCGCCGACGCCAACCGCGACGGCATCCCCGACCTGTGGGCTGTCTCCGCAGGCGGGACGGTCACGGCCAACCTGTTCACCAACCTGTCCACCACCACCCCGGCCACCCTGTCCCGGATCACTGAGACCCTCGCCACCAACTGACGAATGATGAAGGGCGTCTCGACCACCCAGGACACTGCTCCCTCTGCGTGGACCTGAACGCCTGCCTTCAAGGCCTCTTGGTAGCCGGATGAGCCATACCAATCCGGGTGCCAAGAGGCCCTGCTGGCCTTCCCGGTCGGCCTCCTGAACAGCCAAGTAATTACCGCATCAACAGGGGTTGACCGAGCTCAAGGAGGGGGCCGCGTGCCAGACCACTGGATGTCGGACCACCGCCCTCGACAGGAGCTGGGCCAAGGGGTCATCGGGACCGGCGGTGGCAAGGAAGCAGGTGACCGGGCAGCAGGCGGAGCGCGAGGACGGCGGCGACGAGGTAGAGCAGTGCCGAGCCCAGCGCGACGGTGTGGAAGCCGTGTACGAAGTGCGCGCCGCTGCCGGGCCGGCCGGCGACGGCACCGGCCACCGCGATGCCGATCGCACCGCCGGCCTGGCGCGCGGTGTTGTTGATGGCCGAGGCGAGTCCGGAGCGTTCGCCGGGCACGGCGGCGATGGCAGCGGCGACGACGGCGGGGGTCAGCAGGCCCAGTCCGACGCCCCACAGCAGGAACGCGGGCAGCATGGTGCCGTAGCCCGACGACGGCGTCACCCGGGTCAGCAGTGCCAGCCCCGCCGCGGCGAGGAGCAGCCCGGCACCGGCCGGCAGGCGGGCCCCGGTCCAGCCGGTCAGCCGCCCGCCGAACGGCGCCAGCACGGCCAGCGGCGCGAACAGCGGGACGATCGCCAGCCCCGCTTCGAGCGGTGGGCGATGCTGGAGCGACTGCAGGAACAGCATCAGGACGAACAGCGTGCCGAGGGTGCACAGGTTCATCGTCCCGGCCGCCGTGTTCGCCACGCTGAATCCCGCGCGCCGGAACAGTCCGAGCGGCAGCATGGCCCGATCCCCGCGGCGCCGCTCGACGAGGACCAGCGCGACGAGCGCCGCCAGGGCCACGACCACGGTCGCGACGACCGGCGCGGACCCGGCGCCGGAGCGCCCGCCCTGGATGAACGCGAACGTCGTCGCCAGCAACAGCAGGCTCCCCACCAGCAACCCGGGCAGATCCAGACCCCTGGTCTGCGGCTCCCTGCACTCTCGGACGATCGCCCCGGCCCAGACCAGGGCCGGCAGCACGATCGGCACGTTGAGGAGGAAGATCGCACGCCAGCCGAAGGCGTCGACCAGCGCCCCGCCCAGCAGCGGCCCCGCGGGCAGGGCGAGGCTGCCGATGCCCGCCCACACGCCGATCGCCCTCGCCTGCCCGGCCCCCTCGGGGAAGGCGTCACTGATGATCGCCAATGTTCCGGGCAGCAGCAGGGCGGCTCCGATTCCCTGCACGACGCGGGCGGCGACCAGCACCGCGACACCGGGGGCCAGGCCGCAGGCGAGCGAGCCCGCCCCGAAGACGATCAGCCCGATCAGCACGATCCGTTTGTGGCCGTGCAGATCGCCCAGCGTGCCGGCGGTGAGCATCAGCGACGCCAGCGCCAGCGCATAGCCGTCGACCACCCACTGCAGGCCGCTCACGTCGGCGCCGAGCCCGGAACCGATCCGTGGCAGCGCGACGTTGACGATCGTCACGTCGAGCAGCACCAGAAAGTAGCCGACGCACATCACGACCAGTACGGTGCGCGGCGAGCCGGCCTTCCCGGCCCGGGGCACCGTACGCCGCAACAGACTCACAGCGGCACCGGCCACCCCGGCTGCGTACCCCCCGGAAGACGCAGCCATTCCCTCCTCGGCTCCGGTCAGCAGGAGAGGAGCCGGTCGTCCCGGCGAAGGTTCGCCCCGCCCCGGAGCAGTGCGTTCTCCATGACCACCGCATCCCGGCCGGTGCGCACCGCGCCGTCCTCGGCGGATGCAGCCAGCCCAGTACTCGCCGGCCGGGCGGGATGCCGAATCCGTACCACGCCAGTCCGGCGAGGAGCGACACCACCGCGGCCGAGGCGATGACCACCGTGTGCGTCTGCCGCACCTGCCCGCGGTGGCCGCCGCGACGCAGCAGGTACAGGCATCCGATCGCCGGCCGGACGGGGCATGACGATTCGCTCCCCTCGTACGCATCCACACTGTTCGGCTCGGACCGCTCGAGTGCGCCGCCCGCCCCCGCCGCCGTCGCGGTCGGCAGGGGCCGTGAGACACGCGGGCTGTCGGACGCCGGCCTTCACGTGTCATCGTGGCGGTCATGGCGATCGACGTAGACGTGGCCGTCCTGGTCGGGCTGCAGGCTTCCGGAAAGTCCACCTTCTACACGCGGTGCCTGTCCGGTCAGTACGCGCTGGTCAGCAAGGACCTGTTTCCGCGGGGCGCCAAGAACAAGCAGCGGAGGCAGATGCGACTGGTGGAGGAGCATCTGGTGGCGGGGCGGCCGGTGGCGGTCGACAACACCAACCCCTCGCCGCAGGAGTGGGGCACGCTGGTGGAGCTGGCCCACACGCACGGGGCGACGGTCACGGCCTACTGGTTCCCTCCGGACGCGGCCGGCTCGCTGCGACGCAACGCCGCACGTGAGGGCCGTGACCGTGTCCCGGACGTCGGCGTTCTCACCACACTGAAGCGGCTGCGCAAGCCATCGCCGGCGGACGGATTCGACGAGGTCCGGGAGGTGCGGTTCGACGGGCGGGGAGGCTTCGACGTACGGGGATGAGGTCGCCGCTCCTGGGGATCTCCGGCGAGCAGTCCACGAAGAACGGGCCGACGACGTCGGAGAACGGCACGAACTCCTGCCGGCGGTCGGTGGTGATACGACCGGCCCGGTGAGGAGTGGATCGCCCGCCGCCATTCGGCCTCGGGCGGCCAGACCTCGCGGACGAACGCGTGCAGATGCGGGACCAGGGCCTGTATCAGCTCCCCGAGCCGGGGATCCGGGCGCGGCGACGGCGGCTGCCGCCGGGCGAGCCGGGCCGGGCCGGGCGGCGACGGGGTGGGCGAACGTGTCCGCGACGGCAGTCCGGGCCCGGGCCGCCCTACGCGCGGCCGTGGCGGCTGCCTGGGCGGTTGTGTCATCGCTCCGGCGACTGCGATCGACGCCGCGCGCCGGGCGAGGAAGCCAGGGGGGCACGCCGTGCCGACCACGGCGTACGCGCGTTCTCCACCACGACACCACCCTCCAGACCGGTATCGACGGCGCAGCCACGGTGGCGGGAGGGAATCAGAGGGGCGCGTGCAGCGTTTTGGGGGAACACGGGGAATAGATAGAAGCACCTCGGGGCGTAGGTCGGGAGGTGAGCGGGTACGGGCACTCCCTTCAGCACCCAACTGTCGGTGCCGGGCCTGTCGCCGGTGCGCGGTCTCGGCGCCGAGGCCGGCCGGGCGGCCGTACGCCTGGTCAGGCTCCCGGTCGATATCGCCGTGGAGGGCGTGGAGCAGCTGACCGGATGGATCGGTCACGCCCGGCCCGCGCGGCCGACGGAGTGGAGCAGGCCACCGTCGGCCGACGCGACGGTCCCGGTGCTCCTGGTCCACGGCCTGGCCGACCGGGAGTGGGTCACGTCCTCCCTGCGGCGTGGCCTGGACGGCTGCGGCGCGGGTCCCTTCGTCACCGTCAGCTACAACGCGCTCAGCCCGGACATCCGCACGGCGGCCAGGGTTCTCGGCGACCAGGTGGAGACGGTCCACGCCCGCGGTGGGGCCCGGCCCGTGGTCCTGATCGGATACAGCCTGGGCGGGTTGATCGCGCGCTACTACGTGCAGCGCCTCGGCGGGGACCGGTGTGTCCCCCTGCTCATCACACTGGCGACCCCGCACGCGGGGACCGCGACGGCACTGCTGGCTCCGCCCCATCCGCTGCTGCGCCAGCTGCGGCCGGGCAGCGATGTGCTGACAGAGCTCGCCGGGCCCGCCACCGGTTGCCGGACCCGGTTCGTGGCCTTCTACAGCGACCTGGACGAGGCCGTCGTACCGGCCGCCAGGGGCCGCATCGACCATCCCCACCTCAAGGCCCGCAACGTGCTCGTGCCCGGTGTCGGACATCTGACCCTGCCGCTGCACCAGCCGGTCATCGATCAGATGCGCTCCCTGCTGACCGCCGCCGGCCAGGCCGTGGCCGCCGCGTGATCTCCGCCTCGCCCGTGACATCGGCTCCGCCCGCCCGTGACATCGACGACGAATCGGAGGACGCTGGGACGTAGGGGGTAGGAAAGAACGTAGCCGGTAAGAACGTCAGCACCTGTGCGGACCGACACCATGGCCTCTTCACCCAGCCCCAGTGGCGCGACCATGCGCCCCTATCGCCCCGAGGACGAGCCAGGGGTGCAGGAGCTGATCGATGCGGACCGCCTGCCGGGGCAGCAGCGCTGCACGCCGGAGCAGCTGGCCGCCGCGCGGAGCCGTCCGCTCGCCCTGGCCGGCTGGGCCACGTCGGCCCGGCCGGGTATCGGCGTCCTCGCCGACGCCGACGAGCGCCCCCGCGGCGTCGTCGCGTACGTGTCCTGGACGGATGCCCGCACCGGCGTGATCTGCTGGGCCTACGGCCGCGAGGATCCGCCCGTGCTGCGTGCCCTCCTCGGTCACGCATGCGCCGAACTCGCCCACTGCCCGAAGATCGACGCGTTCGTCGGCGCCCCGCCGGGGCCACTGGGGCCGGGCGGCCTGCCCCGTGTCCGTCGCGCCGTGACCCATGACGCTCTGGTGGAGGCCGGATTCACCGGCCGTTGCCAGGGTGCCTACCTGTACTGCGCGCTACCGGGCGAGCCGTCGCCCGCCAAGCTGGTCGCCGACGTCTTTCCCTGCGAAGTCCCTCCCGGGCACCGGCTGATCGTCCGTGACGGGGCCGAGCCGGTCGCGGAGGCGGTGGTCGGTGCCGGACCCGGCCGCACCGCCACCGTGTACTGGATCGAGACCCGTCACACCCACCGTCGCCGGGGCCTTGGCCGCAAGCTGCTCGGCCAGGCCCTGGCCCTGCTGGCCGAACAGGGTGCCTGCGAGGTCG
This sequence comes from Streptomyces sp. NPDC001153, assembly GCF_053598315.1. Taxonomy (NCBI): domain Bacteria; kingdom Bacillati; phylum Actinomycetota; class Actinomycetes; order Kitasatosporales; family Streptomycetaceae; genus Streptomyces; species Streptomyces sp. NPDC001153. Next base: position 5,186 of record NZ_JBSFJZ010000005.1, read on the forward strand.
CCCTCGTCATCGACGACATCCCGGACCGTACCCCGGAGGGCGAGGCCGCGGCCGGGCTCTTCGGCTCCTTCGGCTTCACCCTTGTCGACCGGTTGTGGACCTACCGGCGGCAGCACCCCCGAGCCCCGCGGCCGACCGTGTGAGTCCGGCGGCGCGACCGCGGGGCCGTCCAGCGGGGCAGCGCGAGCCGCACCAATCAGGCGGGCACTCGCTCGGCGGCCTTCTCCGCGGCCTTGAGGACCGTGGAACGTGCCTGATGGCGCCGCTCGTACTCCAGAACCCGCCGGCAGTGCCTGGGTTCCGCGTCATTGAGCCGCTTGACGACCTCCTCCGCGGTCATGCTGTCGTAACCGGGCCAGGGCACCGGCCCGAGCAGGGCGGCGATCCGGCTCAGGACAGCCGGGCGGCCCGCGTGGGAACGCTCGTAGGCGCCGACCATGGCCAGGTCCGTCTGCGCCAGGTGCGGCAGCCGGTCGATGATCATCCTGGTGCTGAGCCTGCGGTAGTCCGGGATCGGCAGCTCGACCTCGCTGATGAGGGCTCCCCGCGGGGCGCCCTGGAGCCGGTCCGCACCCGGCATGCGCTCAGCCGTCTCCCGCAGCCAACTGCTCCACTCCCGCACCGCCAGGGCCGCACCGCCCACACCCGATCCGTCCGTGGTCTCGCTGGCCGCCACCGCGGCTTCGGCGTGCTGCTCGAGAGCGTCGGCGAGCTCCTCCAGCGCCTCCTCGTCGTCATGGCGGATGGAGCCGAGCAGCTCGGTGGTGACGCCGTCCCCGGACTCCTGGGCGATGCGTTCGGCGGCCCGGCAGACGGCCAGGGCCAGTGCGGTGACGGCGTACTCGTCCTCGGCGTTCTTCAGCAGCCGCAGCTGGGTGGCCGTTCCCCGGCCCCGGAACACGGCGGCCGGAACCGACATCGCCATCTCGAGGGGCAGCCGGGCCGCATGCCCGGTGAGCTGCCAGGCGCCTCCGAGGACGCTCTGCATCATCCCGCGGGGGTGCAACGTGTCCAGGCGTTCGTCGATGCGGTAGACGTGGCCGCGGGCGTCGCCGAGGCGGCGCTCCAGGACATCCCGGTGTTCACCGGGGGGCGTGACGGCGAGGTGGGCCTTGAAGCGGTCGGCGAGCGCCGCCTTGGTCTCACGGACCTCGCGCAGCGCCGGAACGAGCAAGTCTGTGGCTACGGACATCAAGGTTCCTTCGGGTGCTCGGTGCTCGGGAGGAATCGGCCGGAAACCGGCCCCGCCCCCACCGTGCCCCGAACCCGCCACTCCCGCATCCTCCGCTCCGGCGTACGGGAGCGGGCACAAGCGGGGGCCGGTTCCTGGACTTGGCGCCAAGGCCTAGGTCCTGGCGGTGCTGCGACCGGGGAAGGCGGTGGCACCGCGTGCCCTGCGCCGGTGTCGGTGCGCTGAGCCATCCGGGGCTCGTCGGCTACGTGGTGATCCCCTCGCGGCCCGCTCCGCCGCTCGGCGCTGCCGTCCCGTCGCTCTTGCGTGCCGTGTACTGCTGGTAGAGCCGTTGGATGTCGTGTGCGGTGATGATGCCGTCCAGGCGGGAGCCGTCCATGACCAGGACGGGCAGCCCGCCGTCGGTGCCGAGCCGTGCCAGGACTGCGGTGAGCTGCTCGTCCGGTGCGGCGATGGTGCACTGGGAGACGGGTGTCGCGAGGTCCCGTACGGGACGCGCCTGCTGCTCGCCGGACGGACCGACGATCAGCCGGCGCAGCTGTACGACCCCGCTCGGCCGGCCTTCGAAGTCCAGCAGCGGCAGCACCGAATGCCGTGTCCGGGCGGCCACGTCGGAAAGGAAACGGTCCACGGTCAGCCAGTCGGGGCCGGTGTCCACCGGACTGGTCATCGCGTCGGCCACCCGCACCCCGCGCACGGCCAGGGCCAGCTGCGCCCACCGGCGTTCGGCCGCGGCGGCGCCCGCCACGAACAGCGCGACGACCATCAGCCACAGTCCGCCCGTCATACCCCTGGCGAACGCGAGCCAGCCCACCACGGCCAGAGCCATGCCGATGATCTGTCCGGTGCGCCCGGCCGCGCGCTGGGCCCGTTCGCGGTCGCCGGTGCGCCACCACAGCGCGGCCTGGAGCACCCGGCCTCCGTCGAGCGGAGCGGCGGGCAGCAGGTTGAAGACACCCAGCAGCAGGTTGGTGCCGCCGAGCCAGCCCAGTACGACGACGGGGAGTCGCCAGTCGAGTGTCGCGTGGACCCCTGCCGCGGCGCCGACCGCGGCCCCGCCGAGCAGCAGGCTGGCGAGCGGCCCACTGACGGCGACCGCGAACGTCGTCCGCGCCGTGGCGGGCCGGTCCATCCGGGTCACTCCGCCCAGTGCCCACAGCGTCATGTCCTGCACCGGCACCCCGGCCCGCAGGGCCATGAGCGCGTGTGCCGTCTCATGCATCACCAGGCTGGCGAGCAGCAGGAGAGCGCCGGCAACCCCGGCCGTCGCGTACGCGAGGGACGACAGACCGGGTGCGTACGCGGGCAGCGTCCGGTCGGCCAGACCGTACGCGAAGAGCAGCATGACCAACGGCACGCTCCAGTGCGCGCGCACCGTCACACTCCGCACACTTCCGATCCTGATCGAACCCTTCATCGCCCATCTCACCACCGACGGAGTGACGCACACGGCCCCACGCCGTGGAGCGTCCCCCTCCATGCTCCATCGGGTACCCGTCGACCGGAAACGCCCCCACCTGGCGCCGCGTGTGCTCGTCCGGGACGGCGAGCCCGGCGACGAGGGCCCGAGGTGACCTGACCGGTCCCCGATAAAATGGACGAGTCGAGAACGTCCGCTCCGCAGCAGGGCGCGAAGTCGCCCGTCCGCTCGAGGCCGGGGCGGCCGACCTGGGGAAAGGGCAGCGCGATGGCCAGACAGATCGCCTATCGCAGAGTCTACGAGGAGACCTCACCGCGGGACGGGAAGCGCGTGCTCGTCGACCGGGTCTGGCCACGGGGCATGCGCAAGGAGGACGCGCATCTGCACGAGTGGCTCCGTGACGTCGCCCCGTCGAGCGACCTGCGCAAGTGGTACGGCCACGAGCCCAGCCGCTTCACCGAGTTCCGCCGCCGCTATCTGGCAGAGCTGCGCGACACGGAGCACCGCGAGGCGGCCGAACATCTGCGCGACCTGGCAGCACACGACAGGCTCATGCTGCTGACCGCCACCAAGGACGTGGACCACAGCCAGGCCGCTGTCCTGGCGGAGTGGCTGGCCGGGAAACGGTAAGGGCGGTTTGGCCCCTTTTGTGGCGCTCACCGGTGGGCCGCTCTCCGGCGAGGCCGGGACCGGTGGCCCCTCATCCGCCGCCGTCTCCCTGCGCAGCATGGAGCGTGCATCCTCCCACCGGGCGAGAGACGGGCTGACCATGTACCCGAACGACGGTTTCCGCGAATTCGGTCGTGGAGAGTGCCTGCGCCTGCTGGCGACGGCTCCTGTCGGCCGTATCGTCCACACGCGCAAGGCGCTGCCCGCCGTCCTGCCGGTCAATTTCCGTCTGGACCACGACGGCGCCGTCGTGCTGCGCACCGCGGCGGCCTCGGAACTGGCCCGCGCGGTCGACGGCGCGGTCGTGGCCTTCGAAGCGGACGCGGTCGATGCGGTCGCGCAGGCCGGCTGGAGCGTCGTCGTCACAGGTCGCGCCGAGGTCGTGACCGACGAGGCCGAGCTGAGACGCCTGGACCGTATCGGCCTGTGTTCCTGGGTGCCCTCACCCGAGGAGGTGTACGTGCGCATCGAGCCCGAACTGGTCAGCGGGCGGGAACTCCTCGCCGGCCACACGATGTACGGCGTGCACCTCTCCGCGTGACTGCGGTGCGCAGCTGCAACGGAGGCGATCAGGCGACCGTGGTCAGGCGGAGTCGGACTCCTCGGCCGTGGTGAGCCTGGCACCGGTGATCAGATCGGGGTGGATGCGCACCGCGTAGTCCATGGTCCGGTTCACCCACGGCTGCAGCAACGCCTGGTAGCGGGCCAGTTCCCCGGGATCGGTCACGAGGTGGGCATACCCGGTGACGACCACGCTCCACCCCAGATGGGTGTGCGGGTCGATGGCGTCGGCCTCGTAGGCGACGACGACGCCCGGTGCACCGGCCTGACGGGTGCGTGAGGTCAGGGCCGCACCCTCATGGGTGCGGATGACGATGTCGCCGTCGTCCAGGACGTGGTTGACCGGGCGGACGGTGGGCAGTGCCTGGCGGGTGAAGACGATCCGGCCGAGGGAGACACTCCCCAGCAGCCGCAGTGCCTCGTCGCTGTCGAGCTCGACGCTGCGGCGCGGCCCCGGGGGAACGGTCTGGACGTTGTCGATGGTCATGGCGGGCTTCCGTACGGACTCGCTGCTCACTGCGCTGTGTCTCCGGCCGACGTGGCGGGGTTTCCACGCGCCCTGCCGCCGTTGGGACGAGCGATGTACCGGTACGGCATGTGCGCTGTCCTCCTGGTCGCGGGCGGCTGTCCGTCCGCGGCGGCGGCGAGCCCGAGGCCACGGACAGATCGATCGGGTCATTGGAACGGCTCCGGGGCCCCGCACACCAGGGCCGTTCGGCCCTGTTTCCTCGGCCGGGCGCACCGTGCGCGAGCAGGATCCGGGACAAGCCCCGCCGCCCCGCTGAGCTGCCGGCCGGCGTCCGGTTCAGGGAGCCAGGCACCCCTCCCGCCCGGCAGAACCTCCTCGATCACCTGCCGGCGAATCTCCTCGTCCGTACGGAGGAAGGACCGCAGCAGGCCACGACGGGTGGCGATGCCGAGGATGCGGTCCTCCCCGTCCACCACAGGCAGCCGGTCGACCCGATGACGCTCCATCATCCGTGCCGCGTCCGACACGCGTTGCTCCGTGAACCGTGACCGCAGGGTCCGCCATGACCTCTCCCGCGGCCGCGGCCGTCGATCCACGCGTCGAGCGCCTCGGACCGGGCAACGCGAGCCGGCGTCCCCGGCCAGTTCGTGCCCGGGCCACCCGTCCCGGCGCGAGGTCGGTGCCCGGACGGCGGCGCGCGGGCCTCCGGCGCCCCTGGGGCTGTCATGACAGGGTGAAATCAGGGCCGACCGGCCCTGGTCCGTGGGCCCGGAAACGAGAAGGATCTCGGTGGGCGGGGTCGGTCCTGTCCATCGGCGGACATCGGTGCGGAACGCAGAACAAGGAGTTTTCGATGGCGGACGGCGAGCAGGACAGCACGATCCGGGTCTTCCTGCTGGACGACCACGAGGTGGTGCGGCGCGGCGTGCGCGACCTGCTGAACGACGAGCCCGACATCAGCGTGGTCGGCGAGGCCGGCACGGTGGAGCAGGCCCTGGTGCGCGTCCCCGCGCTGCGCCCGCAGGTGGCCGTGCTCGACGTACGCCTGCCCGACGGCGACGGCGTGACCGTGTGCCGGGAACTGCGCTCCCGGATGCCCGACCTGGCCTGCCTGATGCTGACCTCCTTCGACGACGAGGAGGCACTGCTCGACTCGATCATGGCGGGCGCGTCCGGCTACGTCCTGAAGCAGATCCAGGGCTCGGACCTCGTGTCCGCCGTGCGCACCGTCGCCAGCGGCCAGTCCCTGCTCGACCCGAGCGCCACCACCAAGCTGATGGCCCGGCTGCGCGGCGGTGAGCAGCAGGAGGAGGAGCCGGACGAGCTGCAGGGCCTGACGGAACGTGAGCGGGAGATCCTGGCCCTGATCGGAGAGGGGCTGACCAACCGCCAGATCGGTCAGCGGCTCTACCTTGCAGAGAAGACGGTGAAGAACCACATCTCGCGGCTGCTCGCCAAGCTCGGCGTCGAACGGCGTATCCAGGCCGCCGTCATCGCCACTCAGGTCCACGACCGGCAGCGGCAGGAAGGATCCTGAGCCCCGGAACCGCCTCCCCTCGGGAGCCGCTACCGTGACCCCCGGCCGGAACGACGGGCCGAGGGTGCGCGAGGGGCTTGGAGGACACACTGGTGGGAAGCACCGAGGGCACGCAGGTGCGACTGCCGCAGCTGCGGCTGGACGAGCTGCTCGCAGAGTTGCAGGCGCGCCTGGACGCGGCGCGCGGTACTCGGGACCGGGTGCACAGCCTGCTGGAGGCCGTCCTCTCGGTGGGCCGGGAGCTGGACCTCAAGCAGGCACTGCGCAGCATCGTGGAAGCGGCCGCCGTTCTGGTCGAGGCCGAGTACGCGGCCCTCGGCGTGATCGGACCGGACGGGAAACGGCTGTCGGACTTCCTCACCGTCGGCGTCAGCGAGGAGCAGATCACCCGGATCGGACCCTACCCCGAAGGCCACGGCATCCTCGGCCAGTTGATCCGGCACCCCGAGCCGCTGCGGCTGGCCAAGCTCTCGGAACACTCCGCTTCGTACGGTTTCCCGCCGGGCCATCCCCCCATGAACACCTTCCTCGGCGTACCGATCCGGGTGCGCGACCAGGTGTTCGGCAACCTGTACCTGACCGAGAAGCGCGGCGGGGCACAGTTCGACGAGGAGGACGAGTCGGTCCTGTCCACCCTTGCCGTCGCCGCGGGCGTGGCCATCGACAACGCCCGCCTGTACGAGGAGTCCCGGCTGCGGGAACGCTGGCTGCAGGCGAGCGCGGAGATCACCCACAGCCTCATGTCCGGCAGCGGCCGCGGTGAGGCCCTCGGACTGATCGCCGAACGGGCCCTGGAGATCACGGACGCGGTGCTCGCCGTGGTCGCGGTGCCCATGGAGGACACCGGCGCCCTCACGGTGGAACTCGCGATCGGACAGGAGGCGGAGGGCCACAGCGGCCTCGTCCTTCCGGTCGACGACAGCCTGATCGGCCGTGCCTTCGCCACCGCCGCGCCCGTCAGCAGCCCTGATGTGTCCCGCGGCGATGGGGACTCGGCCGCTCCGGCACGCTTCACCGGACTCGGTCCGGCCGTCGCCGTCCCGATCGGAACCGGCGAGGGCGTGCGGGGCGTGGTGCTGCTGGTCCGTGCGGCGGGCCGGACGGTGTTCACCGGCAAGGAGACCCAGCCCCTGCAGGGATTCGCCGCGCAGGCGGCCGTCGCGATGGAGCTCGCGCAGCGCCGGCAGGACGCCGAGCAGATCAGGCTGCTGGAGGACCGCGACCGTATCGCCCGGGACCTGCACGACCTGGCCATCCAGCGGCTGTTCGCCACCGGCATGACCCTGCAGAGCGCGGGCCGGTTCATCGAGCACGCCGAGGCCTCGGAGCGGGTGCTGCGCGCGGTGGACGACCTGGACGAGACCATCAAGATCATCAGGTCGACGATCTTCGGTCTGCGGACGCGTGAGGGCGCCGACGGTCCCGGCCTGAGGACCCGGGCGGTGCGCGTGGCCGGCGAGGCGGCACCGGTGCTGGGCTTCGCGCCCAGCCTGCGCATGGAGGGCCTGCTGGACACTCATGTACCCAAGGAGGTCGCCGACCACGTGGTGGCCGTCCTCTCGGAGGCCCTGACCAACACCGCCCGGCACGCGCACGCCGACCGCGCCGAGGTCGTACTGACGACCGACGGCCGCGAGCTCTGCCTCACCGTCTCCGACAACGGCGTGGGAATCCGGCCGGAGGGCCGCCGCAGCGGACTGCGCAACATGGCCGAACGGGCCGAACAGCTGGGCGGGGACCTGACGTTCACCGGCCCGCCCGACGGCGGCACCACGATCGTCTGGCGGGTGCCGGTCTCGGAGGGTTAGCGGCGCCGGCTCGACGTCGCTGCGGTCCGCCCAGACCGTGGCCCCGGCACACGGCCCGGCCGCGGGCCGGGTCGTCCTGGCACAGGGAACGTACGGCCGTGGCGTCGAACTCGCAGGCCCCGCACCCGGGTCGTCGCCTCGGCGCCCAGGTGCGGCAGGTGCGGTGCGAACAGCCGGGCAGGGCCGGCGAGTTCGGCCGGCGACAACCGCCCTCGCCCGTGTGCCGACGACAACGGCCGTCGCCCCTGTGCCGACGAGGGCGACGGCCGTCGTGCGAGCGTCGTGCCTCCCCCGACACGAGACCCGCGCGGACGTCCTTGCCACTCGTGGGGGACCGCGGGAAGGAGTGCCCCACCTCTTCGGAGTCGCAAGGACGCGGCACCGCAGCCTGGTTGACGTCGTGTCCCGAGAGGACTGCCGCGGTTGCTGCCTACGAGAGTGGAACCGGGACGGGTCGCCGGGAAGAGGGCCGACCGGCCCTCGGGGCAGGGTCTGAAGACCCTCCTGCGACACCGGCCGGACCCATCCGCGAGCGACCCGCACAAGGAGCTTCCCCATGCTGATCTTCCCCATGCTGTCGTGACGCGGCCGTGACCGGTTGTGTGGCTGGTGGCACGATCCGTCACGGATCACGGCCCACAGGACCGTCGTACGCCGCGGAGGTGGGGCAGCGCCGACCGGCTCGCGACTACGCCGGTCTGGCACCGGCACCACGCGACTCCGGGCGCGTCAGCGGCAATCTCGGCAGACCACGCCGCTTCCACCGGCGCCGGGTGGTCGCCTCACCCGCGCCGGAGCGGGCCGTGGAGACCGGCACCCTCCACGACCTGCTGAACTGCGGTGCACTGGTGAGTTCCCCGCCGGTTCGATGGGCCCCGAGGCCGAGGCCGCCGCCCGCTTCGTCGAGCGCGTCGGCGGCCTGGCCGCGATCGGCGCCCTGGGCGCGGCGTACGAGATCGTGCACGGCCGCTCGGGCACACTGATGCGCCCGGACCTCACGGCCGGCTGAGCACGCTGCAGTGGCTGAGTCCGGCTCGCACACCAAACAGCCCGCCGGGCAGGGACGTTCAGCCCACCCGATGGAGACCTTCGGCACGCGGCGGGACGCCGTGCACCGGACGAGAGTGAGTGAGGGACGAGGGGCAGCGGTCCCTGCCCGCGCAACCCCTGAACACGACGCTGGAATCGGGTTTCCCGATTCAGGAGGTGGAGATCATGCCCCGCACCATCACCGTGGGTCTCGACGGCTCGCCCGAGTGCCGCGCCGCCGCGGAGTGGGCCGCCCGCGAGGCGGAGCTGCGCGGACTGCCCGTGAAGCTCGTCCAGGTCTGGGAGCCGGCACCGGCCCCGACGGCGCACGCCCCGTTCCTCGGCGCCGAGACCTATCAGCACTGGAGCGAGCGGATTCTCCGGGAGTCCGCCGAGGGTCTGCGGCTGCGCCACCCCGATGCCGAGGTGAGCACGGAGCAGCTGAGCGGTTCGCCCGCCGAGGCCCTGGTCGGCGTGGCGAAGGACGCCGAACTGCTGGTCCTCGGCTCGCGCGGGCTGGGCGGGATCGCCGGTTTCCTGGTCGGCTCGGTCGGACTCGCGGTCGTGGCGCACGCCGAGCGGCCCGTCGTCCTGGTCCGGGCCGGTGAGCAGGCCGCGGACGAGCACGAGACGGGCGCGGCCGGTGTCCGGTCCACCGCCACCTCGTTCCGCCCGGTCGTCCTCGGACTCGACCTCGGCAGCCCCGACGAGACCGTGATCCGGTTCGCCCTCGACGCCGCCGTCCGCCGCGACGCGCCGCTGCGAGTCGTACACGGCTGGAACCCGACGCCGTACCACGCCTACGGCATGGCGCCCGACCCCGGAGTCCAGCAGTTGCTGGCGGACAGCGACGCCGACGCGCTGACCGAGGTGCTGGCCCCCTGGCAGCAGAAGTACCCCGACGTCCAGGTCGTCGCGCAGTCGCGCTTCGGCAGCCCGTCCAACCTCCTGATCGACGCCTCCCGCGAGGCCTCGCTGGTGGTCGTCGGCCGGCGCATCCGCCGGGCTCCCGCCGGTGCCCACGTCGGACCCGTCACTCATGCCGTCCTGCACCACGCCACCGCCCCCGTCGCCGTCGTCCCGCACGACTGACCCACCCCGAGGAGCAGACATCATGAAGGCAGCTGTGGTACGAGCCTTCGGTGCACCCCTGGTCATCGAGGAGCGCCCCGATCCCGAGCCCGGCGTCGGCCAGGTCGAGGCCGTCGGCGAGGGGGTCACTCACCTGACCGTCGGCCGGCGGGTCGCCGTGCCCTGGCCGGTCAAGGCCTGCGGGCGCTGCGAGCACTGCCTGTCCGGCTGGGATATCGGAGGCCTCGGCCACCTCGCCCTGCAGTGCGCGGCGATCGCCGGTTCCACCGTCGCCGCCATCGGCGTCACCGACGACAAGCTCGTACTCGCCAGGGAACTCGGCGCCGACCTCGTCATCGACGCCCGCAAGCAGGATGCCGGCCAGGTACTCAAGCAGCACGGTGGCGCCCACGCCGCGATCGCGCTCGCGGTGAACGACGCCGCGTTCGAGGCGGTCGACTCCGCCGAGGTCTTCCAGCTGCACGCGGCCGGCCGGACCCGGTTCGTCCACGACCTCGGGATGGAGGGCTGACAGCGATGGACCTCCCGATCGTCGTCGGCGTGGACGGCTCCGAGCCGAGCCTGCGGGCCGTCGACTGGGCGGCCGACGAGGCCGCCGTGCGCGGGGTGCCGCTCCGCCTGGTGTACGCCTCGCTGTGGGAGCGGTACGAGGGTGTCTCCCTCGCCGCGGACCTCGGCAAGCCCTCCGAGCAGCTGATGGCCGAGGAGATCGTGGCGACCGCCGAGCGGCGGGCCCGGCGCCGGCAGGCCGACGTGAAGATCTCCACCGACGTACTGCCGGAAGAGCCCGAATACGCCCTCGTACGGGAGAGCCGCACCGCCTCGGCTGTCGTCCTGGGCTCCCGCGGCCGGAGCGGAACCGCCGAGGCGCTCCTCGGCTCCGTCAGCGTGACGGTGGCCGGTCACGCGCACTGCCCGGTCATCGTGCTGCGCGGCAGCCACGACGACCAGGCACGGTCCGGGGTGCGCGGCCGCATCGCCGTCGGTGTCGGCGGGGACGCGGGGAGCGCGGCGGCCGTGCGCTTCGCCCTCGAGGAGGCGCGGCTGCGCGGGGTGCCGCTGGACGCCGTACGAGCATGGCGGTGCCCCGCGCACGAGAGCAACGACAACGGCCGCTGGTCGGGCGACGCGGCCCGACAGCATGAGCAGCGGGCCGCGGCGGTGCTGGAAGCGGCCGTGCAGGACGCCCCGGCCGATGTCGAGACGCACCGGCGTACCGTCGAGGGCCCCGCCCGCCAGGTGCTGTCGGCCGTCTCGGCGGAGGCGGACCTGCTGGTCGTCGGAGCCCGGCGGCGAGAGGGCCACTACGGCCTCCAGCTCGGCCGTGTCGCCCACACGGTGCTGCACCACGCCGCCTGCCCGGTCGCCGTCGTACCCCAGCGGGCGTGACGGCGGCGACCGGCTGCTGAGAGGCTGGCCCGATGCGATCGGCCTCGCCGGTACGACACGGCGGGCGAGGAGGAGCCGGCGGAGATCCCCGTCGCCGTGTCCGACGGACTGCACCACCGCCGGGTGGGCACCCTGCTCGTGGAGCTTCGCGCACCAGGACGGCGTGATGCCTGGCCCACGGAGAACCACATCCACGGGTCCAACGGGCCTGGGGGAGACCTTGCGGCCCCTGCCCGCCGGGTGGCCGTGGCTCGACGCCGGCAGTACCGAGCAGACCGAAGCGCAGGAGGTGCGCACCATGCTTTCGCCGGTCATCGCTGGAGTTGACGGATCGTCGGAGAGCCTTGCCGCCGCCGAGTGGGCCGCCCGCGAGGCGGTGCGCCGGGACCGACCGCTCCGACTGGTGCACGCCTGGCACCGGCACCCCCACCGGACGGGCGGCGAGTCCGCGAACGCCGCGCAGCGCCACCCGGCGCGCCGTGCCCTGCGCCAGGCGGAGGAACGCCTCCGCAGCGCCGTACCCGACGTCCGCCTCACCGACCGGCAGGTCGAGGGACCGGCGACCGCAGCCCTGCTGAAGGCCGCCGAAAAGTGCGAGCTGCTGGTGCTGGGCTCCCGCGGCCTGACCGGCTTCACCGGGCTTCTGGTCGGCTCGGTCGCCCTGGGCGTGGTCGCGAGGGCCACCCGTCCCGTCGTCCTCGTCCGAGCGGGGGAGGAGGCCGAGGACGAGCACGTACCGGATGCCGACGGCAGCCCGTCCACCCGGACCGGATACCTGGACGTGGTGCTCGGCATCGACCTCGCCGACCCCTGCGACGAAGTGATCGAGTTCGCCTTCGAGGCGGCCCGGCTGCGGCACACCCGGCTCCGCGTGGTGCACGCCTGGCAGCCACCGTCCGCGATCGGCCTCGGCCCCGGCGACATCGCACTGGTCGACGAGCCCCAACGGGCCGAGGAGTGGCGGGGGTTCCTGTCCGCCGTCCTGCACATGTGGCGTGAGAAGCACCCCCGGACCGAGGTCCTGGAGACCGTCGTGGAGGGCAGGGCCTCCATCGCGCTGGTCCGGGCCGCCTCCGCGGCGAGCCTCCTGGTCGTCGGCCGCCGCCTGGCCGAACGGCCGACGCCTCCGCGCCTCGGCCCCGTCACCCATGCCGCGGTCCACCACGTCCGCTGCCCGCTGGCCGTCGTCCCCCACACGTGAGCGTGCCCAGCCGGCGCCGAGGTGCCCGGCGTCCGGGCCGATGGACCCGGCTGCCCGAGCCCATCGGCCCTCTCCACCCCGGCGGCCTCGGCCTACGGTGGACAGGCGATCGCTTTGTTCCGGCGGGAGGAGTGCAGGTGGAGATCATCGCGTACGGCGTTCTCGCGGACGAGGAGCCCTTGCTGGGGGAGGCGTTCGACAAGGCGTTCGCCGGCCGGCACGAACTGCGCTGTCTCGGGCTGTTCCTGGACCGCGACACCGTCCCGACGGCCGCGGGCAACGAGGTCGTCCTCAGCAGCGTCAACGACACCCTCGACGCCGAGGTCCTGCGCGCCCTGGCCAAGGGCGGCACGCGGATGATCGCCCAGCGGTCCACCGGTTACAACAACATCGACCTGACCGCAGCCAAGGAACTGGGGCTCACGGTCGGCCGGGTCTCGTCCTACTCGCCGTACTCGGTCGCCGAGTTCGCCTGGACACTGGCGCTGGCGGTCAACCGCCGGATCGTCCGGGCCGCGCACCGCACCCGGGAGTTCGACTTCCGGCTCGACGGGCTGATGGGCCGCGACCTGCGCGGCCGTACGGCCGGGGTGGTGGGCACCGGCAGGATCGGAGCGGCGTTCACCCGGATCGCCCACGGATTCGGGATGCGGATGCTGGGCTGGGACATCGCGGAGAATCCCGACTGCCTCGCCCTCGGGATGGAGTACGTCCCGCGTGAGCGGCTGTTCGCCGAGGCGGACCTGGTCAGCCTGCACGTGCCACTGCTGCCGGAGACCCGTCACCTCGTCGACACCACGGCCCTGGCACTGATGAAGCACGACGCGATCCTGGTCAACTCCAGCCGCGGCGGGCTGGTGGACACCGACGCCCTGCTGGAGACGCTGCGCGCGGGCCGGTTGAGCGGTGTCGGCCTCGACGTGTACGAGGAGGAGGCCGGCGTGTTCTTCCTGGACAAGTCGCTGGAGGTGATGACCGACGAACGCCTCGCACGGCTGATGACCTTCAGCAACGTCCTGGTCACCTCGCACCAGGCGTACTTCACCAGGGACGCCGTCGGACAGATCGCCCGGACCACCATGGCCGACATCGAGGACTACCTCGCCGGCCGCTCCGGCGACAATGTGCTGGTCGGCCCCGGCACAGCCTGAAGCGCGTGGGTCAGGAACGTGCTCGCGATGCCGCCGAGCGCGGCGGCGCGCTGGGGGTGCCCGTCGCAGCCGGTGTCCGCGAGCCGGGGCGCGCCGAGCCGGCAGCGGTCGCGCCCTGCAGGATCAAGTCGGCGACGGCGTCGGGACGCGCGATGAGCGACACATGGCAGGAGTTGATCTCCACGGTGTGGGACTTGGCGCGTCTGGCCTCGAAGCGTTCCTGGTCCGGGTTGATGGTCCTGTCCTGGCGGCTCACGAGAGCCCAGGAGGGGATGTTTTTCCAGGCGGCGACCTTGGCGGTCTGCGAGAACGCGGTCGTCGCGGCCGGGCGCTGGGTGACCCCGAGCAGGTTCGCCTGGCTCATGGGCAGGCAGGCAGCGAAGACCGGGTGCACCTTGTCCCGCTTGAGGTACAGATCGGCCCCGCCGGCCTCACCTGTTCGATAGGGCACGGAGGTGGTGGCGGTGGCGATCGCACTGGGGAACCGGGCGGCCAGCGACATGCCGCTCTCCCCGACGTCGGGCATCTGCGCGGATATGTAGACCAGTGACTTCACCTCCGGGTTGCCCGCCGCGGCCGTGCTGATGACGGCGCCGCCGTAGGAGTGGCCGACCAGGACGATGGGACCTCTGATCGACTGCAGTACCGAGGCGATGTATGCGGAGTCGCTGTACAGACCGCGCAGCGGATTGGCCGGGGCCATGACCGTGTAACCGCGACGTTCGAGTCGTTCGATCACTCCGTTCCAGCTGGAGGAGTCTGCGAACGCGCCGTGCACCAGGACGATGGTCGGCTTCCCGCCGCTCGCACCGGCGTCACCCGCCAAGGCAGGGGTGGTGGTCGTCGCGCACAGGGCAGCGGCGCATCCCGCCGTCGCGAAGCGGAGGGGCAGTGTGCGGCGCAGTGAGCTCAGGACCCTTACCGTCATGCCGTTCTCGCTTTCGCTGGGACTCCTGGGGCATCTCAGCGTTCACCCATGGGCGGGGGGCAGGCACGACAGCACCGTCCAACCGGGTGAATCCGGTGCGGCAGCAAGGTGACACCGGGTCGCCGAGGGTGTGCGTCAGCGATGGGCGAGGGTGCCGGCAGGAGACCTCCGCCTGTTCGACTCCCGGCGCGGTCCGGTCACCCACCTGGACGAGCGTGTTCACGACGGCCTCGGGTGCCCCGGCTCCTGCGTTCATCCTTCTTGCGGGTGAAGGAACTTCACGGCTTTGCGGGCCAGGACGGCAGTGAAGTGTTCACGTGCGTCGGGGCGCAGTCGTGCCAGGGTGACCATGCCGGTGATGACGACGTCGGCGACCTCGTCCTGGACGTCTGTCCATGTGTGGCTGTGCCCCTTTCGGGGATTGGCGCCCCGGGCACCGATGACGGCCTGTGCGGCCTCGCCCACCTCCTCGGCGAGTTTGAGCACTTGCAGGGTCCATTGCTCCTCTGGTCGGAGGCCGTTCCCGGTGTCGAGGTGGCTGAACGTGTCGGCCAGACGCCGGATCGTGTCCCAGGCGTCGGTGGCTGTGGCGCGCGCGTGATGCTCGCGGGACTGCGGAGGCACAGCGGTTCTGCGCATGAGTGCCGGATCGCTGACGAATCCGAGTGCCTCGTACAGGGGCCTGGACGCCTCACTGGCGTGCAGTTCGAAGAGGGTGATGCCCTCCTGCTCCAGGTCGCCGAGGAGTGCCGTGAGGGCGGCCTTGGCGTAGCCACGGCGTCGGTGGCCGGGTCGGGTGGCCACGGCCTGGATGCGTGCGGCCAGTCCCTGCGGGTACCGGGGCGCGGGCAGCACGGGGCTGACCAGGGCCAGGGCGCAGCCGGCGAGTCCACCCTCGGGTGCCTCGACGACGTAGGCCCGGGCATCGCCACCAGGCTGGAGGCGTTCGGCCAGCTGGTCTCGGCACAGGGCCAGCCAGGCCGAGTCGAGCGGTCGGGAGAGGATCAGATCGGATCGCAGGCGGGTGATGCCTTCGGCGTCGGCGGGCGTGGCACGGCGGGGGGTGGTCACGGCATCGCTCCTTGTCGTATCGGCGCTGGGTGAGGCGGCAGCGGGGCCACCGTCCGGTTGTCCGTGCGGTCCCTCCCGGTCAGGGCTGGGATCACGCCGGGGTGGTCGTGTTCAGGTCGGTGACCGGGGTGAAGCGGGCGGGTGCATGGTCGATCGGCAGGTCGGGGCGCCAGGCGGTGAGGATCTGGGCACTGCACTCGAACAGGTCCGGGGGCAGGGCGTCCGGTGGCCACCAGCGCCAGTCGCCGACGCTCTCGCCGGGCTGGTCGGCAGGCTCTCCGCGCCAGCGGGTGACGAGGGCGCCGAAAGTGATGCGGACGACGTCGCCGACCTGGTCGAGGAGCATGCCGAGGACGCGGACGTCGGCGGGATCGGCGTACAGGCCGGTTTCCTCGGCGAGTTCGCGTACGACTGCCTCCTGCAGTGACTCGCCCGGCTCCACGGTCCCGCCGGGCAGCTCCCGCGTGCCCAGCCGGTGCCGGCCCAGGAGGAGTCCCCGAGGCCCCAGCAACACGGCGCCCACGCCCACGGCCGCGTGGGGGACAGGCGGTTTCGCGGTGCGGGGACGGGCGGTGATCCGGGCCGGCCGGTGGACCTGGAACAGCCGGTAGGAGGCGTGGTTGTGCTCCTCCGGCGCGTCGAGGACGGTGATGCCCTGCACGCGGAGCCCGTACTGCGCGAGCAGGTCTTCCCACAACTCGGGTGTGAGCACCCACATGTGCACGGTGAGATCGTCGCCGCCGGTCAGGCGGAGGATCTCCGGGCGCGGGGTGACGGTCGAGGTCGGGCCGTCGCCGGCGGAGTTGGTGTGCAGCACGGTGAAGTACAGCCGGCCCCCGGGTTTGAGGGCGGCCGCCACGGCGGGCAGGAGCCGGTGCGGGTCGAGGAAGTGGAGGGTGCTGAGGGAGTAGATCACGTCGTACGGCGCTGCCGTGCCCAGGTGCTCGACAGCGTCGGCGAGGACCAGCCGCAGGCCCGGCACATCGGCATAGCGGGCGCGGGCCCGCTCGATCTGGCCGGGGGAAGCATCGATGCCGTCGACCTGTGCGCCGTGGCTGCGGGCCAGGTGGGCGGCGTGCCGGGCGGGGCCGCAGCCGAGGTCCAGGACGCGCAGGCCACTGAGGTCTCCGAGAAGGTCGTCCCCCGGTCCGTTCGCCGCGGGACCCCAGGTGATCCGGTCCACTTCCGTGAGGGGCGTACCTCGCCGCAGGTGGTGTTCTCCGTACGCCTCCCACGCGAGGCGGGTCTGCTGTTCCATGTCCAACGCGTTGGCTCCCAGGTTCAGGGGCGGAGTGCGTAGCACCGCAGCACGTCGAGATCGGCGGTGCGTACGACGGACCAGCCCGCGGTGAGGATCTCGGCCTCGGCGGCGCTGATCCCGAGGTGCCGGCGGGGATCACCGGCCTCGCGGCGGCCGGCGAGTTCGGTGACGACCCAGAAGGTCCCGCCGGGGGCGAGGATCTGCCGGACGCGGCCGAGGAAGGCCGGCTTGTCGCCCATCCACCGGTAGACCAGGCGGCAGGTGACGACCGCATACGCGGCATCGGGCAGGGAGCCCAGGTCGTCCGTGGCGAAGTCCATGACACGCCAGGCCGGCCCATCGCCGTGCTGGGGGCATGGGGTGTTCCGGGCTGCGGCGATGGCGCTGGGTGCGAAGTCGATGCCGGTGGTGCGGTATCCGAGCTGGTCGAGGTGGCGGGCGAGGGCGCCCTCGCCGGTGCCGATGTCGAGTGCCGGGCGTCCGCGGCCCGGTCCGACATGGTCGGCCAGCAGCGCGGCCTCGGTGCCGGTGACCTCCCGGTACCGGCGTCCGCCGGACCAGAGCGGCTCCCAGTGGTCGGCGGTGGCTGGGGTGGTCGTCATTCGGCTCCTTCTGTGAGCGGGCGGGACGGCCGGGGCCCTGTCCTGATGGGCCGGCGGAGGCTGAGAAGCGGGGACAGCACCAAAGGGGGCGCTGCGGTGCCGGGCGGCTGGAACGGCCGTGGCAGCGTCTGGCTGCCCGGGCGAGCGAGCGGCTGGGTCCCCCCGGCCCAGGCCGTGCGGGTCGTGACGTCGTCACGCCCGGGCCGTTCGAGCGGGTCATGCGGGATCCGGGACGGTGGGGGAGCCGGGGCGGGGGATGGTGCCGGCGGGGGCGTACTGGGCGGCCTGCGCCTCGAACATCGAGGCGTAGCGCCCTTGGGCGGCCATGAGTTCGTCGTGGCTGCCGTGCTCGACGAGCCGTCCGTGGTGCAGGACGTAGATGCGGTCGGCGTGACGGACGCCGGACATGCGGTGGGTGACCAGGACGACGGCCCGGTTCGGGGCCGCCAGCCGGCGGATGCGGTCGAAAGCGGCGATCTCGGCCTCCGGGTCGAGGGCGGAGGTGGGCTCGTCCACGATGAGCACGCCGTCGGCATCCGAGCTGGAGCTGCGCCAGTGGGTCCGGGCGAGCCCGATCTTCTGCCACTCGCCGCCGGACAGTTCACTGGCACCGCGGAACATCCTGGCGAGCAGGCTTCGAAGGCCGTCGGGAAGTTTCGCGATGACCGGTCCCGCACCCGCATAGTCCACGGACGGCTGCAGGTCCTCGGGACCGGCCTGCCGGGCCGGCCGGCCGATCCGGATGTTCAACGCCGCCGTGACAGGCCAGCGTTGAAAGTCCTGGGTGAGCAGTGCGACGCGGTCGAAGACTTCGGAGCGGTCGAGGGAGGCGACGTCGGCCTCACCCCACCACACGGTCCCGCTCTGCGGCAGCAGCAGGCCCGACAACACCTTCATCAGAGTGCTCTTGCCGGAGCCGTTCTCGCCGACCACGGCGGTGACCGAACCCATGGGCAGCGTGAGTGAGACCCCGTTCAGGGCCGGAGTCTCCCGGTCCGGGTAGCGGTAGCCGACCCGGTCGAGAACGACCTGCTTCACCTGCGCCGGGACGGGATCTCCCCCGCTGGGAATGGTGCGTCGCGCCGCCTCGTCCAGGAACCGGGCGTGGTCGCGGACGTAGAGGGACTCCTCGTGCAGCTGGTTCACGTTCATCACCAGCGCGCCCAGGCTCGCCGAGCCGGACCGGACGGCGATGACGGCGGTCCCGGCCACGGCCAGACTCATGTGCCCGCTCATGATCAGCAAGAACATGGCCGCGTACGTCGCCGCCATGGCGAGGCCGGACAGCGCGGCGGCCACCCACTCGGTGACGGCTTTGCCGGCGGCCAGCCGTTCCTGCTCGGCCTCGGCGCTCTCGGCCATACGCTCGTAGCGGCTGAGCAGGAACGGCCCGACGGCGTGGATGCGCACTTCCTGTGCGGCGGTGCGCTCGGTCAGCAGGTTGCCGATGAGGCGACTGGCCCGCACGTGCTCGATCCAGCTCATCACCGACACGTACCGTTCCTGCGCCACCCGCATCGCACCCCAGCCGCGCGGCGCCGCGATCAGGATCAGCATCGGCAGGAGGACCGGGTGGAGGATGGTGAGCACACCGGCCGTGGAGATCAGGGAGATGGTCCCGTTCAGCGCGGCCACGCAGGCGCCGATCATGCGACGGGCGGATCCGGCGCCGTACTGGGCGACGTCGATCAGCCGCCGGAACTCCGGGTCCTCGATGGCCTCCAGCTCCACCGACGCGGCGGCGGCCAGGTACTGGGTCGTGGCGATCCGCTCGACCAACGGCTCCAGCCGGCCCGCCCGCGAGGTGGACCATCCGGCCAGGCCCGAGTTGACCGCGGCAGCTCCGGCGGCGGCGAGCAGGCCCGGCAGCACCGCCTGCAGCCGCTGCGCAGGGGTGCCCGAGCCGAGCAGCGCGTGCATGACGGCGTTGACCGCGAGCAACCCGACGGCCGCGGCGACGCCCTGCCCGATCTCGCTGACGGCCACCGTGAGCAGAGCGCGGCGGTCCGCCTGCCATGCCATCCGCAAGGTCGCCCCGACCAGCCTGGGCATGGAGCGCAGAGCCGACGTCATCGTCAAGTCGAGCCGGGCACGCTCGTGTTCCGACCAGCCGAAGTCGTAACGCAGAGGGCCGCCGAAGAGCTCCAGCTCGGCGTCGGAGACCTCCGGCTCGGCCATCTGCACGCGTCGGAAGAACCTCCTCACAGGGCGCAGCCTCGCGGCACGGGCCGGCTCGGAGCCCGGAGAGCCGGGGTCGGCAGCCGCCGCGCCCTTGTGGTCGTGCCCAGTCGGTTGTGCTGGTGTATTGGCCGAAGTCAACGCCATCCCCCTTGACGGTTGTGCGGCTGGTTCGTGCGGTTCAACGAACCAGCCGGAATTTCGAACACATGTGTTTCGGTCGTGTCGGTAACCCCGCGGTTGAGGGCGCGTCGGAGCGTGCGGACTGCATCGACCCTTGCGGCGCAAGGGCGGGGGGATGGCGCGGCGGTGGCCAAAACGCCGAGCATGCCGCTGTTCCGGTGCCGGGCCCGGGGCGCAGGTGTCTCTTTGACGGACTGGGCAGTTGATGCGGTTGATCGGAAGTCATCTGTCCGGTTGCGCCACGCCCGCGGAGCTCGGCTCCTTCGAGGCCGCCCACGAGCGGCTGCTGCGGTGGGCCGTCGACGGGGCGGGGGAGAGCATCTGGACCGTCCCCGTGGATTCCACCGGGTGCCGAGCTCGGCGACACGCACGCCCGTCCTCTGGCCACAACGGTCACCGCCGGGCAAGCAGGTGACGCACCCGGGTTCGCCACCGTGATGCCCGGGCCCGCAGACGACCCCAGGAGACAGAATCCATTGCGTCACCGTGCCGCTCCGCGACAGGCTCGGGTCATTGCCCGGGGCGGCTCCTCCGCGAGAGCTCCGCTCTCCTGTTGCCCATCGATTCGCGCTTCCAGGCAGGAAGGCGGTGAAGCCCGGTGCCGGTGCGCATCACCAGGCCCATGGCGAACACCACCGCCCGCACCCGGGGCACCCGCACGTCCCCCGACCATGTCCGAGCGCAGGGCAACGGGATCCGCTTCCGGGGACTGTTCTTCAGGCGGTGCGGCCGACCAGCAGGTCCGCGAGCTTGTTCAGGCGGCGGATCGTGCGGTCCTCGGTCGCGGCCGGGGCCGGGTCGACGCGCTCGTCGCGGTCGTAGTAGGCACCGTTGACGGCCGCACGACGTGGGCGGCGCCCTCGGCGGGGGAGACACCCTGGTGGGCTACGCCCAGTCCCAGCTCGCCCTCACGGTTTTCGCGGCCGACCCGCGCGTCACCGCCGTCTCCGTCCACCCCGGCGTCTGCGACACGGCCCTGCTCCCGCTCTACGATACGTTGACGACCCGGCCGCCCGGGTCGCTGGTGAGCGCCGGCTCCAGCAGGCACGTCAGCAGGTAGTGGGCGAGGAAGTTGACCTGGAAGGCGATCTCGTTGCCGTCGGCGGTGACGGTGTGCCGCTCGGGGGCGGCCATCCCGCGTTGTTGACGAGGACGTCGAGATGCGGGTGCTCGGCGACCACCTTGCGCGCGAAGGTCTCGACCTCGTCCAGGCGCGCGAAGTCGGCCGCACAGGTGCACAGTTGACCGCCGTCGACGCCGGCCGAGGAGATCAGGCGGTCGGCGCTCGCGCGCGCCTTCTCGGCGGTACGGCCGTGCAGCAGCACGGTCGCGCCGCGCTCGGCGAGCTGCCGCGCGGTCTCGTGGCCGATGCCGGAGGTGGCGCCGGTCACCAGGACGGTACGGGACGAAAGTGTGGAGTTGGACATGATCCCATCCGGGGTTGCGGGCACGCCGATGCGGCCCCGCGAGGGGCGGTGGACGTGCGGTGAGAAAGGATGAACGAGGGGCGCCGGAGCCGATCACGGCGCCCCTCGGGTCACGGAAAGCGGCGTCGGCGGGACGCGGGCGCTTCCGGTCAGCGCGGCTCACGACGCCGAACGCCGTTCTCTGACGGGGCCCTGACGTACGCATACGGGACCGTGACGAGCGAGCCAGGCGGCTGGACGCGGTTCACCCGAGGCCGGGCACCTCCGAGATCAGCAGGTCGATCAGCTTGATGCCCACGAACGGCAGGACGAGACCCCCGAGGCCGTAGACGAGCAGGTTGCGGCGCAGCAGGTCGTGCGCGGAGGACGGGGTGTAACGCACCCCGCGCAGGGCGAGCGGGATCAGGGCGACGATGATCAGCGCGTTGAAGATGATCGCCGAGGTGATCGCGGAGGTCGGGCTGTGCAGGCCCATCACGTTCAGCGACTCCAGGCCCGGGTACGAACCCGCGAACATCGCCGGGATGATCGCGAAGTACTTCGCCACGTCGTTGGTGATGGAGAAGGTCGTCAAGGCCCCTCGGGTGATGAGGAGTTGCTTGCCGATCTCGACGATCTCGATGAGCTTGGTCGGGTTGGAGTCGAGGTCGACCATGTTGCCGGCCTCCTTGGCGGCCGACGTACCGGTGTTCATCGCCACGCCGACGTCCGCCTGCGCGAGGGCGGGCGCGTCGTTGGTGCCGTCACCGGTCATCGCGACCAGCTTGCCGCCCTCCTGCTCCCGTCTGATCAGGGCGAGCTTGTCCTCGGGGGTGGCCTCTGCCAGGTAGTCGTCGACGCCCGCCTCCTCGGCGATCGCCTGGGCGGTCAGGGGGTTGTCGCCGGTGATCATCACCGTGCGGATGCCCATGCGGCGCAGTTCGGCGAAGCGTTCTCGGATGCCGTCCTTGACGACGTCCTTGAGGTGGATCAGGCCGAGGACGCGCGGCCCGTCCCAGTCGTGCACCGCGACCAGCAGCGGCGTCCCCCCGGAGGCGGCCACGGCATCGGCGTGGAGCCGCGCCTCGGGCGGCACCTGGCCGCCGTACATCTGCACCCACTCGATCACCTGCCGGGCCGCGCCCTTGCGGATGGCGCAGACGGCCCCGTTCTCCCAGCGCAGGTCCACGCCGCTCATCCGGGTCTGCGCGCTGAAGGCCACCCAACGGGCGTTCGCCAACTCGCCCTCGGCCGGTGCCCGCAGGCCGTACCCGTTCTTGGCGAGGACGACGACGGAGCGGCCCTCCGGCGTCTCGTCGGCCAGTGAGGAGAGCTGGGCCGCGTCGGCCAGTTGACGTTCGTCGATGCCGGGGAGCGGGACGAAGGCGGCGGCCTCGCGGTTGCCGAGGGTGATGGTGCCGGTCTTGTCGAGCAGCAGAGTGTTGACGTCGCCCGCCGCCTCGACCGCACGGCCGGACATGGCGAGCACGTTGCGCTGCACCAGCCGGTCCATGCCGGCGATGCCGATCGCGGAGAGCAGGGCGCCGATCGTGGTCGGGATGAGCGTGACAAGGAGGGCGACCAGCACGGTCGTCGACTGCGCGGCGCCCGCGTACTCGCCCATCGGCTGGAGCGTGACGACCACCAGGAGGAAGATGACGGTCAGCGAGGCCAGCAGGATGTTCAGCGCTATCTCGTTCGGGGTCTTCTGCCGGGAGGCGCCTTCGACCAGCGCGATCATGCGGTCCAGGAAGCTGTGCCCGGGCCGGGCACCGACACGGACGACGATCCGGTCGGACAGGACCGTGGTACCGCCTGTGACACCGCTCCGGTCGCCGCCCGCCTCCCGGATGACGGGCGCCGACTCCCCGGTGACCGCCGACTCGTCCACCGCGGCCACGCCGTCGACGACGTCGCCGTCGGCCGGGATCATCTCGCCCGCCTCGACGAGCACGACGTCCAGAGGCTTCAGTTCGGTGGCCGCGACGGCCTCGGTGCGGGCGGTGGCGAGGTTCGTAACGTAGTTCCAGTGCAGGAGGCGGAGTGCCACCGTGTCGGTGCGGGCCTTGCGCAGCGACTCGGCCTGCGCCTTGCCGCGGCCCTCGGCGACGGCTTCGGCGAGGTTGGCGAAGACGACCGTCAGCCACAGCCAGGTGCTGATGACCCAGGTGAAGACGGCCGGGTGCAGTAACGCCGACAGCGTGGTGAGGACCGCGCCGGCGGAGACGACGAACAGCACCGGGTTCCTCACCAGGATGCGCGGGTGCAGCTTGCGCAGCGCCTCGGGGAAGGAGCGGATGAGCTGGGCGGGTTCGAACAGTCCACTCGGGGCCCGGCGGCGAGCCCCTCCCTCCGGTCCGGTCCGGGATCTGCCCCGGGGGCGTGTCGGCGGGGCCTGTTCGGGGGCAGCGGGAAACATGGACACCTTCGTGTCTTGGGGGGAGACGGGGACTTCGGCCGCGGTCCGTGTGGTGCCGGAGCCCCGGCACCACACGGTGGCGCACGGACGTCGGCACGGGACGACGACAACATCGTGCGCGGGTGCCTGCCTCTTCTGACACGCACCACACCGCCGTCGCGCCGCTTCGGAGTGACGACTCCTCAGCCGTGGGGGCCGCTGACGCCCGCGGCCCCCACCGGCGGCTGACAGCGAATTTAGCCCTGTGTGCGGCGACAGTTGTCGTGCCGGGCGGGGAATTTGCGCGACCCATACGGCGTCTGCGCCCCGGACGTCAAAGTGCCGTCAAACGAGGCTGAGGAACCGTCAGGGACCCGTCAACGTGCGCCGCCGGTGGCCGAATCCCGTCGCAGACTGATCATCAACGGGGGACGGGCGACCGTCCGTGGTGTGACGTTGGAGGGACCGTGACGCTCACGGCCGGGTCGGCGCAGGATCCTCGGACCGAGGAAGGCGCAGCGCCACGGAGTGCGGCGGTCGCCCCGCGCGGGGGCAGCCCCGGACCGCGGCAGCGAGGGGGTTCGCGGACGGCCGGACCGGGTCCGGGACGGCGCCTGTCGCGGCAGGCCGTGGCCGCGCGGGCCGCTCTGCGCCGCCGCTACTGGGCCACCGTGCCCGCACGGCTGCGTCTTCTGCGCGCGGCCACGGTCCTTCTGACCGCCGCCCTCGCCGGGCTCCTGCTCGTGGCCGGGCTCGCCGCCCTCGGCACCTGGAGCAGCGTGGCCGACCGAGACGCTCCCCGCACCACCAGCGCCGCCGATCTCAAGCTGGCGCTGAACGACATGGACGCCCAGGCCGCCAACATCCTGTTGTCGAACGGCGACGCGGGGAAGGGACGCCTGCAGACCCCGTACCAGAAGGCGGTCGGCTTCTACAGTGCCTCCCGGCGCGAGATCGGACACGATCTGCGTGCGCTCGCCGTCGCCGCGCAGGGCAGTGGGTCCGACGAGAAGACCGTGGAGTCGCTGACCGACGACTTCGCCGAGTACCAGGAGCTGATAGGCCGGGCCCTGGAGAACGACGGCCACTCTGGCGGCAGACCGGCCGCTCTGACCGACCACCGCCGCGCGACGGACCTGCTGCGCACCCGACTCGTGCCCGCCGCCAACACCTTGGTGTCGTCGAACAACGCGGCCTTCGACGCCGAGTACGCCTCGGCCCGATCCACCCTCTCCGCGCAACTCGTCACCGTCCTGGTCCTGGGTGTGCTCTTGCTGGCCGTGCTGGGCGCCCTGCAGTGGTATCTGGCCCGCGTGTTCCGGCGGGTCCTCAACCCGGGGGTGCTGGCCGCCACGGTCTGCACCTTGCTCGCGGTGATCCTCGGGTCCGGGATGCTGTCGGCCTCCGCCGAACACCTGCGGGTGGCCCGGCACGACGCCTTCGACTCCGTCGTCGCCCTCTCCCGCGCCCGCGCCATCGCCTACGACGCCAACGCCGACGAGAGCCGCTACCTGCTCGACCCGCAGCGCCGCGAGCAGTACGCGGACTCGTTCCTCGCCAAGTCCCAAGCGCTGTACGGCCTCAAAGGCGCCACCCTCTCCACGTACGACTCGGAACTGAGCACCACCTGGCAGGCGTACGAGGCCGACCACCGAGACCTGCGCTTCACCGGCGAGTTCCGCCGCGAGCTGGACAACATCACCTTCCCCGGAGAGCGGGCCGCGGCCGAGAAGACGGTGGAGGCCTACGCCGTCTACCAGCGCGACGACCGCAGGATCCGTGCACTGATGGTCTCCGGCAAGGAGCGCGAGGCGGCCGAATTCTGCATGGGCTGGGAACCGGACACCTCCAACGCGCACTTCGGAGCATGGATGGCCGCCCTGGACCAGGTGACGGACATCAACCGTGCCCACTTCACGTCCTCCGTCCGGGACGGCCGCGCAATGGTGAGCGGCTTGCTGCCTTGGGCGGGCGCCTCGCTTGCGGCGGCTGCCCTGCTGTCCTTGCTCGGGCTGCGGCCCAGGCTGGCCGAGTTCCGTTAGGTGCGCTTTGCGCCGGTCTGCGGGGTGGGCGGTGAGGTGAGGCGAGCGCGGAGTCGGTCGGCGGCACCTTGCTCTGCGCACCGTGCGCGACTCATCCCGAGGGGTGCCCTTGCGAGTATCTGAAGATTCTTTCGACGAAGATGGGACGCGGAGGGACGCTCGCGGCGTCGTTACAGTGAGCCGATCGAAAGGATCTTGGATGAGGCGCCGCGACGAAGAGAGCTTCCTCGCGTTCGCGGCAGCGCGTTCGGGATCGCTGTTCCGCTCGGCGTGTGTGCTGTGCAGCGGCGACGAGCACCTGGCAGAGGACCTGGTCCAGGAGGCCCTGGGGCGCCTCTGCGCCAGGTGGCCCCGGATGGGGCAGGTCGAGAATCCTGCTGCGTACGCCCAGACGGTGTTGGTGCACACGTTCCTCACCCACCGTCGTCGCCGTAGCAGCGCCGAGCTGCCGACGTCCGTTGTGCCGGAGCCGCCCGCGCCCGCCGAGGCCGACGCGCCGTTGAGGGTGACGCTCTTGAACGCGATGGGGCATCTGTCGCCCTGGGACCGGGCGGTCCTGCTGCTGCGGTACTGGGAGGACCGCAGCGTCGAAGAAACCGCGGACATCCTGCAGATACGCCCCGGGGCGGTACGCAACCGCAGCATGCGGGCTCTGGGCAGACTGCGCGAGCTGCTCGGCTGCGATCTGACGGAACTCGCGCACCACTGAACGCTGTCCGACCCGTCCCCTCCTCCCTCTTCTGGAGCCGTGCGCCATGCCGATCGAGGAAGACTTCACCAACACGCGCCGAGCGGAGCTGAGTTCGTGCAAGCCCGATGTGCTCGTGATCCTCTCCGAAGGCGTACGCCGGGGCCGGCGCCGACGCAGGCAGCGGGCGGCCCTGCTCGCCTGCGTGGCCGTCCTGCTCTCCGGAGGCATAACCGGCCTGCTGCTGCCGGAACCGGAGCACCCGACCGGCGCTGCCGGTGAACCCCACACGGTCGCGGTGGCCCCAGCGACGCCACCGCCCCGAACACCCACGCCACGTGCCTCACCTCCGGCGGTGCCCAGCATCACCCCCTGGGCCTGGTCGTCCGAGGCGGTGCTCCTGCGGCTCAGGGCGTTGGTGCCCGCCGGCATCACAGTGGCCCCGGGGAGGCCTCCTGCCGCGGGCGCTGAGAGCTTTGTGCGGTACGTGGAACTCGATGACGGACGGGGGGCCTGCTGGCTGGCGATCTCGGCTCACCAACTGGTCAAAGACCAACTGCGCCAGCAGCACGGCTACATGCTGACCGTCACATCCCCGCTGCCCGACGGGACGCTCGTCCACACCCAGCAGATCCAGCATCAGCCGGGCATGGCCCCGTACCAAGTGGTCGACGCGCTGCGATCCGACGGGATGGACGTCTTGATGACCCTGTCGTCCGCCTCGTACCCGGACCGCGCCCCTGTGAGGTCCGCGCCGATCCTGAGCGCCGCTCAGCTGATCGCCATCGCGACGAGCCCCAAGTGGGCGCCGGGACCGTGACGCGGACCCATGCAAGGCCGGACGCCCAGCCCAGTAAGCCGGCCACCGGCCCGGCCATCCGACGGGCGGGGGCACGCGACACGGATCGAGCCGTGCGGTGATGCCCGCGCGGCGCCGCCGGCGGCTCCCCGCGCAGCGTGATCAAACCCATGCACGAACGTCCGCAGGTGCGCCACGACGCCCAGGAAGCCGGACTTCCCAGCCACAAGGAGTACGCCCTTCATGACAACGTCCCAGGACACCTTGAACCCGGCGGGCCGACCCGCACGAGACAACGGCGCGACCCCGGGCCGCAGGCGCAAGCAAAAGCCCAGGCAGCGGGCCAAACGCATAGCCATGGGCGCCGGCGCCTTCGTGATACTCGTCGCCGCGGCAGGCTGCGCGTGGATCTACCAGCTCAACAGCAACATCAAGCACAGCGCCCTGGACACCGGCTCCAAGCCGCAGAAAGGCGCCGTCATCCCCGGCGCGATCAACATCATGCTGATCGGTTCCGACACCCGTAACAGCGCGCTGGACAGCAACCTGGGCGGCTCGGACCCGTCGCTGCCGCACGCTGACGTCGAGATGCTGCTGCACGTCTCGGCGGACCACAAGAACGCCACGGTGATGAGCATCCCGCGCGACACCGACGTGCAGATCCCGGACTGCACGCAGAACGGGAAGACGTACCACTTCCCCCGGCACGACCAGATCACCAACAGTCTGAACTACGGTCCTGGCTGCACGGTGTCCGCAGTCAACGCCCTGACCGGGGTCCACATCGACCACTTCATGGTGGTGGACTTCGGTGGTGTGGTGAGCATGTCCGACGCTGTGGGCGGCGTCCAGGTCTGTACCACCGGCAACGTGTACGATCCGGGCTCCCACCTCAAGCTCTCCAAGGGCACCCACACCCTGGTGGGCCAGGGCGCCCTGGAGTTCCTGCGCACCCGGCACGCCTTCGGCACCGCGAGCGACACGGACCGCACCCAGACCCAGCACATCTTCCTCAGCGCCCTCATCCACAAGATGAAGAGCGCCAGCACGCTGGCCGACCCCACGAACGTCTTCAGCCTGGCGGAGGCCGCTTCCAAGGCGTTCGCGGTGGACGACGGGCTCGCCGGCGTCACGAAGCTGGTCACCCTGGCCAACACGCTGGGATCCATACCGGCCGACCACATCACCTTCACGACCATGCAGACCGCCCAGGATCCCTACAACCCGAAGGCATGGCTCGTGCCGGGGCCGAACGCGCAGCAGCTCTTCGACGCGATCGCCAACGACCAGTCGCTGACACCGACCACCTCGTCGTCGAAGCCGACGCCGGGCGCCACCGCCTCCACCGACCAGTCGGTGGACCCGTCGACAGTCGAGGTCCACGTGCTCAACGGCACCGGGATCACCGGCCGCGCGGCCGCAGTGCAGAGCGAGCTGGTCGGCAAGGGCTACTCCAACTCCGTCGTGAGCGGGGGCCCGACGCCGACCGTGACCGCGAGCAAGGTGGAGTACCCCACCTCCGACCCGATCCACAAGCGTGAGGCCCAGCAGGTGGCCGCCGTCCTCGGCCTGCCGTCCTCCTCCCTCACCATGGCCTCCGGCATCACCTCGATCCATGTCGTGGTCGGCCCCGACCTGAAACCCAAAGGCGTCCCGTCGGCCCCCAAGCCCCCGGCGAACATCGGCGCGGCGACGACCGGCGCCGACACCGAGAGCGCCGGCGACACGGTCAAATGTGCCCCGGCCAGCCCGTGGCCCCTGGGCGGCCTCCCCGCCTCCGCCGCGGCCTACCAGGGCCTCACCGTCGAGCAGGCCTACACGAAAGCCACCAGGAACGGCATCCCGGACTCGGACAAGGCCAACTGATCGAGCGGCAGACCGGCTCTGTGTTGGCCGGGTGGAAGGCGGCGCCCACCGAGCGCAGATAGAAGGCGTAGGCCGCCGACTCGATCTGCTCCTCGCTCAGGTACGGGAGCCATGGATTGCCGAGCTGGGCGCGCCGACCTCCACAAGGAACTCGGCGACCTCGGTCCGCTCTGCGGCCGGTCCGGCGGATCTTCGCGTGGCAGCGCCCGGCCGAGCACCTTGCAGGCGCGGGTAGTCCTTGGGACAGCGGTCAGTCCGCCTCCGCCGCCGCGAGCAGCGCATCGAGCGCCGTTCGCAGCTCGGCTACTTCAGCCGGGGTGGGATCGGCCGGTTCGTGCGGCACCAGCGCAGCGGGGTTCACCACGGCGGTGGTGCCCTGCGGACCAGGCGCAGCCGTGGCGGGGGCGAGGAGCGCGCCGTGGTCGGGCGGCGTGGTGCCGATGCTGTCGCTGAGTCGCCGCAGTGCGTCCGTGAGCGGGGGCTGCGGGAAGGGAAAGTCCGCGGGGAGCAGCGCGGCCTGCTGGGTGTGGTCGTCGCCGTGGAAGTCCAGGACCCAGTTCTCCCAGCCCGGCAACGGCCAGTTGTGGATGCCGGCCACGGTCTGCACCGCCCAGAGCGAGACGGTGCGTGCCTGAGGGTCGAAGTGGACGCCGCCGTACGGCATGTCGGTGAGTGCGGGGGTGGCCGGCGACGCAACGAGCAGGTCGATCAGGCGGGGGCCGGAGGCGAGGTGTTCGATGGGCTCCCAGTCGCTGCCCCACGCGCGAACACTCCCGTCGGGCAGGCGCAGGGAGACGACAGAGCAGGGCTCGGTGTACTCGGTGGCCGCGAACCCGGAGGGCTCGAAGGTCTCGAACCAGCCCGGCGCACGGGTCAGGTCCCTGCCGAGTCCCAGGTGGTGGGTCAAGTCACCCATGCCGTCGTGCGCGAAGCGGACGTCCCAGCCGGGCCATGTCCGGGCCAGTGCGGCGCGGGCGGCCACGTGGTCGGCCCAGCTGCCCTCGAAGGCGAACCAGAGCAGGATCCGGCGGTCGTGGTCGACGAGTGCGGCGCCCTCGCACCACACGTCGTCGAGCCATTCGTCGATCTCCCGGTTGGCGCGGAAGCAGCGTGTCGCCGCGACCGGACCGGGCAGCAGATCGTCGACCACCCGGTTGGCGGCCCAGTGCGAGTAGTACCGCTGCCAGGCGCCGTTCTCGACCACCACGTACTGCGCTCGTGCTCCCATGACCGGCGAGGCTAGCGCCGCTGGACGACGGGCGACGAACGCTTTTCAGGTGACGAACTCGGGCCGGTCTCGATGTGACTCGGGCCGGGATCTCCATCAACGATGTTCACAAGCTGACGTTGCCGCATGCTCTCCGTGACTGCAAAAATGCCAGTTCAGCGCATACGGCCTCGTGCCTTCAGCGGCACCGGCGGCACCACCTGGCTGCCGCCTCGGTGCGGCACCTCCGCTCACTCCTGGAGCACCACCTCCACCTGGCGCCCGGCGGCCGACGGCTGAGTTGCCTCGACCGCAAGGCGATCGACGGCTTACGGGCGGCGGATCGGACCGGCGCCCCATGCCCGGCTCGATCGGCGCTGCCGCCCAACCCGATCACGGCGCTCGCCGGATCCTTCCGCGGCATCTGGGGGACCGCCAAGTGGATGACGTGCGGGCTCCCTTTCCTAGCCCGGAAACAAGGGAAAAAGCCCCAACCTCCCAGACCGAGCGCAGGGTGGAATCAAGGAAATAAGTGGCAACTTGCCCCCTATATAGACAAACTGGATCCGCCGGTTCGTGATCAGGAACATCCACGTTCCAGAGGAGAGCGCATGGCGGATCAGTCCTCAGAGGTCCTGTCGGAGCCGGACGACCCTGCCGTCGTCCTGAGTGACGCCGCCCCCAGAGGGACGGAGACCGAGCGGGAGCTCGCGCAGGCGCTGGCCGACCTCATGGGCGCTGAGCGCGTTCCGGTCGACAGCCACTTCTTCGCCGATCTCGGCGCCAACTCCCTGGTCATGGCCCAGTTCTGCGCGCGGATACGGAAGAGAGCGGATCTGCCGTCCCCATCCATGAGGGACATCTATCAGCACCCCACGATCCGAAGCCTGGCGGCGGCTCTCGGGGAGGCTGCTCCGGCTCGCGTCGACGCGGTGGACGCCCCATCGGCGCCGGCGCACGTGCCGTCGCCGACTCCGGGGCCGGCCGGGCACCGGTGGAACCATCTTCTCTGCGGAACCTTCCAGTTACTGGTCTTCCTGAGCTACTCCCTCGTCTCCGGATTCGTCACCGCCGCGGGTTACGAGTGGATCGCCACCGGTTCGGGCCTCGCGCACGTCTACCTGCGGTCGTTGCTGTTCGGCGGCATCGGGTTCGTCGCGCTGTGTGCGTTCCCGGTCGTCGCGAAATGGCTCCTCATCGGCCGTTGGCGACCGGGCGAATTCCCCGTCTGGGGCCTGACGTATCTGCGCTTCTGGCTCGTCAAGGCGCTGCTCCACGCGAACCCGATGGTCTTCTTCACCGGGACTCCGCTGTACGTGCTGTATCTGCGGGCCCTCGGCGCACACGTCGGCAAGGGAGTCACGATCCTCTCCCACTCCGTCCCGGTCTGCACCGACCTGCTGACGATCGGCGCGGGCACGGTGATCCGCAAGGACTCGTTCTTCCTCGGTTACCGGGCCCACGCGGGACACATCCAGACCGGGCGGATCACGCTCGGCCGCGATGTCGTCGTCGGTGAGAAGACCGTCCTGGACATCGACACGTCGATGGGCCACGGTGCCCAGCTCGGCCATGCGTCCGCCCTGCACCGCGGCCAGGCGGTCCCGGACGGTGAGCACTGGCACGGATCTCCGGCGGAGCCCACGCGGATCGACTACGTCAGGGTCGCTCCGGCCGGATGCGGCACCGCGCGCCGGGCCTGGTTCGGCCTCGGCACCCTGGTGCAGCTGTTCCTCCTGTACATCCCGCTGGTCGTCGGCGGTGCGTACATGCTGTTCACCGAGGTACCGGCGATCGGCAAGCGACTCGACCCGCAGACGGCCGCACTGTCCCGGTCGGAACTGCTCTCCGACGCGCTGGTGCTCTCCCTCGTGCTGTTCTTCGGGTGCGCCGCCCTGGGGCTGGTGGCCCTGTGCACCGTGCCGCGTCTGCTGGGTCTGTTCGTCAAGCCCGACCAGGTCTACCCGCTCTACGGCTTCCACTACGCGCTGCACCGGGCCACGGCTCGCATGACGAACGTCAGGTTCTTCGCCTGGCTCTTCGGTGACAGTTCCTACATCGTGCACTACCTCCGCGGACTCGGGTACGACCTGTCACGGGTCGAGCAGACCGGGTCGAACTTCGGCACCGAAGTGCAGCACGAGACGCCGCTTCTGGTCTCCGTCGGCAGCGGAACGATGGTCGCCGACGGACTCTCGATCCTCAACGCGGACTTCTCCAGTACGTCCTTCCGGCTGTCCAGGGTGTCGATCGGGCCGCACAACTTCCTGGGCAACAACATCGCCTATCCCGCAGGCGGCAGGACGGGGGGCAACTGCCTGCTCGCGACCAAGGTGATGATTCCCCTCGACGGCGAGGTCCGCGAAGGCGTGGGGCTGCTCGGCTCACCGTGCTTCGAAATTCCCCGAACGGTGGACCGAGACGCACGGTTCGACCATCTGAGGACAGGCGACACACTCCGCCACCGGCTCGCCGCGAAGAACCGCTACAACCTTCGGTCCATGGCGCTCATGCTGCTCGTGCGATGGCTGCACACCTTCGCGCTCACCCTGTTCGGTCTCGTCTCGGTGGACCTGTACGGCGTGATCGGACACGTGGTGATCGCCGGATACCTGGCGATCGCACTCGGTTTCTCCACCGTGTACTTCATCCTGGTGGAGCGCTGCATCACATCGTTCCGTGCGCTGCGCCCCCGGTTGTGCTCCATCTACGACCCGTACTTCTGGTGGCACGAGCGGCTGTGGAAGGTCCCGGACCACTTCCTTAACCTCTTCAACGGCACCCCCTTCAAGAGCCTGGTCTGGCGGCTGCTGGGCGTGCGCATCGGCAACAGGGTGTTCGACGACGGCTGCTATCTCACCGAGCGGACGCTCGCCGCCATCGGCGACGACTGCACCCTCAACGCCGGCAGCAAGATCCAGTGCCACTCGCAGGAGGACGGCACCTTCAAGTCCGACGGCACCACGCTCGGCGCCGGATGCACGCTGGGCGTCGGCGCCCATGTGCACTACGGGGTGACCATGGGCGACGGCTCGGTGCTGGCACCCGATTCCTTCCTCATGAAGGGCGAGGAAGTCCCTCGGAACGCACACTGGGGCGGCAATCCCGCGGTGGACATGCCGGAGAGCGGCAACCGGTCCACCGGCGTCGGCCGGGGAACGTCAACAGCCAACTCCGCCACAACAGCGACGAGTTGAGGAAGGCCATTCGATGGGGACGCGCGTGGAAGCGGACCAGGAGTTCTGGAGCCGGGTACTGACCGCCGGCAGTGGCACCACGGTGCCGCGCTGGGTTCGGGAGCCGGTGCCGGGAGCGGCCGAGCACGAGATGGCGGTGCCGGACGAGGTGACGGAGGCGGTACGGGAACTGGTCCGGCACCGGGGACTGCCGGTCAGCGCTCTGATGCTGGCCGCACACCTCAAGGTGCTGGCCGCATTGTCCGTCGAGCCGGACGTGGTCACGGGTTACACCACCGGTGTGCGCGGCGAGCCGCTGCCGTGCCGGGCGGCCGTCTCCCCGGGGTCCTGGCTGGCACTGCTGTCGGCCGCCCAGCACGCCGAGGCGGAGGTGCTGGAGCACCGGGAGTTCCCGGTGGAGAAGCTACGGCGGGAGCTCGGACTGACGGAGCCGCCGTACGAGGTCGTGTTCGGTCCCATCGGAGCCGACGAGACCCACGCCGACGACGGTGTCCTGCACGTGCGCTGGTCCGACCGGGGCGGACATCTGAGGCTGCGCCTGCGGTACCGCACGGATGTGCTGGACGCCGCGGCGGCGGCACGTATCGGCGGCTACCACCTGACGGCGCTGCGGCTCATGACGGCGGATCCGGACGCCGACCACACGCGGCAGAGCCTGCTGTCGGCGGACGAGGCTCAGGAGCAGCTGGAAGGTCTGGCAGGGCCCCGCCGGCCGCTGCCCGACGCGCGGGCACACGAACTGTTCGAGCAGCGGGTGCGGGCGCATCCACAGGCCGTGGCGGCCGTGCACGGCGAGCAGGAGTGGACGTACGGCGAGCTCGACCGGCGCGCCAACAGACTGGCGCGAGCTCTGCTGGCGAGGGGCCTGGGCCGGGAGGACGTGGTCGCCGTCGTCACCGAGCGCAACCTCGACTGGCCGGCAGCGGTGCTGGCGGTGTTCAAGGCGGGCGGCGTGTACCTGCCGATCGAGCCGCACTTCCCGGCCGGCCGTATCGCGGCGACGCTGTCGCGAGCGGGGTGCCGACTGGTCCTGACCGAGTCCGGCAGCACCCACACCCTCGACCAGGCGCTGGCCACCCTGCCGGGAGTCGAGAAGCTGCTGGTCGACACGGCGTACGCCGAACCGCACGCCGACCATGACCTCGGCGTTCAGGTCGACCCCGGCCAACTCGCCTACATCTACTTCACGTCCGGCTCCACCGGTGAGCCGAAGGGGGCGATGTGCGAGCACGCGGGCATGCTCAACCATCTCCACGCCAAGATCGAGGACCTGGCGATCGGCGCGGGGTGCGTGGTGGCCCAGACCGCCCCGCAGTGCTTCGACATCTCCCTGTGGCAGCTCATGGCCCCGCTGCTGGCCGGCGGGCGGACCCTGCTGGTCGAGCAGGACGTGATCACGGACGTGGAGCGGTTCGTCGACACACTGGAGCGTGGCCGGGTCGGTGTGGCACAGGTCGTGCCGTCCTATCTCGAGGTCGTGGTCTCGTATCTGGAGCAGCATCCGCGTACGCTGCCGGACCTGCGGTGCGTGTCGGTCACCGGCGAGGCACTCAAACGGGAGCTGGTCCAGCGCTGGTTCGCGGTCCAGCCGGGCATCGCTCTGCTCAACGCCTACGGGCTGACGGAGACGTCGGACGACACCAACCACGAGATCCTTCACGGGGTGCCCGACCGGGTGCTGCTCGGGCGGCCCGTGAACAACGTGCGCGTCTACGTCGTGGACGAGTACCTGTCCCTGGTACCGCTCGGCGCCCCGGGGCTGATCGCGTTCTCCGGTGTCTGCGTGGGCCGGGGGTACGTCAACGATCCCGAGCGGACCCGGGAGGCGTACCGGACGGACCCGTACCGGCCGGGTGAACGGCTCTACCTGGGCGGGGACTGGGGGCGCTGGCACCCCGGCGGCAAACTGGAGTTCCTCGGCCGCCGGGACAGCCAGGTCAAGATCCGCGGCTTCCGGATCGAGATCGGCGAGATCGAGAACTGCCTGTTGCGGGTGGACGGAGTACGGGACGGCGCGGTGGTCGTCGCCGAGCGGTCCGGCGGCGGCAAGCAGCTGATCGCCTTCTACTCCGGCAGCAGGCAGCTGCCGCAGGCACTCCGTGAGGCCCTCGGCGCGGCGCTGCCCGCCTACATGGTCCCGTCGGCCTTCCACTGGCAGGACAGCCTCCCGCTGACCGCCAACGGCAAGATCGACCGCAAGGCCCTGACCGCACTGGCCGAGGAGTCGGCACCGGAAAGGGAGGCGGGGAACGACGCCGGCCCGCTCAGCCCCACCGAGCGGAGGCTGGCCGCGGCCTGGGCCGAGCTGCTGGGGGTGCCCGAGCAGCAGATTCGCCGCACGGACCACTTCTTCGACTCCGGGGGCACCTCCCTGACCGCGGTCAGACTCACCCTCGCGCTCGACCGCGTGGTGTCCCTGAAGGACATCACCCGGCACCCGGTGCTCGCCGACCTGGCCGCCCTGATCGACGGCACGGCCCGGGAGCGCCCAGAGCTGCTGGTGCCCCTGTCGGACGGCCGCGGTGTGCCGGAGTGCGCGTTGGTGTGCTTCCCCTACGCAGGCGGCAACGCGGTCAACTACCAGCCGATGGCGAGCGCGTTGGCGGCCGGCGGAGTGGCGGTCCTCGCCGTGGAGCTCCCCGGTCACAACCTGGCCGCACCCCCCGGACCGTTCGCCTCGATCGAGCAGGTGGCCGAGCAGGTCGCCGCCGAGATCACGGCGCGCGGCCTGACCCGGGTCATGCTGTGGGGCCATTCCTCGGGCGCCGCGCCGGCCATGGAGACGGCCAGGAGACTCCTGCAGCGAGGCGTGCGCGTGACGCGGCTGTTCCTCGGTGCGCACCTGCTCGGTACGGCCACCGACCGGCACACGGCCATCGGCGAACTCGACAGCCGCAGCGACGCCGAGATCGCGGCGCGGCTGACCGCGGACACCGGCTATACGGAACTGGCGGAGCTGAACGAGCGGCACGCCGAACACATCGGTGCGGCCTACCGGCACGACTGCCTCGGCGCACACCGCTACTTCCGCGAGGTCCTCGATGCGCCGCCGAGGGTGAGGCTTCCCACGCCGGTCACCGTGGTCGTCGCCGCCGACGACCCGCACACCGCCGATTACGCCGACCACCACATGGACTGGCTGCTCCTGGCCGAACACGTCAGTCTGCACGAGCTCGCCCACGGCGGCCACCACTTCCTTCGCACCCGTCCGGCCGAGGCGGCACAGGCCGTCCTGAGCACCGTCGTACCACTTGCCTCCTCCTGAGACCCGTCGCATCCCCGGCGGTCGACCGAAAGGAATCCGAATTGCCCTTCTCATCCCTGACATCAGCACTCGATGTGGAGCTGCGACCGGACAGACCGGCGCTGCTGCACGTCGACCCACTCGACGACGCCGCCGGCTGGGCGGCCGAGTTCCGCGAGGCGCTGCGCGCGCAGGTCACCGAACACGGGGCGTTGGTGGTCCGTGGGCTCGGGCTGCGGGACGTCGACCAGGTCGGCGCCGTCTTCGCGCGTCTGGCCGACGGCCTGATGGCGGAGAGGGAGGCCTTCGCACCCCGTCAGGCCCACGGCCTCGGCCTGTACGCGTCCACGACCTGGCCCGCCAACCAGCCGATGTGCATGCACCACGAGCTCAGCTACCTGCTCGAGGTGCCCGGTCTGATGCTGTTCGCCTGCCTGGCCGCGCCCGAGCAGGGCGGGGCGACGGCGGTGGCCGATGCCGAAGAGGTGCTGCGGGCCCTGCCCACCGGGCTCACCGAACGGTTCGAGCGCGAGGGCTGGATCCTGACCCGTACCTACAACGACGAGATCGGGGCGAGCCTGGTGGAGTCGTTCGGCACCGGCGACCGCTCCGAGATCGAGCGCTACTGCCGGAGCAACTCCATCGACTTCACCTGGCAGTCCGACGGGACACTGCGCACGGAGCAGCGCCGCAGCGCCGTCGTCCGGCACCCGCTCACGGGCCGGCGCTGCTGGTTCAACCAGATCGCCTTCCTCAACGAGTGGACGCTGGCCCCCGAGGTGCGCGAGTACCTGGTGGACGTCTACAGCGAGGACGGACTGCCGTTCAACACCCGCTACGGCGACGGCAGCCCGATCGGTGCGGACGTCGTCGAGCTGATCAACTCCACCTACGAGGCGCACACCCGACGCGAACCC
Source organism: Streptomyces sp. NPDC001153 (assembly GCF_053598315.1). Classification (NCBI taxonomy): domain Bacteria; kingdom Bacillati; phylum Actinomycetota; class Actinomycetes; order Kitasatosporales; family Streptomycetaceae; genus Streptomyces; species Streptomyces sp. NPDC001153. Next base: position 42,691 of record NZ_JBSFJZ010000005.1, read on the forward strand.
TGGCAGGCCGGTGACCTGCTGCTCGTGGACAACATCCGCACCGCGCACAGCCGAGAGGCCTTCACCGGAGAGCGGCAGGTGCTGGTCGGCATGGCCGAGCCCCTCCGGCCGGCCGACGTCTGCCCGGCTTCGGAGGCGAGCGAGCGATGACCGACGTACTGCCGACCGCCACCCGGCCGGCCACGCGCGAACCGGCTTCCCTGCCGACCTTCGCCGTGATCAGCGGTGAACAGGTGCAGCAAGCACTGAGCGGGCGCGAGAAGCAGCTCGTGGAACTGGTCGAGGCCGCCTACCGGCTGCACGACGCCGGAGACACGGTCAACCCGCCGTCGTACTTCCTGCGCTTCCCCGACCGTCCCACTGCGCGGATCATCGCACTGCCGGCTTCCCTCGGCGGGTCGGTCCCCGTGGACGGTCTGAAGTGGATCTCCAGTTTTCCGCAGAACGTGAGTGCCGGGCTGCCGCGGGCCTCCGCGGTGCTCATCCTCAACGACCACGACACAGGCTACCCGTTCGCCTGCCTGGAGAGCTCGATCATCAGCGCCACCAGGACCGCGGCGTCCGCGGCACTGGCGGCCGACTGGCTCAGCCGCAGCCGTCCCCGCCCCACCCGCATCGGTTTCTTCGGCACGGGCCTGATCGCCCGTTACATCCACACGTTCCTCAGCGCCACCGGCTGGGCTTTCGAGGCGGTCGGCGTGCACGATGTGTCCGCCGGCAGCGCCACCGGCTTCTGCGGCTATCTGCGGCAGGCCGGCACCACAGCAGCGATCACGGTCCACGACAGCGCCGAGGACCTCGTCCGCGCCAGCGACCTCGTGGTCTTCGCCACCATCGCCGGCCGGCCACACGTCACCGACCCGGCCTGGTTCAGCCACAACCCCCTGGTCCTGCACGTGTCCCTGCGCGACCTCGCCCCCGAGGTCCTGCTGGGCTCGGCCAACTTCGTCGACGACGTCGAGCACTGCCTGAAGGCCGACACGTCGCCCCACCTGGTGGAACAGCTCACCGGCAACCGAGACTTCCTGAACGGAACGCTCAGCGACGTCATGGCCGGGCGCGCCACACCACCACCCGGCCGGCCGGTGGTCTTCTCACCGTTCGGGCTCGGCGTCCTCGACCTCGCCGTCGGCAAGTATGTCTACGACAAGGTGTCCCGGGAGGGGAACCTCCGTCTCATCGATGACTTCTTCCACGAACTTCGCCGTTACGGCTGAGGCTGTCGTCCTCGGCCCGGCACCAGGAGGTCTGTCGTGCCTGTCGTTTCGGCTCCGTACGAATTCAACCAGAGCGATCTCTTCATCGATCTGGAGTCGATCTGCGGATACCCGCTCCATTTGAAGTGCGAGGCGTTCAACTTCGCCGGCTCCATCAAGCTGAAGGCCGCGAAGGAGATGGTGGAGAGCGCCGAACGTGACGGAATCCTGGCACCGGATTCCGTCCTCGTCGAGTCGTCCTCCGGGAACCTGGGGGTCGCACTCAGCGTGATCGCCGCGAGCAAGGGCTACCGGTTCCTGTGCGTGACGGACTCCCGGTGCAACCTCTCGACCAGGCTGCTGATGGAAGCGGTCGGCAGCGAGGTGCACATCGTTGCCGACCAGGACTCCAACGGCGGCTTCCTGGGCACGCGAATCGAGTACGTCCGTGCGCTGTGCGCCTCCGACGACCGGTACGTCTGGCTCAGCCAGTACACCAATGAGGGCAACTGGTGGGCGCACTACCGCACGACGGGCCCGGAGATCGCCCGTCAGTTCCCGGAAGTGGACGTCCTTTTCGTCGGGGCGGGCACCACCGGGACCCTGATGGGCTGCGCGCGCTACTTCCGGCAGCGGCACCGGCCGGTGCGGATCGTCGCCGTGGACAGCGTGGGTTCCGTGGCGTTCGGCGGCGAGCCGGGCCGCCGGATGATCCCGGGCCTCGGTATGAGCATGCGCCCGCCGCTGCTCGACGAGTCCTATGTGGACGAGGTGATCCAGGTGGAGGAGACGGACACCATCCGCATGTGTCGGCGCATGGCCAGACGCGGCTTCCTGTTCGGCGGCTCCACCGGAACGGTGGTCAGCGCCGCGACGGACTGGCTCGCACGACATGACGGGAGTGTCGTCACAGCGGTGGCCATCGCGCCGGACCTCGGCGAGCGCTACCTCGACACCGTCTACCAGACCAACTGGCTGCAGGACCTGTACGGCGATCAGATGCTCGACATCGCCGACACCACTGACACCGCACAGGTGGACACCCTGGCCCCGGAGGCCTAGTGACCTGATCCCGCCGTTGTCGGTGACGGATGCACGGCGGGCTGTGCTGCAGGGACGGGTGCGTCGACGGTCGACGGCTCAGGCTCTCTGGCCTTGCGGTCCCGGATCGTTCCGGAGTGTGCCGAGGGGCATTCGATCACGGAGGTGTCACGGCGGCTGAAGGCCGCTCCGGACACGGTCCGCACCGGGCGAAGCCGCTTCCTCGCCCGCGGTCTGGAGGGCCTGTCCGACGAGCCCAGGTCAGGCGTCGCCAGGAAGAACACCGATGCCGATGTGGAGCGGGTCATAGTCGAGACGCTGGAGGAGAAGCCGGCGAACGCCACATACTGGTCGACCCGGTCGATGGCCCCGGCAGGCGAACCGGCTTGCCGTCCGACGGGAGGAGGACATAGGGGCGTAGGCCCACCGGGATCAACGTTCACGTTGAATCCCGCGACTACCTGGACCACCTGCGCTCGGCTGCGGCCCGCGGCCAGCTCGCCGAGGTCTTGGACACCATCCGCGACCATCACGCCTTCATCCGCATGCAGGGTCATGGCGAGTTGGCGGCCGGCAGTTCCAGGTTGAGCTCGTAGCCGCCGTCGGGCGTCGGCCCGCAGCTGATGGTTCCGCCGAGGAGTTCGGCGCGTTGGCGCAGGCCGATGAGGCCGTGATGGGCGCCGGGCAGGAGGAGCGCGGGCCGGGTGGGGGCGCTGTTGGCGACGGTGGTGCGGATGGTGCCGTCCGCGTGAGTGATGTGGACGATGGCCCTGGCACCGGGGGCGTGTTTGCGGACGTTGGTCAGGGCCTCCTGGACGGTGCGGTAGACGGCGCGCTGGATGGTGGGAGGAAGGTCGTCAGGCAGGTCCGTCTTCAGTTCCGCGTCGATGCCGCTGGTTTCGACCAGCCGCTCCAGGGTGGCGAGGGACGGTTGGGGGGTGAGTTCTGTGTGGCGACTGCCGGAGGCGCGCAGCACGCTCACCATGTGCCGCAGCTCCTCGAGGGTCTGCACGCTGAGCTGACGGATCGTGGTTGCGGCGTGTCTGGTCTCGGCGTCCCGGCTGCCCACCTGGAGTGCTCCGGCCTGGACGGCGATGAGGCTGACCTGGTGGGAGACCACGTCATGCATCTCCCGGGCAAGCTGTGCGCGCTCCTGTGCGAGGACGCTCTGGGCCGTGAGCAGCCGTTCGTGCTCGCGGGCCTCGGAGATCTCGGCGAGCCGTTGGGAGAGGTCGCGGCGCGCCTGTACGAGCTGGCCCAGAAAGACGGGAGCGGCTGCGGTGGCCAACGTGTAGGTGAGGTGCAACAGCGTGTCGGCGTGGGTGAGTTCGTTGGCTTTCAGGGACGACCACGGCCAGGGCAGGAAGTCGGTGATCGCGTAGGCCAGGGCGCAGCCCGCCAGCAGGACGCGGTGGCGGCTGAACGAGGCGAGAGCGTACAGGGCGGCCGTGGTGGCGAACACCGCGTCGGTGGTCATGGCGGCGGGGATCGTGAGCGTGAAGGCCAGCAGCGGTCTGTGGCGGCGCAGTGCAAGGGCGAGGCCGGCCAGGAGCGGCCAGACCATGGCCGGCAGTGCCTCGATGTCGACATGAACCCACGCGTCCGCCAGCGCGACCAGGACCAGGGAGGCGTCCAGTAGCGCAGCCGACAGTCCTCTCGGTTTCACCGGGCGTCCGCGCCCTGGGGCGGCGCCAGCAGACCCGCGCGTTCGGCGATCAGGGCGGCCTGAACGCGGCTGCTGACCTGCAGCTTGCCGAGCACGGTGCTGACGTGGCCTTTGACCGTGCCGGTGCTCAGGTGCAGACGTTCGCCGATGTCGGTGTTCGCCAGGCCCTCGGCCATGAGCATGAGCACGGCCCGCTCGCGCTCGGTCAGCCGGGCGGTGAGGCGGGCGGCGGGCTCGCGACCGTCCTGGTCGAGGTATCCGTCCACCACGGTGCGAGTGATCTTGGAAGACAGCACCGTCCCGCCCTCGGCCAGGGCTCGCACCAGATAGGGCAGCTGCTCGGGGTCGGTGTCCTTGAGCAGATAGCCGGCGGCTCCCGAGCGCAGTGCGGTCGCCACGTATTCGTCGGTGTCGAAGGTGGTGAGCATGGCCACCACGGGAGGATCCGGCATGCGGCGGATGTCGGCCAGGACGGTGAGGCCGTCCACGTCCGGCATCCGGATGTCCAGGAGAACGATGTCAGGCTGTGACTCACGCACCATGGGCAGGGCCCGGCTGCCGTCGACCGCCGCCACTACCTCGATGTCGTCTGCCGCATTCAGGATGTGCGTGAAGCCCGTGCGGATCAGAGCCTCGTCGTCGACCACCAGTACCCGGATCACCTGCGCTCCGCTCCTCACATGCTCGCCACTCGATGCGTACCACCGCGGCAGCCGTCCTTCGTCGGGCCGGAGGCGATTCCCGCCGATTGGCGGCGCGGCCCCAGCCAGTCGGCCGGAGTGGCTTCGGCAGGTTGGCGGGGGGCCTTCGGAAACGCGTCGGGTGATGTGGGGCGGTGGCCTGGCAAGACCTGAAGACATGACGCAGAACGCAACGCCGGCTGCGCCCACGCAGGCGCCGCATGACCTTGAGGCGGAGCGCCCCTCCGCCCCTGCTGGTGCAATGCCGTCGACCGGACGGCTGATCGGCATTGACCTGGCCCGTGGCCTCGCAGTCTTCGGCATGTACTCCGCCCATGTCGGCCCCGACGTGACAGTGGGCGGGCCGGTGGGGTTCCTGCTGGAGACGGCGCGGGGCCGCTCCTCCGCCCTCTTCGCGCTGCTCGCCGGCTTCTCGCTGGTCATCATCACCGGCCGGCCGCACCCCCACACCGGGCGCTCCGGCCGTCAGGCAGTGGCCAGGATCGTCATCCGGGCCGTTGTCCTCCTGGCGCTCGGATACGCCCTGACCGCTCTCGACACAACGGTGGAGGTGATCCTCAGCTTCTACGGACTGCTCTTCCTGGTTGTTCTCCCGCTGTACCGGTTGCGGGCGCGGACGCTCGCGCTCATCGCCGCCGCGGGCGCGTTGATCCTGCCCCAGGCCCTGTACGCGGTACGGAGGTCGATCGAGGACGGGACCTGGTCAGACGCTGTCACGGCCTGGGACCCGCTGGCCCGGATCAGCGGCACGGACGGCATTCTCGAACTAGCGTTCACTGGCGCGTATCCGGTTCTGACCTGGACACCGTTCCTCGTCGCGGGCATGGCTGTGGCCCGGCTGGATCTCTCGCGGTCGGGCATCCGGTCTCGGTTGGCTGTTGCGGGCGGGGCGCTCGCTCTGTTGGGCTACGGCGGCTCCTGGTTGGCCCTGCGGCTGGTCCCGCACGCTCTTTCCACCATCGCGGCCGCCACGGGCGAACCAGCGTCGTCGGCATGGTGGTCCGACACCGTCGGCGAACCCGAGAACGGCGTCCCGCCCGCCTGGCTGCTGGTCGCCGCACCGCACAGCCAGACGTCCTTCTCGATCCTCGGCAACACGGGCGTCGCCTTGGTGGTGGTGGCCGGCTGTCTGACCGTCGCCGACCGGATGCCGCGTCTCACGCGTCTGGCCAGTCCCATCGCGGCGGTCGGCATGATCGCGCTGACCGACTACGTCCTGCACATCGTCGCCCTCTGGTTCTTCGCCGACGTCTGGTACGTGCCCGCGACCGAGGGGGACACCATGAGCGCATTGCCGGTACTCCTCGGCTTCCTGGCGGCTGCCGTACTCCTGGCGGCCGTGTGGACGCGGCTGTTCCGGCGCGGTCCCCTCGAGTACCTGCTCTACGTCGCCACCCGGCCCGCGCGGCTCATCAGGTAGGTGAGCGGCGACTCCGCCTGGCGGGCGGTGTCACCCGGTCGGCGACGCGAGTTCGGCTTCGGGGTCGTGTGAAGGCTTGGGGCGAGTTCGGCACAGTGTCGCTGCCGTCGACGCGGTACCCAAGACGGTGGGTGCGCCGAGTTGGCCCGATCGTGACGCCCCCCACCACCGTCACCTCGAGATCCCCCCCCGGGGGAAACACCCAGTCGCTCGACGAGCACGAAGCAACGTCAGCTTCTGAACACGGTGGAGTGCGGGCAGGTGGCCCACGAAGCTGAGCATCCGTCAGTAAAGTCAGTATTGGGTCAGCATCGGCCTGATGAGAACTGCGAAAATGCCAGTTCAGCGCGCTCGACCCCGAGATTTCAACGGTACCGACGGCAGCTCCGGCGCGGGCAACGGCCCCCCTTCGTACCCCTTCACCTCGCCGAATCGGGTCCCTTTCGTCCAGTCGTCGCGGGCCTGCTCGATCTCTGACTGGGTGCGCCCCGCGAAATCCCACCACATATCACGTGATTGGCGATTCTTCCCAGGTCAGGGGCATCGAAGACCCTCGGACGTCAGCAAAAGGTCAGCATTGGACGCCGAGGAGACAGCACCGCATGGCGGCACGCGCGCTCCCGCGGGGGGGCAAGCATACGGAGGAGTCCGGCTTCGGAACCCAGGACAAGGCGATCGCGCGTTTGATGGAGGTCTACAACCAGAAGAAGGCGATGCCTCGGTCCCAGTCGAAGGCGGAGCGAATCCAGAAGTACGGGCGGATGCGCTTCGAGGAGTATGTCGAGGAGTGGAAGGCCGGCCAGCGGCACCTGGCTGTCTCGTCGCTGCGGCACCTCGACTCGCTGCTGGAGCACCACCTCTACCCGGCGCTCGGCAGTCGGCGGATGAACTCCTTCGACCACAAGGTGGTTGACGGCTTCATCCGAACCATGGAACGCAATGGTGTTGGTGTGGCCACGCAGTCCAACGCCTTCGACAAGCTGCGCGCGGTTCTCCTCGATGCGCATCGGCTCGGTATTTTCTCCGACAACCCGTTGGATGGCGTCAAGCCGCCTCAGTACGACCCGGCTCGGGCGGTGATCCCGTCTCTCGAACAGCTTCGAGCGATACGGGCCGCGGGTGACGACGCCTTCATGCTGGTCGTGGACCTGATGAGCGGCTGCGGCCTGCGGAACGGCGAGGCCTTCGCGGTGAACCTGGACAACGTCGTGGCCGATGACGTGTACCGGGTCACTGAGCAGGTCGTGTTGTCGACTCGCCGGTACGGGCCGCTCAAGCACAGGAAGGCGGGGGAGTACCGCGATGTGCCCCTTCCCGCTCGTATCAGGGAGACGATCGAGTGGTACGCCGAAAAGTACGGCACGTTTGACGGCTACCTGCTGCGTCAGCCGACCGACCCTCGCAAGCCGTATCCGCATTGGGGGATGGACAACCAGTGGAAGCGGATCAGGGCAGCGGGCAAGGCGGACGTCCCGGAAGGGATGGTCCTCTACGGCAACCGCCAGTTCTACGCGTCGAACTGCCTGAGCAACGGCATCCCGATCACGGACGTCGCCGAGTGGATGGGACACAAGAGCGTCGACGTCACGTTCAAGATCTACCGGCACCTTCTGCCGGGATCGATCGGCAAGGCGGCGCAGGTGCTGGACATGGCACTCGCAGCCTGACGCGGCGGGTGATTCCTGGCCGCGCCGGCGGCCAGGAATCCAGCGTGGAGGAACTCAGCCGAGCTTCTGCTGCCGAGCCCAGGCGTGCACATCGGTGACCTTGAACTGCAGCTTGGCGCTACGGCCGTTCCCGAACTTGTAGGGGACGAGTCCGAGTTTGGGTGCATCTCGGTACACACATGTGATCGACATGTTCAGATACTCGGCGGTCTGCTTGGCGTTCATGAACTGCATGGGCATGCAAGGTCCTCAAGGTCACATTCGACGACAGGGCCTGAGCCTCCGCTGTAGACCGCGGTTTGCCGGGCAGCGGATCGAGTGGTACGGAAACGCTCCCTCGTGATTTCCGAGCACCGGCATCTGAGCCCTTGGCCCCAGGGCCGCCGCGCAGTGGGTGACTCGACCGGAGATAGGGGATCCGGCCTTCGGCGCGCTGCACGTTCGTCTCAGCAGTTCCCTGGTTGCTGGTGGTGCACCATCTGCCGCGCTTCTGACCCGCGCAAATGTCTGATGCCTGGGGCGGTGGCCATCTTCTCGATCACCGGAGCGCCGATGGCCGCGTCCCAGCCGTCGCCGTCTGCGAGGTTATTCAGGAGCTCCTCCAACACCTGGGTTGGGGTGCCGGACCAAGGAGGCCAGTGGGGCGCCCGTCGAACCCAGGATGGGCGGTTTGTCGTTGCAGGGCTGTGACGGGACGGGGGGATTGTTGTCGAGAACGGCCGAAAGAATGGCGTGCACGGGACAGGCGCGACCTGCCTGTTTCCACGTCATGTGCTCTTTCTGGGGGGGACCAGTTCTGATGCGTTCCACTATGCCTCGCGCGATGGCTTCGACCGCTGTCGCGGTGTCCGCCGTGTTTCTGCTCGGCGCGTGCAGCAGTACCGGTACTGGTTCTGGGGCTGGTTCGGTTCATGCGGGCGGTTCGGCTGCAGCGGCTCCGGGCGGGACTCAGCCGGCGGCCACCGCGGCTGCAGGCGATGCCCAGACGGTGCCGGCTGCGTCTGCGAAGATCACCGGATGCCGGAACCTGGTCGCGACCGCGGCGGTCAAGACGGCGGTCACCCGGGCGTACACCAGCCACAACGCCCTTTTCCACCACATCAAGCCGCGCCCGGGCCAGTTCCTTTACGGGCAGTGCGGGGACACGCGGTACGCCGCGACCGCCTTCGAACTCACCCCGGGCGCGACGCGCCAGGAGCAGGTCGGCATCCAGGACGATGGCAGTGCGCGCAAGTACTTCATCCTCCGGGGCGGCCGGCCCTGGGGTTACAGCCACAGCGCCGCCCCATTCAGCGGCGGCTGCGTCGGAATTCCCCGGGAGCTCTCCCAGCTGTGGGACAACTGCCCCTCTGAATGACGGCTGACCAGTGCTGTGGGGCCAGGATGAGGACGAAGCGTCGCCGCCTGGCCTCCAAAAGCAGGTGCCGTTCGTGTCGGCCTCACACCCAGGGCTCGCCGGGGTGCACGCTTGATACGAGAACTGGCCCGTCGTCACGGGGGAGAGCGACGGGCCCAGCGGCCCCACGGTGCCACACCGCCGGCCGAAGCGCACCGAATTCGAGGAGCAGAAGCAGGAGCCGCCAGCTGAGACCGAGCCTGCTGAGCGCCGTGGCCCAGTCGATAACGACGGCCTGCTGCGCAGCCGCCCGGGTGACCTTCCCGGAGCAGACGGCCACTCTGTACGAGAACGCGAACCCCTACCTGATCAACGAGCCGTCCGGTGCCCTGGACACCGGACGCGCCAGCTACACCGCGCTCGATGACCGCACGGTGCGGGTGAGCGGGGCCGAGTACCACGAGGCGGACACCTGCACGATCAAGCTGGAGGGCTCCCGCCTGGTGGGCTGCCAGACCATCGCGATGGGCGGGATCCGCGACCGCGACGTCATCGAGCACCTGGCACCACGGCCTCGCCCGGGCTGTGAAGGTCTCCTTCCCCCGGCCTGTCCGGCAGGGCGACGTCCACGACCGCGACTGCTGTGGAGGCCGGCAGCACGCGGCGCTGATCACCTCCCCGTCCCCGCGGCGACCGGCTAACCCGCGGAGGCGACCCGAACACCAGCGGTGGTGGGCCCCGCAGCCGGCACGGCCGGAAAGCGGGTCTGGCGGCACCCAGAACATGAACCGCGACGAACTCACCTGGCAGGATGTGCTGTTCAAGGGCCTCGAGGTACTGGTCACCGCGGCGGCGTACGGCGCGTGCGGGATGGTGGCGCGGTTGAGCGGCCGCCGCGACGCGGGCTCGTGTCCAGCCTGTGGCCGGGCATCGGCTCGTGTGCAGGACCGCTACGAGCGCCGTCTGCAGGATCTCCCGGTGGCCGGGCACGCCGTGCGGACCCTTGCTGTCGGTGAGGCGATTCGTCTGCGCTGACGGCTCCTGCTCTCAGCGCACATCCGTCGCACAGATACCGGGTTTGACCATCCCCTACGCCCCGGTGCACCGATCGACTGGGCGCGGTGCCGGACCGGATCGCGCTCGCATTGACCGGCCGGGCCGGAGCTCGGACGGGCCAACGCCCTGGGAGTGACGGCGGGGCGGATGGGACTGTTGAACCGGATCGGGGCGATGCCCGACCCGCTCTACGACACCCCGCGCATCCTCGGTGTCGACGATTTCGCAGCCGATGAGGACAGGAAGCCGCGGACCTTCAGCAACCGCAGATCCAGGATCGGGTTGTCGGTGCGGAGCGCGTGCACCGCGAACGCTGCGAGCAGCAGGACCCCGATGGCCAGCGGGACCACGACGTGCCGATCGGCGAACGAAATGTGCTTGCTGGCCTCGTTCAGGCCGAAGACCACCCCGGCGCAGGCCGGGGAGAGCACCGGGAGGCCAAGGACATCCAGCTTCCCGGCGGTGCGTGACCGCCTGGTCGGCATGGTCCGCCAGGCGAGCACGATGGCGGCGATGCACACCGGGACGTTGATGAAGAAGATCCAGCGCCAGTTCCAGTCATCGACGATGGCGCCACCGACCACCGGGCCCAACGCGGACGGGATCCCGAACGCGATGAGACTGCGGGCATCCCCGGCGGTGCCGCACAGTACCGACCCGAGGAGGCACAGGCGGATGCTCGTGCTCCACATCGTCCGGGCGCCGAAGCGTTCCAGGGTCCAGCCGGACAGGGCCATCACCGCGGCCATCGCCGGCGGGTATCCAGAAAAGCTTGCGGGGCCTGCCATCCGGACGGGGAAGGCAGGCCCCACAGCGGGCATGGCTGCGGGTCAGGGCTCGGTCGGGGTGTCGGCCGATCCGCCTTCGGGGACGAGGTGGGCTGTCATCTCCTCGTGGGTGGGAGCTGCCGGCAGGGTGCGGGTGCGTTCCGGGCGCAGCCCGTCGAGGAAGACGCCGAGGTGTCGCGCGGCCAGCGCGGTGGCCTGCTGGGGTGGGAGGTAGGGCAGGGGGCGGCAGATCAGCGCGGCAGTGGTGATCAGGTCGACGGCTGTGATGTCGGGCCGGAGAGCCTTGCGGGTGCGCCCTTCGGTGAGGATCTCCTCCAGTGCGGCGGCGATCTCCCGTTGCAGTTCGCGGGCCTGGGGTTTGTTCGTCATCGGGCCCCCGATCAGGGGCAGTGAGAGCAGGTCGCGGTTGTCGATGAGGTCCTGCAGGAAGGTCTCCACAGCCGTGAACGGGTCGGTCTGCGCCTGCTTCGCCGCCGCGCGGGCGGTGTCGAGCACGAGGGCGAATCCGTCCAGGAGGACCTGGGCGATCAGGGCGTCGCGGTCAGGGAAGCGTCGGTAGAGGGTGGCGATGTTCACGCCTGCCCGGCGGGCGATCTCGTCCAGGGGGACGGCGGTGCCCGACTCACGGAAGGCGGTGCGCGCCGCGGTCAGGATCTGGGCGCGGTTGCGTGCGGCGTCGGCGCGCAGCTGCGGGGTCCCGTCTCGCCCTGGGGTGCTGCCGGTCACGGTGGTCCACCTCTGCTGTCGTCGTGCTCCGCGTGCGTGCCGAGCGTACGACACCCAGGATAAGTGAAGGATTTACTGCGGTTAGTGCTAGCCTGGTCCGTGTCGGCCCGTGGAACGCGATGGCTGGACCCAGAGCCCCGACCTCCCTTGCATTCGTGGGCAGGGGGCGGCGGCGCGGCTGGTGCACCCGGTGTGTCCCGAGAGCCGGTTCGTCAACACGGGAAGGAAAGAAGACCTATGACCTCACTGGGCAGCAGCCGCTTCGCGGGCAAGGCCGCGGTGGTGACCGGAGGCAGCCGGGGGATCGGCGCGGCGGTCGTCGCGCGTCTGGCCGCAGAGGGAGCCGCGGTCGCCATCGGCTACCGCGGCAACAAGCAGGCGGCGGACGAGCTGGTCGACACGGTCACGGCCGACGGCGGCAGGGCACTGGCCGTGCGCACGGACGTCGCCGATCCCGAGCAGACCAGGGCCCTGGTCGAGCAGGCGGTGTCCGAGTTCGGCCGGCTCGACGTCCTGGCCTCGTGCGCCGGCATCGAGCACTTCGACGCGCTGGAGAACATCACCCCGGCCGACTTCGACCACGTCTTCGCCGTGAACACTCGCGGTCAGCTGTTCGCCGTCCAGCACGCCGCGGCCCACATGCGGGAGGGCGGGCGGATCGTGCTGACCTCCTCGGTGAGCGCCTCCCGCGCCGTGTTCGGCCACACCCTGTACGCCTCGTCCAAGGCGGCTGTGGAATCCATAGTCCTCAACCTCTCCGCGGAGCTCGGCCGGCGCGGCATCACAGTCAACGCGATCGCCCCCGGCGGCACCGCCACCGACATGGCCGCGGAGCACGGCGCCCGCTATCAGCACCCCCTGCTCAGGGATTCGATGCCGCTCTCCCAGTGGCTGTCGGTCCACGGCGCTCTCGGCCGTCTGGCCAAGCCCGAGGAGATCGCCGCGGGTTATGCCTTCCTCGCCTCCGACGACGCCGCCTACATGACCGGCCGCACGCTGCCCGTGGACGGCGGCTTCTTCTAGAAGCCTTCTCGACCGAGGCCCGCTGCCGTCGACGGCCCATGTCGTGACCGGCGCCGGTCCCGCCACCCCGCTGCGTGACCGGCGTCATGCGGCCGGCCGGCAGCCGCTGACGCGGACTGGCCCGGCCCAGGCGCTCCGTAGGCAAGTCCGCACGGATGAAGCCCAGTTGGCGCTCATACAAGAAGTCCCTACCGCAGGCCGCGCGTAAGCGGCAGATACCCACATGCAGCACACCACGCCCGTTCCCCCGCACACGTACCCCGAGGGTGTCGAGTCGAGCCCCTCCACCTCCTCGGCCGACCCCTCGGCGGGGGCGTCCGTCGACGTGCCGCTGGGCTCCCGCCCTGAGAACAGCGAGCGACGCGGCCGCCATGCCCTGCTCGACACCGAGCCGGGTGTCCCCACTCCGGTACTCGCCGCAGGCGCCGCGATCCGCAAGGCCATGCTCGTCCCGGTGGTGACCGCGCTGGCGATCGGAACGGTGTTCGTCGCGGTGTACCTGGCGGCCTTCCACGCGCCCACGGCTCACCACCAGCCACTGGGCATCGCAGCCTCCGACCGGACGGCCGCACGCACCGAGCTCGCCCTGAACGACACCGCGCCGGACGCCTACACCTTCCACCGCTACGCCGGCGCCGACGCCGCCCGCGACGCCGTCACGCACGACCGGGTGCCCGCCGCCCTGGTCACCGAGGGCAATAGCACGGTGCTCCTCGCGGCGGGCGCCCAGGGGCCGTCCACTGTCGCCGGCCTGCAGGCCGCCGTCACCTCGGTGGTCGGACACCCGGTAGTGGTCGAGGACGTTGTACCGCTGGCGCCCGGCGATGCCCGCGGACTGTCGGTCTTCTACGCCTCCTTCGGCGTCGTGCTGGCCGGCTTCCTGTTCTCGGTGGCCTCCTACCAGATCGCCCCGCGCCTGCAGCTGGCCGCCCGGCTGGCCTCCACCGCGGTCTTCGCGGCCGCGAGCGGCGTCATGGTGGCGCTCCTCGGCCACCAGGCCTTCCACGCCTTGCCAGCCGCGTTCACCACCGTGGCCGTGATCGCGGGCCTGTTGGCCATGGCCACGGCGGTATCAGCCGGAGTGCTGCTGCGCATATGCGGTCCGATCGGCATGCCTGTGGCGTCGGTGGTGCTGCTGATCTTCGGCAATGCCACCTCCGGGGGCATCCTGCCGCCCTCCTTCCTGCCGCCGTGGCTGGCTCCCCTGGCGCAGATCATGCCTCCGGCCGCCGCCGTCCGGGCACTGCGCGGCGCCGGCTACTACCACTGCGCGCACCTGGCCAGCGGCCTGCTCGTGCTCGCCTCCTGGACGCTCGGGTGCCTGGCCGTCCAGTACACCCTCGACGTCCGAGCCGCTCGGCGGAAGGCGCCCGCGGTATGACCACTCCGGGTACGGCGGACGGCCCAGAGCCACCGAAAGCGGCCCGGGCAGCGGCTGAACGCGTTCAGGTGGCCGCGGCCCCGCCCGCGGAGTCGGTGGCGGCCGGAGCGGTCGTCAGGTTCGCCTCGATCCGTCTCCGCACCCGCAGGGCTTCTTCGCGCTCCCCGTCCGCCGGCCCTGCGGCGGTGAGCTCTTCCAGGTCGCTCCATGCCCGCTGCACCCGGTCGCGCAGGGCCTGGCCCGCGCGAGTGGCGGCCACGACGACAGCCCGACGGTTGAGCGGAGAGGGCTTGCGGGTGACGAAGCCGGCCTGCTCCAGGCGCTGCCCGGTCGCCTCGCTGTCGCGATGGCGCTGCGCGCCACCCTTGACTGCTATTCAGATCCTCGCGCGAGACGCCGACTCTCCAGACCGTAAGCCAGAACGTTCAGTGCCAGCGAGACGCTCGCTACGACGGTCTGCGGGCCACGGACCCTGGGCGGCCTCGCCGGGACCTGTTCCTCCTGTTCCCGGCCGCTGCCCGGTCCGGACGCCCCGGCGTCCGCGCGGTCAAGGGCGGACGCGGGCCATGGCCCGTCGAACAGGGCTGTTCCCGGGAAGAGGGTCGACGACAATTGCGTGATCCAGTAGACGGACGCGGCGGCGGTGCTGACCTGCAGGCGGTCCCGGGTCCAGGGGCCGCGGCGGCCCCACAGCGTGTAAAGGCCGGCCATGCCCACCGCGGTGCCCATGCTCATGGTCTGAGCGTTGTGGAACTTGGCGTGCGGCGGCCAGTTGGGGTTGTAGATGTGGGTTTCGTTCCAGTCGAAGAAGTAGCTGCCATACGCCGTCACGAGAGAGGTCAGGGTCAGCAATGTCTTTCCGGTGCTGATCCTGGTCATAGAAGCCTCCTTGAGTGGATGGTGAGGGGCTGAATTCTCCATGGCTTGGAGCACATTGATGCTCGGCCCTGGGCGGGCCCAGTGCCCAGCCGGCCGGTTGTAAATGGCGATTTTCGACATAGGCAGGCCTGCAGTGGCGATATCCGTGACATTCGACGAGCTCGATCTCAAGATCATCCATGCGCTGCAGGTGGACGGGAGAGCACCCTTCAGCAAGATCGCCGGCGTGCTCGGACTGTCCGACCAGACTGTGGCCCGCCGCTACGCCTCCCTGCGCTCGGCCAAGAAGATCCGTGTCACCGGCCGCACCGACCCAGCGCGAGTAGGCGAGGTCGCATGGTTCGTCCGGGTCCGGTGCACCCCCGACGCCGCCCGGGTTATCGGCGAATCGCTGGCCCGCCGGCCGGACACCTCGTGGGTGAAACTGACATCCGGCGGCACTGAGATCGTCGCCATCGTGCGGGCGCCCACAGGCCGCGACAGCGCGACACTCCTGCTGGGAAAACTGCCCCGTACCCCGCGCGTGACCAACGTCAGCGCCAACTGCCTGCTCCACGTGTTCTTCGGGGGACCACAAGGCTATGTCCACGCACTGTCCCCCGAGCAGGTGGCCCAGTTGGAGTCCCCACGCGCCGCGGACGGACCACAAGTCGACCTGGACGACACTGACAAGCAGTTGCTGGCCCTGCTTGAGCGCGATGGCCGCACGGATGTCACGGCGCTGGCCACGGCCACCGGCCGGCCCGCGACCACCCTGCGGCGCCGCCTCGCCGACCTGAGGGCAAGCGGGGCCCTCTACTTCGACGTCGACTTTGACTACCGCAGCCTCGGCATGGCCCACCAGACCATGCTCTGGCTGTCGGTAGCCCCGGACCAAATGGTGGCAGCCGGCCAGGCCCTGGCCGCCCATCCCGAGGTCCCTTTCACCGCCGCGACCACCGGATCGACGAACCTCTTCGCCAGTGTGCTGTGCCCGGACCCCAGCGCCCTGTACACCTATCTCACCACCAAAGTCGCGACCCTTCCTTCAGTCCAGTGCATGGAAACGGCCCCGGTCATCCAGACGCTCAAGAACTCATGAGTCCAGCAGGTCGCTGACACCGGGCAACACTGGCCAAGACGATTGCCACGACAACGAGGGGCACGTCGGCCGGGGCCATTGTCCGAAAGCCTCGCCGTTGGCATTCCCGCCGCCGGGCGGCCCGCACGACAGCCCGGTCCAGTACGTGGTCACCGCGCCGCGTAGGCGCCGCCGTTGACGTGGATCACCTGGCCGGTCAGGTGGCCGGAATCGGGCCGGCCGAGGAAGAAGATCGCCTCCGCGATCTCGTTCGGGGTGCCGGGCCGCTGGTTGAACGCGGCGGACACCCGTGCCGCGACCCACTCCTCGGACACCGTGCCGGCGAAGAACTCGGTGTCCAGAGTGACCCCCGGTGCCACGACATTGGCAGTGATCCCGCGAGAACCCAGCGTCCTCGCGGTCTCGACGTTCCATGCCTCCAGGGCAGCCTTGGCTGCGCCGTACGAACCGGATCCCTGCTTGGCAGCCACCGAACCGACGGTGACTATGCGTGCTCCGTCCGCCAACCGCGGCTTGAGTGCCTCAGTGACCAGGACCGTGGTGAGCACGTTGGCCTCGAAGTTGGCCCGCCACGCGTCGGCCACACCGGCAAGGTCGCCCGCGGCGACGGGCGGACGGCGACGGTCGGTGTTGCCGCCAGCATTGTTGACCAACACGTCGATGGTGGCCGGCAGCTGGTCGAGCGCCGTCCGAACGGCGGCCGGGTCGGCGGCGTCGAACGCGGCGTGGGTCACCCCCAACCGCTTGGCGGTGGTGGCCAGCACGTCACTACGTCGACCTGTGATCGTGACGTCGTGCCCGCTCTTGGCGAACAGTTCTGCGGTGGCGGCGCCGATGCCCGTCCCGCCACCGGTGATGACGACGCTGCGCTTCGTCGTAGGGGTCATGGGGCAGAAGTCTCGGCTCTGAATATTCGAGGAGTCAAGAGATATTCGAATATCCAGGGTCACTTCGAAGTTGTGTATCCTGCCGTCCATGTCAACCAGTGCGAAGACCCGTACGGACGAGGTGCACGCTCGGCTGCGGGCTGACATCCTCGGCGGGCGCTTCGCGCCGGGCGAGCGGCTCAAGTTCACGCCGCTGTGCCAGGCCTACGACGCCAGCGTCGGGCTGATCCGGGAGGTGCTCAGCCGACTGGCCGAGCAGGGATTGGTACTGGCCAACCCGCAGGTTGGTTTCCAGGTCACGCCGATCTCCGTCGATGACCTACTCGATCTGACCCGGACGCGGACGGACATCGAGTGCCTGGCCCTGCGGCGTGGCATAGAGCGGGGCGACATGGACTGGCGTGCCCGGCTCGTTGCGACCCATTTCATCCTTGCCGACACACCTCGCCGCGACGTGTTCACTCCAACCCGCGTCACCCCGGCGTGGGAAGCCGCCCACGCGAACTTCCACGACGCCCTGGTCGCCGGGTGCGGCAGCCCTCGTCTCTACGCGATCGCGACGGCACTGCGGGACAGCGCCTGCCTCTACCGCCGCTGGTCGGAAGCGATCGACCCGTCCGACGCCGCGCGCGAACCGGCCCAGGAGCACGCCACCATCTTTCAGCACGCGATCGACGGCGACGCCGACGCCGCCGTTGCCGCGCTGACTGCGCACATCGAGTTGACCACCACGTTGATCGTGGCCTCGCGCGCCCCGTCGTGAACCGGAGTGCGGGGTTCCGGGTGGTCTTCCTGACTAACACCCCAGTGCCGCTTGGTGATCAGGATGTCGCTGTCCTTGGCCAGGCCGTCGGCCGGCTCGGTGAACTCAGGACCAGGGCGGTCTTGTCGTCGAAGGGGGTGAGGCTCATGGGTGTGTCCTTGCCGTACACGAGAGAGCGTTGGTGGCGCCCGCTCCGTCGCGGAGGCGGTGGCGCCGTGTGCTGCCCGGGCTCGGTGATCGCCCAGGCGCCGCAGCAGGGTGGCGGCCTCGGCGACGGTGCGCTGCTCGGCCGGGTTCAGCCGTTCGGCGATCATCACCGCCGGCACATCACTGCGGGTGGTGTCCCGCTCGGCGAGCAGGTCACGGCCCCGCTCGGACAGGACGATCAGGATCTGCCGCCCGTCCGTCGGGTGCGGGTACCGTTCCACCAGGCTCGCCTCAACCAGGGGCTTGAGCGTGGCCAACGCCGACTGCGGCCGCGCCCACTCTGCCCTGGCCAGATCGGCCGGAGTGCTGGGACCGGCACTGCGGACCCGCTTGAGCAGCGAGGACTGCGACGGTGTGAGCTGGCTGCCCGGATCGCCGTCGGCCTCTTCCACGCTCATAACGCGTAGCAGGTGATGCATGGCCGAACGCAGCTCGTGGGCCGCCTCCGCGAGCGCATGATGCGAGAGCGGTTCGGGCTCGGAGTCGGAACAGCGCATGAAGCAACCACAAAACTTCGACAGGAAAGCTTGCAAGCTTGGCTGTCAAAATCGGGGGGTGCGCGGCTATCGGAGGGCGGCAGGTATCTGCTGCGCACGCAAGGGATCCTGAACGAGGTTGCAGGCGTGTGTGTCGAACGGGAGTCCGATTGGCTGGCCGTGGCGTTCCGTGACTCACCGTTTCGGAAACGGCGCATCGTCGCCCCGGTGCTTGGGAGGTGCCTCGGCCGGTGACTGGAGCCTGAGTGTTGACGAGACCATGGTCCGCTCTGTTGGCAGGACTGAGCCGTGATGGGTGGGGAGGCCGATCACCTCACCACATTGAACTCTCCTCCGCTCAACCGGCCTTCGGCGGAGATGGCGCATCGGCCTGTGACGACTGGCCGGGAACGGTCATCGAGATGGATGTTGATGACGCTGGGACGGGCCATGGACTCGCCCTGTGCGATGGCCAGTCGCTTGGAGACGCTGAGCAGGCCGAGGTGGTCCAGGTACGCGCACAGCGGCCCGGCGGCGCTTCCGGTGGCTGGGTCCTCGTCGAGCCCGGAGCCGGGGTTGAAGAATCGTGCCGACACGCTGGTCACGGGGCGTTCGTCTCCGATGGACACCGCGTAGAGACCCTGTGCCTGGCACGTGCGCGTCACCCGGACCAACGCGGCCTTCTCGGGCGCACATCGTGCCAGCGCCGCGGTGTCGTTGATCGCGACAAGGAGATGACTGGCGCCGGTGTCGACACTCCGTGGGGTCAGCGAGAGGTCGAGATCCTCAAGGCTCAGCCGCAGCGCGTCGACTACAGCCGCCGGCTCCGCCGGCCGGCCGATGCGTGCCGGCTCCTGCACCATCCCGAGCGTGTCTTCGAGGACGAGGACGTCCGACTGCCGGTCGCCGATCTGCTGCGAGATACGGCCACCGTCGTCCGGTCGTGTCACACGGCCGGTCTCGAAGAGCCACCACCACGCTCCCAACGCGTTGTGGCCGGACCCGAAGACCTCGGTCCCGCCTGCGGTGAAGGAACGCAGTCGGGCCGCCGCATTCCGGCCCGCGGTGGCTTTCGGACGCAGGACGAACGTGGTCTCGGCCTGGTTGAACTCACGCGCCACCTTTTGCATCCACGCGACGGGCGGGTCGTCGTCGAGGTGGCTCACGTCGACGACGGCCAACGGGTTGCCGGTCAGTGGCGTGTCGGCGAAGACGTCGACCAGGGCGAACGTCACGTAGTCGTCCGGGGTCCGGTGTTCCGACATGGGGCGGCTCCCTCAGTTCTCCGTATCTGCTGTCTTTCCGATCTTGTGACATGCCCTTCAAGTGGGAGTCCCCGATGCCGCAGTGTTCCGCGACGCCGACCGGACGGTTCAGCTCCGTCGCCCTGGCGTGTGACTGCCTGGCCCACCGGTTCGCAAACGCTGCCGACAACTGGTCCCGGCAGCAGTACTGCCCGACGGGCATGACGGACGCGAATTGGGCGGCCATCCGGCCGTTGCTGCCCGTGCCGGGCAGGATGCGCGGTCGGGGTGGCTGTCCGGAGGCGTCGGTGGTCGGGATCGCGGCGCTGCGGGTCGCCGCGGCAGTCCAGCCGAGATCGGCCACCGTCGTGCAGCGCGGCCAGGCGACGTCGGGCGGGCGCGAGTGAGCGGCCCCGGCACAGGGCGTGCCCGAGGCGGTCGCCGATCGCCGCGATCGTCCACCATTTCGCGGTGAGGCCCGGTTCATCCAGCTCTGGCCAGCCAAGCGGCACGGCGACAGGGACGCCGGGCAGCGCCCTGACATCGTAGGGGGCAACCGCTGTCTGGGCGTTGCGTTGCGCTGCACGTCCTTCTCGTGGGCATGCTCGACGAAACCGACCATGGCGGCCCCCATGGCCGCCGGCACCGCCGCCGTGAGCGGCAGGTGCACCAGCATCCACAGCATGGTGCTCCCGCGTGTGGTCTTCGGCAAGCGGTGTCCGGCGAAGTCGAAGTACGTCCACCAGGCGCCGAAGCCGACAACCACGGCGACGAGCCCGACGGCGAGGGTGAGCGCGTTGGTCGGCTCGTGGGGCAGTCCGTCGACCACTCCCGTCACGGTCTCGCCCAGCACGATGATGATGAGCAGGCCGAACCGTTCGGCGAGCGCGTCGGTCACGCTGAGCGCGACCGCCCGTTCCGGGAACGCCCACCCCAGCATGACAGCAAGCCACGCCAGGTACGCGGCCGCCAGCAGACCCCACGTCAGCATGCGCAGCCCTGCGGGCAGGGCGGCGCTCCCGGCCAGCACGCCCGCACACACGGCCGTCCCCGTCACGAACACCCTGCTGGGGCGGCGGAATTCAGCACTGTCTCCCCGTGCGGCGAGCAGCCACAACACCGCCAGCACTGCGAACAACACCCCCGCGTCCATGGCGAACGCGACTCCGCGTGCACCGCCCGCCTCCGGGATGAACGCACCCAGCGGGACCAGTACCAGGATCTGCAGCAGGAACATGCTCCGGCCGCGGGCATCCTCGTGCCCGTGCAGTTCGTGGTGGAGGCTGCCGTTGAACCAGCCGATCCACACCAGCGCGAACACCACGGCGAATTCACCCAGTCCGCGCCAGGTCAGATGCCCGGCCAAGTGGTGGGCGGCCTGGGCGACCAGTACGACCACGACGAGGTCGTAGAACAGTTCGAGTGGGCCGACCACCCGCTCGCGCGGCTGCTCACCATGGGCACGCGGCGGGCGCCACAACTGGCTGCGCAGCCGGGCCCACTGCTCGTGTCGAGACGTCATGCCGGCAGCGTAGGTGGCTAGCGGGCGAGATCCTCGGACACGGCCCACAACCGGGCCGCGTTCTCCCGGTCCAGGGCGTAGGGCGCTACACCGGCGACCGCACCGGCCCGCTCGGCGACTGGCTCGGCCTCGGCACAGTCCTCGAAATAACGGCCGGTAATGCCCTCCACCGTCGGCGAGGCTGCCAGCAGCACCGAAGTCGCGGCACCCTGCTCCACCGTCTTATGCGGCGGCAGCGCGATGGCGCCCGAGGCGATGAAGTCTGCCACCTGCTGCATGTCCATGTGCCGGGCCAGGGAGGTGTCGCCGACGTTGCCCGGCATCAGCGCGTTGGCGGTGATGCCGTCGTCGGCCCATCGTTCCGCGGCACCGACGGCGAACAGGATGTTGGCGGTCTTCGACTGACCGTAGGAGGTCCAGGGGTCGTAGGGGCGGAAGCGGTAGTCCAGGTCGTCGAAGACCACCGGTGAGAAGAGGTGGCCGATGGAACTCACCGAGACGATCCGAGCGCCGCCCGCCGCCGCGAGGGCCGGGCGAAGGCCGACGGCGAGGGCGAAGTGCCCCAGGTGGTTGACGGCGAACTGGGTTTCCCTGCCGTCAGGGGTGTGGGTGAGTTCCGGCAGGGCCATCACTCCGGCATTGCCCACCAGGATGTGCAGCGGTCCCGTCCAGGCGGACACGAACGCCGCGACCGTCGAGCGGTCGGCCAGGTCGAGTCGCCCCACGGCCAACTTCCCGGACTTCGGGGGCAGTTCGGCCTCCAGGCGCGCCACCACCCGGGCTCCCGCGTCAGTGTCACGCACTGCCAAGGTGACGTCGGCGCCTGCCGCTGCGAGCGCCCGAGCAGTCTCCACGCCGATTCCGGAACTGGCTCCGGTCACCACGGCCCGGCGGCCGTGAAGGTCGACGCCGTCGATCACGTCGGCGGCGGTTGTGCTTGCCCCGAACGAGGGGGGTGTCTGAGGCACGGACATGAGTCGAGTCTCCTGATCTGAGAACACCGAGGGCCTCAACGCGTGCGGCCTGGTTGCCGATTGCGTTCGGCGGCCCCGGCAATGGGGGTTGGTCGAAAGGTGATGCCGGACCGCCGGTACGGGGTCTGGCCGGGGCACCGGGAAGACGGCGAACGGCCGACAGGAGTCCACGCTGATCCGGGACCGTATGGCCGGCTGGTGGCACGGGAGCCGCTCAAGACGTGGGGGGCCTGGTGCTGTGTGTCGGGGGCCACGGGGGGTGTGGCCTCGCAATGAATCTTGTGACGGGCCGGTCGGCGGTCAGCCGTTGAGCGTCCCCATCAGCTCGGGTGCGTAGCGGTCGCCGGTGACGACGCCGTGCGGGGCGACGGCCTCGATCGCGGCGATGTCGTCGGACGTCAGAGTCACCTCGGTCGCGGCGACGTTCTCCTCGAGGTAGCGGCGGCGCTTGGTGCCGGGGATGGCCACGGCGCCCTGGTGCTGGACCCAGGCGAGCGCCAGCTGCGAAGGCGTGACGTTCTTGTCGGACGCGATGCGGCGGACCTCGCGGACGACGTCCAGGTTGCGGGCGAAGTTCTCGCCCTGGAACCGGGGGTCGGTACGGCGCCAGTCGTCCTCGGCGAAGTCGTCGGGGCTGGTGATCGCCCCGGACAGGAAGCCGCGTCCCAGCGGGGAGTAGGCGACCAGGCCGATCCCCAGCTCCCGCAGCGTGTCGCGTACCCCGTCCTGTTCGATGCCCCGCTCGAAGAGTGAGTACTCGGTCTGGACGGCGGTGAGCGGGTGCACGGCGTGTGCCCGCCGGATGGTCTGCGCCGAGGCCTCGCACAGCCCGATGTGCCGCACCTTGCCCTCGGCGACCAGCTCGGCCAGGGCGCCGACGGTTTCCTCGATCGGCACCTTGGGGTCGATGCGGTGCAGGTAGTAGAGGTCGATGTGGTCGGTGCCCAGGTGCCGCAGCGAGCGTTCGAGGGCCCGCCGGACGTACTCGGGCCTTCCGTTGAGGCCGAGCACGCTGCCGTCGTCGGTGATCTCCACGCCGGTCTTGGTGGCGACCACCGCGGCATCCCGCCGCCCCGCCAGCGCCTTGCCGAGCAGCTGCTCATTGATGAAGGGGCCGTAGCTCTCGGCGGTGTCCAGCAGGGTGACACCGAGTTCCAGCGCGCGGTCGATGGTGGCCAGCGACTCGGTCTCATCGGTGGCGCCGTAGAAGGCGCTCATGCCCATGCAGCCGAGGCCTTGCGCGCCGACGATCAGACTCTGGCTGCCCAGGGCGCGGTGTTCCATGAGGGTTCCCGTTCTGTCGACAGGGGTAACTAACTGGATAGATACACGACCGTAGGCCTGCGGCCCGCGCGTGTCAATAACTAGATAGTTACTTGCTAGTGTGGCGGGCATGTCACGGGACTCCAGCGCCACCAAGGCCCGGCTGCTCGACGCCGCCTTCACCGAATTCGCCGCGTACGGCATCGCCGGTGCCCGAGTGGACCGCATCGCCGAGACCGCGGGGGTGAACAAGCGGCTGATCTACGTCTACTTCGGTAACAAGGAGCAGCTGTTCGACGAGGTCTTGCGGCGTGCGCTGACCGCGGGCGCCGAGTCTGTGCCGTTCGACGTCGAGGACCTGCCCGGATACGCCGGCGCCATCTTCGACCACCTCGTCGCCCGGCCCGATCTGATGCGCCTGCGACTGTGGAAACTGCTGGAGCGCCCCACCGCCACCGGACCCGAGGCCGAGGCCTTCGCTCACAAGACGGCCGAAGTGGCCGACGCGCAGCAGCGTGGTGACCTCGCCCGGGAGATGGAGCCTGCCGATCTCCTGACCATGGTTCTCGCCGCCGCCCAGGCGTGGTTCTGGGCCGCCGAGGGCGTCGACCCCAAGGAGGCCGGCCAGTCCTGGTCGGCACAGCGGCTGGCCCTGCACCGGGCGGCGGTCGTTGAGGCCGCCCGCCGTATCAGCGAACCCAGGACCGCTGGTGAGTAGCAACGGGAGGCGAACGCGCCCGAAGCTGCCGGCCACGGTCCGCTACCGCGCCTGAGTGTGCTCGCGTCGCGCTGTGGTGTCGGTGCCGTCCCACTGGTAGCGATCGGTGCCGGGCAGGCCCAGGAACTGCAGGACGCGTTCGACGAACTCGTCCCGCAGTTGCGCGAGTGTCTCCGGCACGTTGTAGTACGTCGGGATCATCGGGTACACGGTGGCTCCCGCCTCCGTGACGGCGACCATGTTGCGCAGGTGGATGAGGTTCAGCGGTGCTTCCCGGAGACAGAGGACGAGTTTGCGCCGTTGCTTGAGCATCACGTCCGCGGCTCGCTCGATGAGGCTCTCGGTCTGGCCGTGAGCGATGCGTCCGAGTACGCCGGCGGCACACGGCAGGATGATCATGGCGTCGGTGGGGTAGCTGCCGCTGGTCACCGGTCCTGACATGTCGGCCGGATCGAGGAAGCGGACTTTCGTCGACGTGGCCTCCAGGGCCTGGACCACCGAGTCCGGATCTTCGCCGGTCTGGAATTCGAAAGCCACCAGCTTGCGCCCGTTGGCCGACACCAGAAGGTTGACGTGGCCGACCCGGTCGTCTCTCTGAAGTGAGGCGAGCAAGGCTTTGGCCACTCCGGTGCCGCCCGCTCCCGTGACAGCAACTGTCACATTCTGCTGGGTCACGTCTGTCCCCTTCTTGACGCATCGGGCTGGCGGCCGCACCTTCTCGTGCCTGACGGATGGAGGTCTCGAGGCCGTCGTTGAGGACCGCTGTCCGCGTCGGTCCGACACGCACGCTGATCGGTACCTCGCCAGGTGAGCGCCAAATCCCATGGGTCACTCGGCCGGCGGCTTGTCGTGATGACTCATTCACCCGGGCGGTGGCAGCCGACCGGCTCCGAGCGAGAGTCTCTCGGGGCCGGCGGCCGAGCATGCCGGTCGGGAGACGGCCACCTGGTGGATACCTCCCGCGATCCGCGGCACCCAGGCGTCAGCGCGATGCGGCAGAGCCGGTGCCGCCTGCCGACTCGGATTCGGCGGCGAGGACCTTCGCGCGCACATCTGCCGGGAAGACGCCGTCGAACGTGGCGGGCGGTACGCGTCCGCTTCCCACCGCCGGGAGCAGGGCGTCGTGCACGACGATGGCTCCCCAGCCGTTGTGCAGTTCCTCCTCGGTGAAGCACGGGTACCACGGCATGATCGGTCCGTGCCACTGCTCCTGGCGGAGGGACGGGTGCACCCTGGTGGCCAGTGCCCACAGCAGATCCGAGTCGTTCGACGGATCCACGTCGTCGTCGAGGACGTAGACGACCGGGGAGAGCCGCCCCACCCGGGTGCCGTTCAGCACCTCGCCGATGCGGTGCACGAAGCGCGCGGTGTCCATCCCCGGCAGCGAGTCGCGCCAGTTCTGCGGGACGGTGATCACCGTCCAGAAGCAGGCGGCACCGAGCGGGAGCCAGGCCGTCGTGATCGGCAGTCCCGCCTTCCGCAGGACCGCGACGACCTCTGCGGAGATGCCGGCAGCCGGTGCGACGTGCGAGTCGTCGACAGGCCGGCCGGCGGCGGCCAGCGGCCAGATCGGGTCGTCCCGGTAGGTGATCGCCTCGATGCTGAAAAGCGGCTGCGGCGACGTCTCGGGCAGTGCCCAGCCGTGGAACTCCGCGAACGGACCCTCCACGGCGTCGCGGGTCGCGGACAGGTGTCCCTCGATGACGACCTCGGCGGAGGCGGGCACTTCCAGATCGTTCGTCTCGCACTTCACGACGTCGACCGGCTTGCCCAGCACCGCTCCGAGATACGCGCCCTCGTCGACCTCGGTCGGGACGGTCATTCCGCCGACGACGGCAATGCCGGGGTCGCCTCCCTGCACGAGGGCGTAGGGCATCGGCTCACCGATGGCCTCCCACTCGCGCCAGATCATGCCGAGGTGCTGGCTCGGCAGCACCAGTCCGGTCATGTGCTGGTCGTCGATCTTCATGATCCGGGAGATGGACCAGTTCGTCCATCGGCCGTCCGGCGTCCTGGCGATGATCACGCCCCAGGTGTTGACGTAGGGGCCGCCGTCGTCCTGGTGCACGCGTGGAATGGGGAACCGGTCGAGACGGGCTTCGTCACCCGTCAGGATGTTCTGCTTGCAGGGCGCCGAGTCGGATGCCACCCGCCGAGGTGGGAGCAGTTCCCTGGTGCCTGCTTCCCTGAGGTGTTCGACCAGTTCGGCCGCAGTCGTCGTGTACGGCAGGCCGAGAGAGAGGGAGACCCGCGCCAGCGGATGCCCGGGAATGCTCGACAGGGCACCCGGGGCGCCGATCATGCGGAACCCCTCGTCGACTCCGCTGAGGTGCTCGAAGAACGGGGCGGGCCTGCCGTTCTCGGTGGACCGACGGGTGATGGCCGACGCTTCCAGGTTCGGATCGATCACGCGTGAGATCCGTTGAATGTCCCCCAGCTCTTCGAGCGCGGAGATGTAGGACCGGAAGTCATTGATTTCAGACATCAGTTGGTTACGCCTTTCAGTTCGGAGGGGCGCGGCATTCCGTCCCAGCGCTGCGCCGAAGCCACTTGGATATCGAGTTGGTCCAGGACTCGGACAACGACATGCTCAACGAGCTCGTCAATGGTTTTCGGACGGCTGTAGAAGGCCGGCATCGGCGGCACGATCCTCGCTCCCATGCGCGAGAGCGCCAGCATGTTCTCGAGATGGATCTCGCTGAGCGGAGTCTCCCTCGGTACGAGCACCAAGGGGCGGCGCTCCTTCAGCGTGACGTCGGCAGCTCGGGGGATGAGACCGTCGGCATATCCGGTTCGGATTCCGGCGAGGGTCTTCATGCTGCACGGCGCGACAATCATTCCGTCCACGCGGAATGAACCTGATGAGATTGCCGCCCCTTGGTCGTTCCACGTATAGGTCACGTCGGCCAGGTCGGTGACTTCGCGGACCGACAGGTCGGTCTCCAGATGGATGGTCGCCCTGGCCCATTGGGACAGAACGAGATGAGTCTCCACATCCGGCTGCTCCCGCAGCCGGCGAAGCAGTTCGACACCGAAGACGGCGCCGGTCGCTCCGGTCATCCCCAAGATCACACGTCGGGACATGGGATGCACCTTCCGTACACGGTAAGTCCGTACACGGAACAATGTAGCTGCCGAAACTTCCGATTGCAAACAGTCCGTGTACCGACTGACCGTATACGGAGGTAGCCTGTACTTATGACGACCGGAGCGCGATACGACGGGACGCTGGAAGACGGCATGGCCCACCAGCTGCGACGCGCCTCGCAGGCGGTGAACGCCTCGTGGCAGCTGCGCAGCGGTGACCTCACTCCTCCGCAGTTCGCGGTGCTTCACGTCCTGGACGAGCGTGGAAGCCTCGACCAGAAGACGCTGGGCGCCCTCGCCGCGGTCGACCGGTCGACGCTCACTCCGCTTCTCGACCGGCTCGTGGCCCGCGGCCTGATCACCAAGAGCACGGACCCCGGTAACCGCCGCCGGCAACTGGTCTCCCTGACTCCTGCCGGGCACGAACGAGCGGCCCTTGGCCGCCAGCAGGCACAGGAGACAAGCCGCTGGATCGAGGAGCTGCTCGGACCCGAGCGGCTCGCGACCCTGACCTTGCTGCTCAAGGAACTCGGAGACGCAGGCCGCGACCAGCAGCCGTAGTGGGGAATCGGGGGAGGGGCGCCGGCGGTGCACTGAAGCAGCTGTTTGACAATGAACTCAAGCGACTGCTTGAGTTCATGCTGTGGTGCGGGCGGAGAAGACGGATCTGCGTCGAGAGGCTGGTCAGCGCACGCGGGACGGCCTGCTGACGGCCGCTCTGGAGCTGCTCGCACAGCGAGGCCAGGAGGGTGTGACCCTCCGCGAGATCACAGATCGCGCCGGAGCCAATGTCGCCGCGGTGAGTTACCACTTCGGGTCACTGAAGGCGTTGTGCGACTCGGCGATCGAGTATGCGTTGGAACGGTATCTGGACGCGCAGATCCGGGCACTCGATTCCCTTGGCCCCACTTCGACGCTCCAGGAGCTGGCGTCTGCGTTTGCCCGGCCGATGGTGCGCGCGCTGGCGGCCGGTGGACAGGAGCTGGCTGTGATGCGGACCGTGGCGCGCGTCGGAATCGATCCGCCCGAGGGGTGGGAGCGGCTGGCCGGGAAGTTCGACCAGACTCGCCGGGATGCCCTCCGGGTGCTGACGGCGAACCTTCCCGGAGTCGACGAGCAGGAACTGATCTTCCGTACGCGGTGCGCGGCGGGCCTGCTGAACTGGCTCGCGCTGGCGCCCATCGGTACCGAGCTGGCCGCTGTGTCCGCCGGGCAGATCGAGCGGCAACTGGTCCCCGTGGTGGCCGGGGCGTTCTGCGGGTACGCCGCAGTAGGCCGCTGACCAGGGCAAAGTTGCCGAAGACCAAATAGCTCAAACGATTGCTTGACAAGGTCTCGTACTGTCGGCATATTTTTAATCAAGCATTTGATTAACTTCGAGGAAGGGGAGAACTGCGATGGCTACCGACGCAGAAGCTGTGGTCAGGGCGGCTTACCACGCGGCCGAGGGCAGCGTCCTGGACGTCCAGGGGTTCATGGACCTTTTCTCCGAGGACGGAGTGTTCAACAACGTCGTCGCGGCGGAAAGCTACCGGGGTGAGCACCTCGGTGACCTGGTCGTCTTCATGGGCACGTTCGCGCCTGACGTCCACCGCGAGCTCCACCGGTTCCACGTCATGGGCAACACCGTCGCCGTCGAGCTGACGATCGAGGGCACCTTCACCGGGCCGTTCGAAACGCCCGCCGGGGTCATCCAGCCGACCGGCGCCAAGCTCAGCATCCCGACTGCCGACTTCTGGTACGTCGAAGACGGCAAGATCAAGGAGTTCAACTGCTACGTCGGCCTCAGCGTCATGCTCGCCCAGCTGGGTGTGCAGCCGGACTTCGCCTCCGCCGTCACGTCGTCCGCCGCAGCCAACTGACCGACCCGGCCGATCGCGAGGAAGATCTGCGTCTGCCGGACAGACGCACCCCTTCCTTCTCCGGCCCCCCTCGCACGGCCCGCGGTCCCGGCCCGCTCGCACCGTGCCGCGCGACCGGGCCGGTTTCCGGCGAACCACACCTCGACGCGGAAGAACGCCCCCGTGCGCACCACACCCGCTCCGCTCATCGATGTCCGCCGGTTCGACGACCGGTTGGAGACCCACGCGACGTGGCTTCGCGACAGGCACTCGGTCTGGGTCGGCGGTCGGCCCTACGATCCGGGCAACACCCACCACGGCCTGCTGCTGGTCCACAACGAGGACACCATCCGGCCGGGCACCGGCTTCGGCACCCATTCCCACCGGGACATGGAGATTGTCACCTGGGTGCTGGAGGGAGCGCTGGTACATCAGGATTCCGTGGGCAACTCCGGACTCATCTATCGGGGCTTGCCCAGCGAATGAGCGCCGGCACCGGCATCCTGCACTCGGAGAAGAACGACTCCTGGCACCTCGGCCGAGAGCGCCACACCAACCCCGTACACCTGATCCAGATGTGGGTCGTGCCCGACGAGACAGGCGTGACGCCCGGCTATGAACAGCTGGAAATCCATGACTACCTGCTGCCGGGCGCCCTGGTGACGGTCTCCTCGGGCATGGCTCGGCATGACGGCGATGCCGCCATCCGTATCCGGAACCGTCACACGGCGATGCACGCGGCCCGGTCGGCCGGTGGAGCTGCCCGAGGCTCCCTATGTGCACGTGTTCGTCACCCGTGGCTCGGTCGAACTCGAAGGTACCGGCGCGCTGGCCGCGGGTGACGCGGTCCGCTTCACTGCGAGTGGCGGCCAGCGGATCAGTGTGAACGAGCCCGCTGAAATTCCCGTCCGGGAGATGCACG
Organism: Streptomyces sp. NPDC001153; assembly: GCF_053598315.1. Taxonomy (NCBI): domain Bacteria; kingdom Bacillati; phylum Actinomycetota; class Actinomycetes; order Kitasatosporales; family Streptomycetaceae; genus Streptomyces; species Streptomyces sp. NPDC001153. The sequence continues at coordinate 72,556 of NZ_JBSFJZ010000005.1, forward strand.
TGGACCTCGCGATCTGACCCTGCGAGGGCGCGGCAGCGTAAGGCATCGGCCCGCGCGGATCAGCACAGCACGGCGGATGGTGCGCGTGTGAGTGGTGCTGGACGATACCCATGTCGAACTGTCCGAGAGCGAGAGTGGGTTGTTGTCCGGCGGACTGGTCGAGGGCCTCCGCCATGGACAACTGCAAGGACGCCTACGCTGTTCAACCCTCGGTTCGGCGCAACCACTCCTACTCTTCACCTGGTTCGGCAGCGCGTGCCCACCTTCACAGAGTTCGCCGTGGCTTCCGTCAGAAGCCTCTGCGCACACCCCCGTCGACCGACAGCATCACGCCCGTGAGGTACGACGCTGCGGGCGAGAGCAGGAAGGCGGCGCTGCGGCCGAACTCGTCCGGGGTTCCGTAGCGGCGCAGGGGGATGCCGGCGGTGGCGCGTTCGCGGGCGGCGTCGGCGTCACCGTGCCGTGCGTCGAGTTCGCGTACCCGGTCGGTCTCGATGTGGGCGGGCACGAGGCCGACGACACGGATGCCTCTGGGGCCCAGCTCGTTGGCGAGGTTCTTCGCGTAGCCGGCCAGGCCCGGCCGCAGGGCGTTGGAGATCGCGAGCCCGGGAATGGGCTCGTACACGGAGCTGGAGAGGACGAAGCCGATGGCGCCTCCGTCGCCCAGCTCGGCGGCGACGGCACGGGAGAGCCGCACCGCGCCGAGGAAGACCGACTCGAAGGAGGTGCGCCACTGGTCGTCGTCGATGGTGTCCGAGGTGCCTGCCGGGGGCCCGCCGACGCTGATGAGCACTCCGTCCAGGCGCTTGAATGCGTCGCGGGCGGCGGCGATCAGTCGGTCCGGGGTGTCGGCGTCGGCGTTGTCGGCCACGATGCCGACTGCCTGCGCCGGGCCGCCGAGGTCCGCCTGAGCGGCGGCGACCGACTTCTCGTCGCGGCCGCTGACGACCACCCGCGCGCCGTCCACCACCAGCTCGCGCGCGGCGGCCATGCCCAGCCCGCGGGTGCCGCCGGTGACTATGTACACCCGGTCCTTCAGTCCGAAGTCCATGTTTGTTGTCCTCTCTCCGCTGTTCTTTCTTCGACGGTGCGATCCGCGTGGCCTACAACATCGCCTTCTGGGGCTGTGTGGCGACGACGATGACGGTGGTGGTGCCGGCGGTCAGGGCCGACTTGAACTCGCGCTCCAGGTCCTCTGTGGTCTCCACGTCGACCGCGCGGCATCCGAAGCCCCGGGCGACGGAGGCGATGTCGAGCCCGGGCAGGTCGAGCCCCGGCACCCCGGGGGTCTCCTCCAGCACGGCGAACGACTTGAGGATGGAGTACTCCTGGTTGCGCATGACGACGTAGACGATCGGGAGGTTGTGCTGGGCGGCCGTGTAGATGGCCTGCACGGAGTACTGGAAGGAGCCGTCGCCGATCAGGCCGATCACCGGCCGTTCGGCGCCCCTGTCCCGGTCGCCGAGTGCGACGCCCACAGCGGCCGGGGTGCCCCAGCCGATGCCTCCGCTGGCCGTGGCGAAGAACGATCCGGTCCGGTTGGTGGGGAGCCACTCGATCTGCTGCGCCATCGTGGAGGTCGACTCGTTGACGATGACCGCGTCGGCCGGCCGGACCCTGCTGAGGGTGGCGTACACCTCCGGCGGGGTGAGCGGGGTGTTCGGCGCCTGGGGGAGCTCGCGGGGCCGCTGCATCGGTTCCGGCGCGGTCCGCTCCGATCCCTCGGCGACCATGTCCAGGAGCAGCTCGATCACCGTCTTGGGATCGCCCAGGAGGCTGTCGCCGACCCGGGCCGCCGCGGCCACCGCCGGGTTGCCGGTGATCTGCAGCAGCTCCGCGCCCTCCGGCAGGTACGGCCCGGGCACATAGGGGTAGTAGCGGAACACCTCCGCGCCGATCACGACCACCAGGTCGTGGCCCGTCAACCGATCGCTGATGGTCTTGACCGACATGCCGAGCGGGCCGCCGAAGAGGGGGTGGTCCTCCGGGAAGGAAGCCCGGTCCAGCAGCGGGGCGCCGTAGACGGCCGCGCGCAGCTTCTCCGCCAGCGCGACGGCCGCGTCCCAGCCGCCGGCCCGGTCCACCTCCGGACCGAAGACCAGCGCGGGACGACGGCTGGCCGAGATGCGATCGGCGAACATGCGCAGCCGCGCGGTGTCGGGGGCGACGCGGTCGCTGACCGTCCGCACCCGGGTGAAGCCGGACAGGGGCCGCTTCCAGTCGTCCATCGGAATCGACAGGTACACCGGGCCCGTCGGCGGCTGCAGCGCCTCCGCGTAGGCCCGCATGAAGGCCTCCGGTACATCTTCGGCGCGGGCCGGTTCGTACGACCATTTCACCCACGGCTTGGGGAGCGTGACGGCCTCTCGGTTGCCGAGGTACGGGTCGCCGATCACCAGCTCCCGGTGCTGCTGGCCGGAGGTGATGATCAGGGGTGTGTTGCCGTGGTAGGCCGCCACCAGGTTGCCCACCGCGTTTCCCATCCCGGCCGAGGAGTGCAGGTTGACCAGCGCGGGGCGGCCGGTGACCTGGGCGAAGGTGTCGGCCATCGCGATGACGGAAGCCTCCTGCAGCGCCAGGACGTAGGTGAAGTCCTCGGGGAATTCCTGCAGGAACGGCTGCTCGGTGGAACCGGGGTTACCGAAGACCGTGGTGAGTTTCAAGGTTCGCAGCAGGTCGTAGGTCACGCTGCGGACGGTGGACTTCTCAGTCATGGTTGCCATCGACTTCCTTGCTGGGGCTGGGTTTCTGGTTCGACGGGTCTGGTGGAGGGGTGCGCGCTATTCCGTGCGGTGTCGAGTGCCGTCTTCGGCGTCGTGGGGTGCCGGAAACGTGCGCCAATCTGATCCTGCTGTACAAATAGGTACTTGTCATGACATACACACTGTTCGATGACGAGCCTGATGGGAGGGCTGGGCCCGGGTCGCTGAGGAGGTGGACCATGGCCGACCACTCGGTGAGCGAGGTCTCGCCGATGCGTCCGCCCCGGCTGGTCGGCGGCTGTCAGGTGAGGCGGCGGATGGCCTCGGGGGCGAGGTCGGCGAGGGTGGGATAGCCGTCGACGGCCATGATCAGGTCTGCTTCGGCGAGCAGGGACCGCAGGACGTGGACGACGCCGGCCTCGCCGCCGTAGGCGAGGCCATACGCGTAGGGGCGGCCAATGCCGACGGCGGTGGCGCCCAGGGCGATGGCCTTGATGATGTCGGCTCCCGTGCGGACACCGGAGTCGAACAGGACGGGCGTGCCGTCGGCGGCCTGGACCACGCCGGGCAGGGCGTCGAGAGCGGGCAGGCCGCCGTCGGCCTGGCGGCCGCCGTGGTTGGAGCAGTAGATGCCGTCCACGCCGCCGTCCTTGGCGCGGCGGACGTCGTCCGGGTGGCAGATGCCCTTCAGGATCAGCGGCAGGTCGGTGATCGAGCGCAGCCAGGACAGGTCGTCCCAGGTGAGCGGGTTGCCGAAGATCCGCACCCACTCGGCGACCGCGGCCGCCGGGTCGTCCTCCGGGCTGCGGGCGAGGCGGGCGCGGAAGACGGGGTCGCGGGTGTAGTTGGTCAGGCAGTTTCCCCGCAGCTGGGGGAAGTTGCTGACGGCGAGATCGCGGGGGCGCCAGCCGGTGATCCAGGTGTCCAGGGTGACCACGATGCCCTTGAAGCCGGCCTTCTCGGCCCGGTGCACCAGGCTCTCGGCCAGCTCACGGTCGGTGGGCGTGTAGAGCTGGAAGAAGCCCGGGGTGGCGCCGAACTCGGCGGCGACCTCCTCCAGCGGATCGACGGTCAGGGTGGAGGCGACCATCGGCACGCCGGTGCGGGCGGCGGCACGGGCCGTGGCGAGATCGCCGTGGCCGTCCTGCGCGCACAGCCCGATCACGCCGACCGGGGCCATGAACAGCGGTGAGGGCAGGCGCATCCCGAACAGGTCGACGGACAGGTCCCGGTCCGTGGCCCCCACCATCATCCGCGGGACGAGACCCCAGCGTTCGAACGCGGTGACGTTGGCCCGCTGGGTGCGCTCGTCGCCGGCTCCGGCCGTGACGTAGGAGCGCACCGAGGCGGGCATCGCGGCCTGAGCCAGCGGCTCCAGTTCGTCGTAGGTCATCGGGAAGCACGGCACGACCCCGCGCAGCCCGTCCATGTAGATCTCGTCCTGATAGTCGCCGTACGCCATGGTCCGGCCCTCCTCACGCTCGACAGGTGCGGGCCCCTGAAGTCCACAATGGGAGAGTGACGCGTGAAAGCCGCCAAACGCAGGATTCTGCCTCTCAGGAGAGGCTCATGCAGGATGATGCACCAGCGCTGCTGACAGAGGACGACCTGGCGCTGATCAACGCCCTTCAACTGCAGCCGCGGGCCTCATGGACCGAGCTCGGGCGTGCCCTGGAGGTCGACCCGGTCACCGTCGCCCGCCGCTTCGGCCGCCTGTCCGAGCAGGGCGCCGCCTGGGTGGGATTCTCACCCGGCCCACGCCTGTTCGAGCAGATCTGCGTGGCCTTCGTCGTGATCGACTGCGCTCCCGGCGCCACCACCGGGGTCGCCCAGGCACTGAGCGCCCACCCCCACATGCTCACGATCGAGCGCGCGGCCGCCGGCCACGACATCCTGGCCATCGCCGCCACCCGCGACCTGCCGACCCTCTCCCGCTACACCCTCGACCTGCTCCCGCACCTTCCCGGCATCACCGCCGTGGAAGTCCGGATCGTCACCCACATGTTCACCGAGGGCGGCCGGTGGCGCATCGCCGCCCTGGACCCCGCCCAGCGTGCCCAGCTGACCGGCCCGCCCCCGTCCCAGACCCCTGTCGCCCCGGGCGAGATCACGCCCTTCGACCGCGCCCTCATCACCCGGATCGCCCACGACGGCCGCGCGCCCTACCAGACCCTGGCGAGCGACCTCGGCGTCAGCCTCAACACCGCAAAACGCCGCACGGAACAGCTCACCCGACGCGGCCTGCTGCGGTTCCGGTGCGACTTCGCCCGCCCCCTCGGTGGCTGGCCGGTCGCGGCCACCCTCTGGGCCAGAGTCCCACCCGCCGATCTCCCCGAGATCGGGCACGCCCTCGTCCGTCTGCCCGAGACCCGCAACTGCGCCGCCGTCAGCGGCCCTCACAACCTCATCCTCCAGGCCAGCCTGCACTCCGTCAGCGACGTCCTGCGCCTGGAGACCCAGCTCGCCACCGCCCACCCGAGCCTCGACATCGTCGACCGCGTCATCGCCCTGCGGCAGGACAAGCTGATGGGACGCCTCCTGGACCCCCACGGCCGCTCCGTCGGTATCGTCCCGCCCGATTTCTGGTCGGAGCCGGAGATGTGACTCACACGGTGCCCCGAGCCGCCGACTCCTCCACGTTCGGCAGGGCCCAGCGTGCCTACGGGCATGTCGCGCTGAAAGCGCCAACAGGGCGAGGGATTTGACCCAACCAGTTCGCTGCGGGAGTAGATGCGGAGCTTCGAGTAGACGTGCGAGAGGTGGTATTGGACGGCACCCGGCTCACTGGGACAGCAGAGGACAATGAGCGCCCTGGTCTCGGATGTCCTCGAAGCCCATGGCGGCGTGGAGCGGTGGCGGCCACGCGTCGAGGGCTATTCGGCTTCAGGGACTGAGCAGGCTGGGGTTCTCACGGACGTATTCGGCCACCCCGGTCGGAGGCCGCCCTGTGACCTGCTCGACGCCGTCCGCCTTGCGGTCGTATCGGTTCTCCGCGTGAAGGCGAGCCATGGTGGAGATGTGCTGGAAGACGTGGTCCGGCAGCCCCAGCGGTCTGAGGTCGTCGTCGATCCATTCCTGCAGGCCGACGTCGGTGTAACTGACCGGCTGGCCCAGAGCTGCGGAAACCTCCTCCGCCATGGCGGAGATGTCCTCCGAGCGGGGGCCGGTCAGCTCATAGATGCGGCCGGTGTGCCGGGACGGATCGGCCAGGATCTCCGCCACGACCGCGGCGACGTCCCCGGCTGCCACGGGGGAGGTTTTCGCCTGGCCGAAGGGCAGTCTGATGCTTCCGTCCTTCGCGATCGAGGAGAAGCCGACACGGAACAGCGGGTTCTCCATGAACACGGTGGGCCTGATCTGGACGACGGGCAGGCCTGACCAGCCGAGGACCTGCTCCACCAGCCAGTGGTGCCGCTGCTGCACGGACTCGGAGGTGCTGGTGAGGTCCATCTCGGAGACGGTCAGCTGCGACATGTTCACGAGCGCTTCCAGGCGCCCGTACGCACGCGCCACGGCCGCCACCGTCATGGCAGCCTCCAGATACTGCGCCGACACGCCCATGCCGAAGTACATCCGCCCGCAACCGGACAGGGCGTCAGCCACATCGCCCGCACGCGTGAGGTCTCCGACGACGACCTCGGCACCCGTCGCGCGCAGCGCCTCCGCCCGTTCGTCGTCACGACGCACCATGGCTCGCACGGGCAGGTCCCGTTGCCGGAGAATTTCGACCACGGTTCGGCCGACAGCGCCGACGCTACCCGCCGCGCCCGTCACCAGTATGGGCAGCAAACTGCCTTCCGGGGGGCGGTCCATACGAGCAGCGTGCGGTGCACGTCGCCGGGGCGCAACCGGAGCCCGATGAGCCGATACGCCCGGTGGCAGTGGGTCGCGTAGCCCGTGACACGGACGCGAGCCGGTCACCGCTCGGCAGATGCGCGCCGTGGGCCCGGGGTGTCCCATCCGAAACAGCTACCAAGGGCGGACGAGGACGGTGCCGACCTTGCCGGGCCGTACTGCGTGTTCAACGGCGTCGGCGAGTGCGCCGAGGCCGTACGTGGCGGCCACTTCGAACTGGTCCTTGAGCGCCAGCGCGATCAGCTTCGCGGCGGCGACGTCGGATGCCCGCCTCTCGGCGGAGACCTCGGACAGCCACCGGCCGACGTTCTTGCCCTGCAGCGTCAGCGATTTGTGCAGCAGCTTCGACGCGTGCACCGAGATCGGCTCCTGGGCGATCTGCCCGTAGCTGACCAGCTTCCCGCCCGGCGTCAACAGGTCCAGAAGGCTCTCCGTCAGCTTCCCGCCGATCGGGTCGAAGGCCACACCCACCGGGCGGCCGGCGGCCGCCTCGAGGACCTCGTCGGCCCAGCCTGGATGCTCGGTCGACACGACCGGAACGTTCGGGAACCGCTTGCGCAGCTCGGCGGCGCCTCGGTTGCTGCGGACGACGTTGACGAGACCGAGGCCGTGGAGTTCGCACGTGCCGGTCAGCAGCCGCCCGACCGACGAGCCGGCAGCGGTCTGCACCAGAACACCGTCGTATCCGATGGCCTGGTGCTCCTCCGCCTCACGGCGCAGCATGACCGCGGTGAGTGGATTCACCAGCATCTGCGCTGCGACCTCGTCCGACAGCTCGTCCGGTACGGTGACGACCACGTCGGCGTTCGCCACGATCCACTGGGACCACGCACCTGGCTGAGGGAAGACCGTTACGCGCCCGCCGACTTCGACACCTGGGGCCACACGGGCATGTGGCCCTATTGCCTCCACCACGCCCGTGGCCTCGACACCGGCTGGAACCGGCTGTGCAGTTTTCCTCGGGTAGGCCTCGACGGCCTGCAGATCACCAGGATGCACCGGGAATGCCGTGGTACGGATGAGGACCTGACCACTCCCCGGTGCTGCCGGCTCCGGCTCCTCGATGACAGTCAGGACGTCGGCGGGCAGCCCCCCACGGGTGCAGACGACACGACGGTTCATGGTTCTCCTCCCGCGCGACGGATGTGCGCAGACCTGGGCCGCGGCGTCAGCCGACGTCCTGCAGCAGCAAGTGTTTCGCGCTGAGTGCTCCGTCCAACTGCATCAGTCGCCCGCCCTCACGCAGGCCGCCGAGGTCCAGCGCGGCGAATCCGAATTCGCCCAGCAATGCGGCCACGGTTGCCTTCGCATCGGTGTCGTCACCCGCGTAGAAGGCCACCTGCCGGCCTTCGGCATGCCGGGGGTCCGCAGCGATGAAGGGGGCGAACAGGGTGTTGAGAGCCTTCACGACCCGAGCTCCGGGTAGGTGCTCGGCAACCCACTCGCTGCCCGTGAGGTCACCGACGTCGTACCTGCCCCGCCAGGGGTTGGCCGCAGCGAACTGATTGGTCGTGTCGACGACGATCTTTCCGGACCAGTCGGTGAGGCCGGTCAGTTTCGGCACGGCGAAGAACGGCACCGAGAGGAACACGAGCCCCGGCTCGGCCGCTTCCTCGGCCGTCGCTGCGCGAGCCATCGGCCCCAGCTTGGTCACGAGGGCTTGGAGGGTGTCGGGGCCCCGGCTGTTGCCGATGACCACCTCATGGCCGTGGCGGACGGCCTGGTCGGCGACCGCCTGGCCCACCTCTCCTGCACCGAGTACGCCAATGATGTTGTGTGGGGTCATGGTGCTGTTCCTTGATCGTGAGCAAAGACCACTCGGTTGCCCGACACCGGCTCGTGTGCACTTTGACGGGAGCGGAGGGCAACGTCAGCCTGCCATCGGCGACCGGTTGCGCGGACTCTGCGCTCAGGGCCGGATGACGGGGCAGATACTCGTCGTCATACATCCAGAACTCCGTTGTGGTGATGTTCTTGGTCCGCAACATGTCCTGATCGGGGGCGAAGGGCTCGCCACTCATGTAGCCGTAGATCACCAGCAAGGCGCCCTCGGTCAACACGTCCAGCACCAGTGAGGTGGCCTCTCCGCTGACGCCGTCGAGTCCCAGCAGCACCGGATCGTCGCCGATGATCGCACGCACCCGCGCGGCCACGTCCGGATGATCGACGAGCACGATGTCAGCGTCCAGTTCCTCGATCTCGGTGACCAGCTTCTCTCGGCGGACGATGTTGATCGTGCGAAGTCCGCGCTCCTTGGCGAAAGCGATGACGGAACGGCCGATCCCACTGTTCGCCGCGTTCTGCACCACCCACGAGCCGGCGGGCAGGTCACGCGACCCCACAAGGAGCGCTCCCGTGATGGGATCGAGGCTGATGGCCTTGTCGACGACCGTCAGCTTCGCGGCCTCCGCCAGGACCTGCTCGGACCAGGCGAAGGTGCCGAAGGGAAGCAGGACCGTGTCGCCGGGGCTGACGTCAGTGATGTCCGCCCCCACGGCCAGGACCGTGCCGGCACCCTCATTGCCGATGACGCTCGGCAGTACCGGGCGGACCGGGTAGACGCCCTTCGCCAAGAGCAGGTCGTGGTGGTCGAGCGGGGCGTACTCGACCTGGACCAGCGCCTGGCCGGCTGCGGGAGCCGGTGGCTCGGGAACGTCGACCACCTTCAGGCTCTGCTCAGGCTCCCCGAACTGAACGAGATGAATCGCGATCATGTAGGTCGTCTCCTGGCAGTCTTGCGGTGAGAGCCGCTCCCAGCGGTGGGGGAGGGGTGACCAAAGCAAGGCCGGCAGCCGCAGCGAAGCCGAGCGCCACGCAACATGACTGCTGCAACAGAGTCAGACCTGCCGCATTGGCAGGCGGTGCCTGTGTACACATGCTGTCATCTCCGGCGTAGCGCCACATCACGTGCAGTTCGTGGTCGCGCTCCGCGCACGACTACGTGATCGCTGGAGATCAGGCGGGTCAGGGCGCGCAAGAAGCCGTTGCATCGCCATCAAGGCGGTGATCAGATCACATGACGGTGCCGCAGGGCGGACAGCCACAGCGGGTGAGGCCGCAACCGCCCGAGTGGCTCGCCGGCGCCTTGCTCCAACAAAGTCAGTAGTGGCCAGCTGAGATTGGGTCTCGCAAGATTTTCGTGACGAGGTGACCGTCGGTGACGGCCTCATGCGAGCAGGACGCCGTGTCGGTACCGTCCGAACGGCCCGGCTAGCTGCTCGCGCGGAAGATGGGCCAGCCGACCTCGGTGACCAACTCGTCCTCGACGGTCACATCGAGGGGGCTGCGCAGATAGAACTCGCGCAGCGGGCCGTCAACACTGATCTCGTGGCGCGCGGCATGGGTGCCCAGGTCGCCGTAGGTGAGATCTATGGTCTGCAGAGTCCCGCGGTGAACCGCGACCGCGAGTTCCGCGCCGGGCACGACCACGGCGTCGATCCGGCCGACCGGGCGAACTTCACCGTCGAACGGGACGAACACCAGCGCCTCCCCGTGCTCGTCCTCAAGCAGCTCATTCGCGAAGAGACCGCCCATCGGGCCGGTGGTGCGCAGTCTGCGGGCGGTGGTGAAGCCGTGCAGCTCGCCCAGCGCCCCCTGCCACCAGCCCGCGAGGTCCTGGCGGTCGATGACCTCGCGGATCCCGATGGCCGCCTGGTCACGGACTGTGCGGTACTCGACGGTCGACCCATGCACGGGCCGGGCCAGTAGGTCGCGCAGCGATTCGACGGCGCTCTGCGCCTGCGCGAGCCGGTTCTCCAGGCGCGCGAGATGCGCGGCGATCAGCTGGTTGCGGGTGCTCACGTCCTCGGCGGTCAGCACCGCCTTCACGTCCGCCACCGGCATGTCCAGGTTCCGCAGGCGCACGATCACCTGAGCGGTGGGCACCTGGTCCGGGGAGTAGTACCGATAGCCGGTTACCGGGTCCACATCGGCCGGCGTGAGCAGCGCGACGTCGTGGTAGTGCCGCAGCGTCTTGACGCTCAGATGGGTCGCGCGGGAGAACTCGCCGACCGTCATGCCCGTGTGCATGGCACCAGTGTCAACCCTCCCCCAACTGGAGGGTCCAGCGGACGATCTCCGGTTGACCCTCCCGTACAGGTAGGCCCCAGGGTCGGCGGTAGGCGCCGCACAGCGCCGAGGCCTTACGAGGAGACTTCCCATGAACACCAATACCCAGGCCACAGCTCTGCCCGATGTTGTCGCCGCCTATATCGAGGCGGTCAACGCCTTCGACGTGGACGCCGTCCTGGCGACCTTCGCCGACGACGCCGTGGTCAACGACGCGAGCCGCGAGTTCGCCGATCCCGCCTCGATCCGAGCCTGGCTGGACCGCGAGATCGTCGGTGACAAGGTCACGATGAAGGTCACGGAGTTCGCGCGTCACGGCAACCTAATGGTCGTGCGGGCGCGCTACGACGGCGAATACGACAAGACGAACCTGCCCGACGAACTGGTGCTCACCAACTACCTCACGGTCGCCGACGGCAAGATCACCTCGCTGGTCATCGTGCACAACCAGCCCTCTCCCTACTGAGGGCGGCTCCCCGGCGATGGCTGCCCCCGCCTCCGCGCGGTGCTCGGGCCGCACGCTCGCCGGTACCGGGCCGAGTCCGTCGCCATTCGTGGAAGGAACATCCCATGAGCACACTGGTCACCGCCGAGCTGTTCGCCCAAACCGGCCGCGGCGACGACGTCGCGAAGCTGCTGTTGGACATCCTGGGCGAGAGCCTTGAACACGAGGGCTGCGAAGACATCCGCATCCTGCGCGACCAGAACGACCCCGACCACGTGACCGGCCTGACCCAATGGACCGAGGCACACAACTACACCGACTACCTCACCTGGCGCACGGAGCACGGCTTCACCGCTACCTTCGAGGCCATGCTCACCCGCCCACTGGTGATCCACTACTACGACGAGATCTACCAAGGCCAGGGCATCGCAGCTCGCTGAGAGCCCCCACTCGGGATGAGACTTGCCCGCTGCGTTACGCCAGCATCGGGAGCTCGACGCGAATGGGCCCCGGCTACTCTGCGTAACCGCAGCGACGGCCACTTGAATCGGGTCTCGCAAGATTTTCGTGACGAGGTGACAGACCGTCACGGCAGTGCCATCGTCCGCAGTGTGTGAGGACCTGCTCGGAATGGTGTTTCCGCACCTGGTAGAAGGTGCTGGTGGAGCAAGTGGTCGTGGAGAGCGGGGGGTTGCGTGTCACGGCCCGGACCCGCGACGACTACTCGCTGCCGTGCCCGGACTGCGGGACGACATCCGGACGAGTCCACAGCCGGCACCAGCGGCACCTGGCCGATGCCGCGGTGGGCGGCAGACCGGTGGTGATCGAGCTGACGGTGCGGCGCTTGTTCTGTGACACTCGGGAATGCCGACGCCGTACGTTCGCCGAGCAGGTCGACGGAATGACCATCCGGTACGGCCGTTACACCTCTCTGCTACTGGGGATGTCGCAGGCGGTCGGGCTGGCTCTGGCCGGCAGTGCCGGGGCCCGGCTGCTGAGGATGCTGAACGTCGTGGTCAGCCGGGTGACCCTGCTGTCCCTCGTACTCGCGCTGCCTGAACCGGTCGTGGAGTGCCCGCGCATCCTGGGGGTTGACGAGTTCGCCCTGAAGCGGTCGCACCGCTACGGCACTGTGCTGGTCGACGTCGAGAGCCACCGGGTCGTTGACGTCCTGGACGACTACATCGGCGACACGCTGGCCGCCTGGCTGCAGTCCCATCCCGGAGCCGAGGCGATCTGCAGGGATCGCGGGTCCTCGTTCGGTGACGGCGCCCGCCGTGGTGCTCCGCGGGCGCAGCAGTGTGCGGACCGCTACCACGTGGCAGAACCTGGGCAAAGCCGTGGAACGAGCCAGCCGGCAGGCTGCGCTCCGAGTGGCTGCCGCCCGAGCGGGAACCGTCCGCCACGGCCGAGGTGCGCCCCGTCCCGTCGCTTCCTGTATGCCTGTTACTCGCTGGAGGACGGCGAGACGGGACGCGTCGGCGCGGTGGACGCCTTCGCCATCGATCCGGGCACCGGCACCCTGGACTTCCTCAACCGGGTGTCGCTGCACGACAGCGGCTGCGCCCATCTCGCGGTCGCTCCGGACGGACGCCATGTGGTGGTGGCGAACTACTACGGCGGCGCGTACGTCGTGCTCCCCGTTGGCGAGGACGGGCGGCTCGGTCCCGTGAGCGGCACGCTGCAGAACACCGGCAGCGGGCCGCACCCACGCCAGGACTCGGCGCACCCGCACGCCGTCGTCTTCGACCCGGGCGGCCGGTTCCTCACCACCGCCGATCTCGGCATCGACCAGGTACGGATCCTCCGGCTCACGGACGGCCGCCTCGAACCGGTCAGCCGGGCGCCCCTGCCGCCCGGCACCGGACCCCGCCACCTCGCCTTCACCGACGACGCCAGCACTCTGCACGTGATCGGCGAACTCGACGCGACCATCACGGTGTTCGCCTACGACGCCACGACGGGGACGGTCCAGGAGATCCTGCAGACCGTCGCGACCGCACCACCCGGCTACCCGGGCCCGCCCAGCGGCGCCGAGATCGCCGTCCACCCGTCGGGTGACTTCCGCTACGCCTCCAACCGCGGCTCACAGACCATCACCGGCTACCGGATCGACCGGCCCACCGGGACGCTCTCCGCCGTCGGTCACACCGGCCAGGGCGTGAGCGGCCCGACCAACTTCGTCATCGACCCCGGCGGACGACCGCTCTACGTCAACAACAGCACGGCCGACAACATCGCCCAGTTCGCCGTCGACCCCGAGACGGGCGAGCTGGAGCCCACCGGCCGGACGACTTCCGTGCCCGTCCCTCTGATGATGGCACTGTGCTCCCAGGACTGACAGGCGCATTCAGGAGGGCTGAGGGGATCCGGTGACAAGGGTGTATAGCTCGATGATGACACCGTCCTTGCAGTGGGCGATGTCCATCCCGGTGACCACGGGCGGTTGGTCGGCCGGACCGTACCGGAAGCCCAGGTGGCCGAGGTCGTCGGTGACGGAGACGGGGCCATCGGCGCGGAAGGTCCAGTCCGGGGCCTGCGCACGCAGCTCCGTCGCACGCTCGGCGAGGGCCGCGCGGCCGTGGACGACACGGTCGGGTTCGTGCCACACGACGTCCTCGGCGTAGGTCTGGGCGATGGCCGCGCTGCGCCGCTCCGGATCCGGCTCGTTGAACACATCGAGGAGGTTGCGGCGCATCAGGTCGGCAACGTTGTGGGGCATGAACACTCCTTCTGATCACGTCTGCCGCAGGATCACGGGATTCCGGCGGGGAGCGTCTCTATGGTGACGTAGCTGCTGACGTTGGCCACGTTGGCGACATGCTGGGTGTGGGCGACCTCGGGAAGCCGGGTGACGGCGTCGTGGCCGTGTCACGCCAGCCGGACGCCCCGTCTCCACCTGCGCTGGGAGCCATGGCCTGGCACGCAACTGTCCCACTTCATCGGCGACGTCGAACTCCGTCTGACTGGCATCCTCACCGCGCTGCTCACCGGGTACGACATCAGCGCTATGCAGCAGACGGGCAACTGAGGATCCTCCGAAGCGGACGCCTCGGCGCCTGGCACCCCGGCGAACAGGGAGGCTGGCCACCGGTGGCCAGCCGAGGCGGACATCGATGTCGATCCGCTGCATGGCGAGTGAGTCGCTCCCCCCTCGGTGGATGCCTACGAGAGCCGCCACGGAGCCCCGCCTGGTGCCCCTCCTCGGTCGTTCGGCTGGCAGGTGAACGACCTCCTGCCTTGTGGCGATCGGAGCAGCGCATAAAACTACCCAAGTAACTTTGACAAGTTACTTGGGTAGTTTTACGGTGGAGGCATGAACAAGAACCCCGAGTCGCAGGAGTCGACCGCGACCGCACAGCGCCTGAACGACGCGATCAAGCGGCTTCGTGCGCGGATGCGTACGGAGTCGGGCCAGCATGCGACCGGGCTGAGCGCCACACAGCTCGGCGTGCTGGCGAGCGTGGTCCGCGAGGGCCCGGTCACCGCCGCCCGACTCTCGTCGATCGAACACGTCAGCGGGCAGGCCATCGCCCAAAGCCTCGCCGTACTGAAGGCCGCGGGCCTGGTGCATAGCGAGGCGGACCCGAAAGACGGCCGCAAAAAGCTGATGAGCGCCGACGACTCCGCGACGGAGCTGATCGACAAGCTGCTCACGGGGCGCGCCGCCTATCTGGCACGCGCCATCGACCAGGTCGTCGCTCCGCACGAACGCAAGGACATGGACAAGGCGATCGAGCTGCTCGAGCGGCTCGCCGACGCCGACTTGAACGAGGCCGCCATATGAGAACCGGCACTGCCGAGGTCGACTCGATATCGACCGGTGCCATCCGTAATCCCTTTACGTGGACCTTCACCACGCCGCTGTACGTGGGTGCCAGTCTCAACCCGATCAACAGCTCCATCATCGCCACAGCGCTCGTCCCCATCGCGACCGAGCTGAACGTGGCGGTGGGCGCCACGGCCGTACTGGTCTCCTCCCTCTACCTCGCCAGCGCTGTTGCCCAACCGACAGCCGGCAAGCTCGCCGAGGTCCTCGGCGCCCGGCGTGTCTTCCTCGCCGGGATCGTGCTCGTGCTGCTCGGCGGTGTCATCGGCAGTCCGGGCCAGAATCTGGCGATGCTCACGGTCGCCCGCGTGCTGATCGGGCTGGGCACATCGGCCGCGTTTCCCTGCGCCATGGTCATGATCCGGCGCCGCGCCGAACAGGCCGGACTGGACCAGCCACCGGGCGGGGTGCTCGGCGGGCTCGCCATCGCCGGCATGGCCACCGCAGCGATCGGTCCGCCCGTCGGCGGACTCCTCGTGGGAGCGGCCGGCTGGCGCTGGGCCTTCCTCATCAACATCCCGGTCACGCTGATCGCCTTGGTGATGGCCCTGCGGCTGCCCAAGGACCCGCAGCGCGAGGCCGCGCAGAGCGGATTGCGTCAGATCGCCGCGCGAATCGACCTGTTCGGCATCATCGGCTTCGCCACCACGATGACTTCTCTGGTCGTCTTCCTGATGCCCCTGCCGCACGTCACGTGGGCTGCTCTGATTGTCTTCCTCGTGGCCGCGGCCTTCACCGCCTGGTGGGAGTTGCGCCGCTCTGCGCCCTTCTTTGACCTGCGGGGCCTGGCCTCCAACGGTGCCCTGGCCCGCACCTACCTGCGCCAGGCCCTCACTCTGCTCGGCGTCTACTCGATGATGTTCGGCCTGACCCAGTGGATGGAAGCCGCCTACGGTCTGTCCACTCTGGAGACGGGCCTGATGCTGCTGCCGATGGGAGCCGTTTCCGCCCTGCTCTCCCGGCCACTCGCCCGCCGCAACCTGGTCCGTGGACCGGTGATCGCCTCCGCACTGAGCATGCTGCTCGGATCGGCCGGCATCATGCTGCTCGACTCCGGCAGCCCGGTCATCGCGCTCGTGCTGGTCTCGCTCGTCTTCGGCGTCACCAGCGCGACCACGACCGTCGGCAACCAGACAGCGCTCTATCAAGCGGCGCCCGCCGACCAGATCGGCACCGCCTCCGGCCTGTTCCGCACCTTCGGCTACCTCGGCACCATCACGTCGTCCGTGATCGGCGGCATCGTCTTCCGCGACGGCGCAAGTGACCAGGGTCTGCATTCCCTCGGCCTCGTCCTGGTGGTGGCGGGTGTCGCCGTCCTCCTCCTGACCGTGCTCGACCGCCGCCTCATGCGCCGCGTCACAACATCCTGACCGACACGCCCCTTCCCGAACCCCGGCTCAACATCCGCAAGGAGCACCACACATGACCACCCCCATCCTCCCCGCCCCGATAGCCAAGCGGACCGCACTGCTGGCCATGGACTTTCAGAACGGCATCGTTCCTCTCGCTCCCGACGCTGACGCGCTCGTCGACCGGGTCGCAGATGCAATCGCCGACTTCCGCGCCGCGGGCGGCACCATCGGCCACGTCCGCGTCGCCTTCACCGAGGAGGACTGGGCGGCGATTCCCGAAACGAACAAGTCGTTCAGCGCGGTAGCTGCGGCCCGCGGTATGCATCACGAGGACGGCATCACCCGGATCCACGACCGCCTGACCCCCGAGGACGGCGACATCGTCGTCCGCAAGATCCGCTACGGGGCCGGCTCCACCACCGATCTCTACGAGCAGCTCTCCTCCCGCGGCATCGACACGCTGATCCTGGCCGGCATCAGCACCAGCGGCGTCGTCCTGTCCACACTTATCGACGCCGCCGACCGCGACTACCGCGTGTACGTCCTGACCGACGGCGTCGCCGACCGCGACCAAGACGTCCACCGCATCCTGCTGGACAAGGTGTTTCCCTCCCGCGCCCACCTCGTCGACACCGAGGGACTGCGCGCGCTGATGAAGCGGGACTGACATCGGGCCACCGCCTTCGCCCGCGATGGCTTGTTCGTCGTCCGACCGCAGGACCGTCAGATCGCGACGCATCCAGGCGGATGTCTGATCGGCGATGACGGTGGCGTCCTTGGCGTCGGTCTTGCCCATGCCCCGGTAGCCGGCCGAGGCCCGGTTGACGGCCAGGCCGGGCATGTAGACGAGGCGCTGGCCGTGGTTGAGCAGCACGCTGATCCACAAGGCGGCCATGCCATCGGCGACGTCGACCGCCAAGACCACATCCACATCGAGGGCAAGTACGTCGGCGAGCAGGGCCAGCAGCTCCGGCTCGTCGTTCAGGACGCGCCGCGACAGCAGTCGTTCGCCCTCCGCGTTCAGAACCACGCAATGGTGATGGGTCTTGCCGATGTCCGTACCCGCCCAGATCTGGACCACCAGTTCCTCCGGTCGCTCGATGCGCTGTTCTCCCGGACGACCTCGCCGGCGCGGTCCTACTCAGCGATCCACCCGAAGGCGGTCGCAGCTCCTGATCAGCGGCCGAGTCGTCGTGAGACACCGGGCAGCCAGGTGAGTAGAACCATCGAGGGCAACCGCATAGAAGCCATACCCAGTGCCTCTGAGTCTCTGGACCTTACGATGGCCCCTCCAACCCAGGAACAAGGTAGGACCGCATAGCCTCGAAACGAGATCACCGAGTGGCCGTCAGCACACCACTCCAGCGGACGTGACCCGTCGTGGTGGTGGTTCAGTTGGGTGGTGTGCGGGTGATGTATCGGTTCCGGATGGGTGTACTGACGGCCCGTCGGGCAGCGCGGCGTTGTCTGGTCGCGCTCACTTGCCAGACGGCGAGGAGCAGCAGCGTGCCGGTTTCGGCGAGGAGGCTGAGGACGGCTTGTGGTGCCGGTTGCAGACCGCGCTCGGTGAATCCGAACACGCCAATGGTGCGCGAAGCGGTGAAGCCGCCGAGGGCGCCGAGCGCGACGCCTGCCTCGGAGACCCTCAGCAGCGGGGGTGGTGTCCCGATCAGCAGCAGGGCAGCCAGTGCGAAGGATGCGCTGGCCTGGAGCAGGAACAGGGGGCCGATGATGTGGATGAAGCGGTACCCGTCGATGTAGAGCTGGGCGTGGATGTATCCGCCCGCGGCGAGGGTTGCGGCGGTCGCCGCCCGCAGGGTGGGGACGAGGAATCTTTGGGTGTTCATGCCAGCCTCTGGTCCTTGACGGCCAGTTCGCGGTCGCCTTGGCGGTAGCCGACGCTGCGGATGCCTGCCGGGACGGGGCGCATCCCGACCACTGCCTCGAGACGTTCCTGCTGGCTTCCTTGGAGGAACAGCTGCGTCGGCACGGCGGCCGACTCACCGGCTCCCACCAGGCAGCCGAGGAAGAGACGCGGGCCGGGTCTGGCGCAGGCATTTCGCGAGGCCATGCCAGAAGCCGCCGTGGTGGGGCCTGGGCGGATCTTGTACAGACCCGATGGGCTGATGCTGCGCGCCCCGCGCCTCTGTCTCACCGGGCTGCGGCGGGCCACTGGGGTGATACGCGGTGGCAAAGGCACCCCGCAGCGGCGAGGGGCCGGGGAACCGGCCCCGGCTCCTCGTTCAATCGAGGCAGAGAACCGATTCGCCGCGCAGGAGTCGGCTCCAGGGCACGGACCTGCGAGCCATGCCCACTGCGTTTGAGGGAGATTGCCATGAGCGGTACGACGACCTTGCCGACACCGTCCGGTCCCTACCTGGACGCAGGGCTGCTGCCCGCCGACTTCTACGCCCATGAGGAACTGCTGTCGGAGAAGGAACGGGGGAAGATCGCATCCTTGCGCGAATTCCTGCGCACGCAGGCCGCCCCGCTCGTCGACGACTACTGGGCCCGGGCCGAGTTCCCCTTCCAGCTGGTGGAGGGCTTCGGGAAGCTGGGCTTGATGGAATGGGCCGACCCCGACTCCCCGGAATCCAGGCCGAGCAACCTCTTCTCTGGCTTCACCGCGCTGGAGCTCGCACACTTCGACGCGTCCTTGGCGACGTTCTTCGGCGTGCACACAGGTCTGGCCATGGGCACCATCCTCGCCTGCGGCTCCGACGAGCAGAAGCGGCGGTGGCTGCCGGCGATGAGCCGCTTCGAAAACATCGGCGCCTTCGGGCTGACCGAGCCGCACGGCGGATCCGACGTGGCGGGTGGCCTGCGGACGACCGCGCGACGTGACGGCGATGGATGGGTCATCGACGGAGCCAAGCGATGGATCGGCAACGCGACGTTCGCCGACCTGGTCGTCATCTGGGCCCGCGACGTCGAAACACAGCATGTGCTGGGATTCGTCGTGGAGAGGGACACCCCCGGGTTCACCGCGACGAAGATCGAGAACAAGATGGCGCTGCGGATCGTGCAGAACGCCGACATCGTGCTCGACGGCTGCCGCGTCCCGGAGTCCAACCGGCTCCAGAACGCGAACTCCTTCAAGGACACCGCCAAGATCCTGCGCCAGACGCGCAGCGGCGTGGCGTGGCAAGCGGTGGGAGTGATGTTCGGCGCCTACGAGATCGCCCTGAGTTACGCGAAGGAGCGCGAGCAGTTCGGTCGCCCCATCGGAGGCTTCCAGCTCGTGCAGGACCTGCTGGTGAAGATGCTCGGCAACGCCACGGCATCCTGCGGGATGGTGACGCGACTGGCCCAGTTGCAGGACGCCGGGGCGTACCGGGACGAGCAGTCCGCGCTGGCGAAGGCTCAGTGCACCGTGCGGATGCGCGAGAACGTCGGGTGGGCGCGGGAGCTGATGGCCGGCAACGGGATCGTCCTCGACTACAAGATCGGCCGCTTCGTTGCCGACGCGGAGGCCATCTACTCGTACGAGGGCACACGGGAGATCCAGACCCTCATCGTCGGACGTGCTGTGACCGGCGGCCTGAGCGCCTTCGTGAGGTGATGACCATGACCACCGAATCCGTCTTCACCGGCTTGAAGGTCCTCGACGCGTCGAGCTTCATCGCGGGACCGGCCTCGGCCACCGTACTCTCCGACTTCGGAGCGGACGTCATCAAGATCGAGCCACCGGACAAGGGGGACCCCCAGCGGCGGCTCAGCTCCGTGCCGCCCAGCCCCCGGGCCGAGGCCAACTACAGCTGGCACCTCGCCAACCGCAACAAGCGGGGCATGGTGCTCGACCTGAAGTCCCCGGCGGCCACCGAGGTTCTCAAGCGGCTCGTCCAGTGGGCCGACGTGGTGATCACCAACTTCCCGCACGGCACGCGCGAGAAGCTGCACCTCGGCTACGAGGAGGTCTCGGGCTGGAACCCGAGAGTCGTCTACGCCGACATCACCGGCTTCGGGGATGCCGGTCCCGACGCCGGGCTGCCCGGCTTCGACCTCACCGCCGCCTGGTCGCGCAGCGGGCTGCTGGCCTCCACCCGGGACGCGGGAGCACCGCCGACGGTGCCGGTCTGGGGCAGCGGCGACTACATGTCGGCGATCGCGATCTACGCCGCGATCGTGACCGCCCTGTACCGCCGCGAGCGGACGGGACAAGGGGCCAGTGTCGGGACGTCGCTGCTCGCCGCAGGCGTATGGGCGACGGGAACACTCGTGGCCGGCGCGCTCGCCGGCGGTACCCCGTTCGAGCTGCACGACCGGAAGGCACCGGCGAACCCCCTGATCAATCCCTACCGAACCGCGGACGACGAGTGGTTCATGCTGGTCGCCTCACCCCCGCACTGGCCGGGACTCACGCGGGCCATCGGGCATCCCGAGCTCCTCGAGGACCCCCGTTTCGCCAGCATCGAGGGCTTCGTCAAGAACTCCGCCGCGCTGACGGAACTGCTCGACGCCGAGTTCCGCTCACGCCCGTTCGCCCACTGGAAGGACGCCCTGACCCGGGAACGCGTCACCTACAGCCTTATCCAGACGCCCGAGCAGGCAGCACAGGACCCGCAGCTGCGCGCGAACGACATCGTCGTGCCGCTGGCAGGGGTCAGCGGGCTGGAGTACACCATCAACAGCCCGGTCACCGTGCGAGGCGTCGAGAAAGTCCCGGCGAAGCGGGCCCCGGACCTGGGTGAGCACAACGACGGAATCCTCGCCGAGCTGGGATTCGGCCCTGCCGACATCGCCGAACTGCGCGCCCAGGGAGCGATTCCCGGCTCGACGCAAGCGCAGGCGCCGCAATGAGCACGGCGCCCGAAGCGGCGGCCTTGGTGCTGCACGAGCGCCGCGGCGGCGTGCTGACCCTCACCATCAACCGTCCGGCACAGAAGAACGCCGTCGACCACGAGGTCGCGGTACAACTCGCGGCGGCCGTGGATCTGCTCGACGCGGACCCGGAACTCTCGGTCGGCGTTCTCACGGGCGGCGGCGGGGTGTTCAGCGCCGGCATGGACCTGAAAGCCTTCACCAAGGGGGAGCTGCCGGTGCTCCCCGGCCGGGGATTCGGCGGGCTCACCCGCGCGGCGGTGCGCAAGCCGCTGATCGCCGCGGTCGAGGGCTGGGCGCTCGGCGGCGGCTTCGAGATGGTGCTCGCCTGCGATCTGATCGTCGCCGCGGAGGACGCCCGGTTCGGGCTTCCCGAGACAACCCGTGGTCTCGTGGCGGCAGAGGGCGGACTGGTCCGGCTGCCGCGCCGCCTTCCGTACCACGTCGCCGCGCGCGTACTGCTCACCGGCGAGCCGCTGACCGCCGCGGAAGCCAAGCAGTACGGGCTCGTCAACGAACTGACCCCACCCGGCAGCGCGTTGGCTGTGGCCCGGGAACTGGCGGGGCGCGTCGCGGGGAACGCACCGCTGGCGCTCGCAGCCGTCAAGGAGGTCCTGCGCGAAACCCAGGGCCTGAACGAGAGCGACGCGTTCACACGCCAGGACGAGATCACCAGCGGGCTGGCCACCAGCGAGGACGCCAGGGAAGGCGCACGGGCGTTCGCCGAGAAGCGCGCACCCGTCTGGCACGGCCGTTGATGCCGGTCACGTCAGCCCCCTACCGCCCGTGTCCGATTCCCTCAGGAACGGTGAGCCAGTCATGAATGAGCACAGGCCTGTCCAGCGCGTGGCGATCGTCGGGACCGGCACGATCGGTGCGAGCTGGGCGACGCACTATCTCGCGCGCGGCTTCGACGTCACGGCGACCGATCCCGCCCCCACCGCGGAGACGGCTCTGCGGTCGTACGTGGAGGCGGCCTGGGACGCGGCCGCCTCGATCGGGCTCGCGCCCGGGGCTTCGCCCGACCGGCTGAGCTTCACCGCCGACCTGCGTCAGGCCGTCGCGGACGCCGACTTCGTCCAGGAGAACGCACCAGAGCGGCCGGAGCTCAAGGTGAAGCTGTTCGCCGACATCGACGAGGCCACGCCGCCGGACGCGATTCTCGCGTCGAGTTCATCGGGCATCACGATGAGCGTCATCCAGGCCGAGTGCCGGCGCCCGGAGCGGACCGTCATCGGGCATCCCTTCAACCCGCCGCACATCATCCCTCTGGTCGAGGTCGTCGGCGGCACGAGGACCGCTCCCGAGACGATCCAGGACGTCATGACGTTCTACGCCGCGATCGGCAAGAAGCCGGTCCACCTCAAGAAGGAACTTCCCGGGCACGTCGCCAACCGCATCCAGGTCGCCCTGTACCGCGAGGTGGTGTACCTGGTCCAGGAGGGCGTGCTCGACGTGGCCGACTCCGACGACGCGGTGTCCTGGGGCCCGGGGCTCAGATGGGGTGTCATGGGACCCCATCTGCTGTGGCATCTGGGCGGAGGCGAGGGCGGCATCCAGCACTTCATGGAGACGCTCATGCCGCGGATGGTGGCGTCCTGGCAGGACCTGGGCACCCCGGAGTTCACACCCGAGCTCCAGCAGACGATCGTGGCCGGAGTCCTCGATGAGGCGGGCGGCCACTCGGTCGACGAGCTGGCCGACCGGCGCGACGCGATGCTCTCGGCCCTGCTGGCCGTGCGCACCCGGCATGACTCCTCCGCCCCGGGGTCCACAGCCGACCCCGTGACAGAGGAGGGGGCATGACGCAGCGGCAGGAAAGGCTGTTCGTACTCGAAGCCAGCGGTGGCGGCCGGCTGTTCTGCGTGCATCCCGACGGCTCGGGCAAGACGGTCCTCGTCACCGGGTGCAGGATTCCTGACGGGGTGGCGGTCGATGTGGCGGCCGGGCACGTCTACTGGACGAACATGGGTGTGCCGGAGGAGAACGACGGCTCGATCGAGCGTGTGGACCTGGACGGAGGCAACCGGACGACGATCGTGCCGAGCGGCGTCACGCACACCCCGAAGCAGCTCCACTTCGAGGCCGTGGGCCGGAAGCTGTACTGGGGTGATCGTGAGGGCATGCGCGTGATGCGCTGCGAACTCGACGGCTCGAACGTCGAGACACTCGTGCAGACGGGACAGGGAGCCGACGACCGCCAGGACGAGAGAAGGTGGTGCGTGGGAGTCGCCGTCGACCCGGCCGGCGGACATCTCTACTGGTCCCAGAAGGGCCCGAGCGACGCGGGGGAGGGGAAGATCCTGCGGGCCGGAATCGACCTTCCCGAGGGGCAGAGCGCGGCCGAACGCAGCGACATCGAAGTGCTCTTCGAAGGGCTGCCGGAGCCGATCGACCTCGAACTCGATCACGCGCAGCGCCTGTTGTACTGGACGGACCGCGGCGACCCGCCCCGGGGCAACACAGTGAACCGCGCACCCATGCACCCGCGGAACGCAGTACGTTCGCCCGAGATCCTCCTCACCCACCTGATGGAAGGCATCGGCATCACCCTCGACCCGGACGGCGGCCGTATGTACGTGACCGACCTGGGCGGCAGCATCTACACCGCCGGCCTCGACGGATCGGACCGCAAGGAGATCCTCGTCGCACAGGGCAACCTCACCGGAATCGCCCATGCCGTGCTGGTGACCGGGAAAGGCGTATGACCAAGTGCGTACGTCACACTCCCATTTGGTTCAACATTAAATTACACTGAGGGGTGTCGCGAAATTCAAGGAGTCCTTGTGGAGAGCATTGAATCGGCCGGCGTTGACGCGCAGCACTCTGTGCGCGTCTTCAGTAGTGCGGCACGGTGGCTGACCGAGCAGGTCGGACAGGAAATTCGACGTGAGACCGGCATGTGGCAGATCCACTATGAGATGCTCTCTTGGCTGGCGGAAGCCCCTGAGGGGCAACTGGGCCTGACCAAGTTGGCCCGGCGGATGGGCATATCGACCAGCAGACTCTCCCATCTGGTGGACCGCACACGGGAGCACGGCTGGGTGGTGCGGGTACCGGATCCCGTCAGCCGCCGCATCGTCCTGGCGCGGTTGACCGGTGCGGGAAGAGATGCCTTGCGGGCCGCAGCTCCCCTCCAGCTCGCCTGCGTGCGCTCTCATTTCCTCGACCGTTTGACGCCTGCCCAGGTTGAGCAATTGCGTGAGATCAGTGAGGCACTTATCGGGCCGGTGGACCACCATGACGAAGGCGTCGGTGCGGATTCGGAATACTCGGAACGGTCAGCCTGACGTCGCCTTCCTCCACCGCAACTCCGTAATTGCGCTTCACTCATGAGGAAGTGCATTCGCAGACGACGTTTCTGTCCTCGGACGTTCCGCGTGCCGACGTCACTTCCCGGGATCGTCATTGGCGTCGCGCACCGCGCGCATGGCATCGGCGAGCTTGCCCAACCCGTCGCGGCCGAGAGGGGCGAGGACTCGGTCGCGCAGTATCCCCGTAACGGCCTCGGAGACGGCCCGGGCCGTGTCCTTGCCCAGGTCCGTCAGTTCGAGGTAGATGAGGCGCCGGTCTTCCTCACAGGTCATACGCCGAGTCAGACCGGCCGCACAGAGCCGGTCGGCAAGCTTGGTGAACCCGCCACTGGACATGCGTGTCTCGTGTGCCAGGCGTGTCATCGGCATCCGGTTCTTGGGCGCGGTGAGCAAGCGCACCAGAACCTCGGCGGCGCCATGGCGGAGGTTGAAGCGCTCGGCCAGTTCGCTCGCGAGAGAGTCCTGCGTGGCCTGGAAGCCCTGCATCACCAACATCCACCCGTCGAGCAGCTCACGGTCGATGCTCTCGCCGCCACTACGGACGTCGCCATTGGCGGAGGGCGGCGTGGGCTCCGCCCTCCGCCGCCCTCTCGTCTCTCTCTCCATGCCAGTCTCAACGCGCCGGCGGCGCAGATGTTCCTGATGACTCAGACGGGCAGGCCCGGCCGTGCCAGGACGGCGCGGGTCGTCAGCCCGCTGAGAATGCCGAGGCCGACGGCCGAGGCCGCCCACCAGGGGGCCCAGGGAAGCAGGCCGATGGCCTGGTCGACCGACCAGCGGCCGGGCCCGGTGAGCGTCAGCACGGCCGGCAGGACGGTCAGGACGAGCGGGTACTCGTACCCGTCGTGCTGCACCCAGAGCCCGTTGCGCCACTTCACCGTGGCCGCGACCGTCATGACTCCCGCCGAGATGGTGGCCGCCAAAGGGGTGAGCGCTCCCGCGCTGAGCAGCAGACCTGCGGTGATCTGTCCCAGGCCCGCGGCGGCCGCAGTGAGCCGGCCGCCACGGAACCCGTCCGCTCGGAACTCCGCAGCTCCACCCTCGATCCCGTGACCTCCCAGGCGGTGGCTGACCTTCTGGATCCCATGCCCGGCGAACAGCAGGCCGACGACCAGCCTCAGGATGAGCAGTCCGGTGTTCATCACACTCTCCTCGTGCGTGGTGGGTGGTGCGGTAGAGGTCGGTTGCGGTGCCTCAGAGCACGAAGCAGGTGTCGAAGATCTCGGTCGGAGCCTCCGGCGCGAAGCCGCGCTGGGCGCGCCAGTGCCGGTGCTGCTCGGACTCGGCGACGGCCTGGCCGAGCAGCTCCGCCTGTCGCGCGCCCGAGATGCTGGGCTTGACGGTGGCCTGGTAGCCCCCGTAGTGGGCGACCGGACTCCAAGCCGGGCTGATCGCCGGTATCGCCTCGTCCAGACCTTCGTACTCGCCTGCGGCGTACACAATGCGTCCGCCGGTGACGGTCAGGAGGGACTCGATGTGCGGGATGTCCTGCTCCGGGACGGTGAAGAAGTCGTCGGAGAGGACGGCGAGGTCGCCGTAGAAGCCGGGCTTGAGGATGCCCTTGACGTCCTGCTCACCGGTGAGTTTGGCGCCGGCCTGGGTGTACATGGTCAGTGCCGTCTCCCGGCTGACGCGGTTCTCCGGCGGGTAGATCGTCAGGTCGCCGATGGTCCGGCCGGAGACGAGCCAGTGCAGCGCGACCCACGGGTTGTAGGAGGACACCCGGGTGGCGTCCGTGCCGGCGCCGACGGTCAGGCCGCGCTCCAGCATGGCGCGCACCGGGGGTGCGGCTGCAGCGGCAGCGGCGCCGTAGCGGCGTACGAACGCCTCGCCCTGGAAGGACATGCGGTTCTGGACCGACATGGCGCCGCCCAGTGCCGCGACGCGGTCCAGGCTCTCGCCCGAGACGGTCTCCGCGTGGTCGAACAGCCAGCGGTTGCCGGCGGGGAAGAGGCCCTCGGCGGCGAGCTTCTCGAAGACCGCGAGGTCGCGGCGGATCGTCTCGTCGTAGGTGGCGTGCAGCCGGAAGCCCCAGCCGTTCTCCATCAGCAGCCGTACGGCCTTCTCGAAGTCGCCCTCGTAGCCCGCGGCCAGCTCGGGCCTGGGCTCGGTGAAGTTCTCGAAGTCGGCAGCCGACCAAGTCAGGTTCTCTCCGGCGCCGTTGAGCCGGAGCCATGCGTCGCCGTCTCCGGGCTTGACCATGTCGATCCAGCGCTTGAGGTCGTCGATCTCCTGTCCCGGGGTCTGCGGGAAGAGGTGGTAGGCGATGCGCAGCGACAGCTGGCCGGCCTTGGCGAGGTCGATGACGGTGCCGTAGTTGTCGGGGAAGTTCTGGAAGCCGCCGGCCGCGTCGATGGCCGAGGTGAGACCGAATCGGTTCAGCTCGCGCAGGAAGTGGCGGGTGGAGGTCTTCAGGTCCTCGCCCTGCAGGGTCGGTGCCGCGGCGAGGGTGGAGTACAGGATCAGCGCGCTGGGGGCGGCCAGGAGCATGCCGGTCGGCTCCCCGTCACGGCCGCGCACGAGCTGGCCGCCCTTGGGGTCGGGTGTGGCCTTGGTGTATCCCGCCGCCTTCAGCGCCGCACGGTTCATCAGGGCGGACTGGTACAGGTGCAGCACGAACACCGGTGTGTCCGGAGCGGCCGCGTTCAGCTCGGCCAGGGTCGGCAGGCGCTTCTCGGCGAACTGGTCCGCCGACCATCCGCCGACCACCCTGACCCACTGCCCCTTGGGGGTGCGGGCGGCCTGCTCGCGCAGCATCGCCAGTGCCTGACGCAGCGTCGGTACGCCGTCCCAGCGCAGTTCAAGGACGTAGTTCAGGCCGCCGCGGATCACGTGCAGGTGGGAGTCGTTGAGGCCGGGCACGACCCGGTGGCCCAGCGCGTCGACCACTCGGGTCCGGCCGCTGATCAGTCGGGCGACGTCGTTGTCGTCACCGACCACGGTGACCTTGCCGTCCTTGATGGCGACGGCGCTGGCCTGGGGGTTTGTCGGGTCGCCGGTGTAGAGCTTGGCGTTGCGGATCACGAGGTCGGCGACGTGGTCGTCGCTGACCGGGGGGAGGCCAGCCACGGGCATAGTGGCCATGGAAATCATCTCCAATGAGCAAGCCCAAAAAATGGGGGGTGTGGGGGGTGAAGCGGCTACCGGGGCCGCAGTGAGGGGGACTGGCAGGCGGGCTTGAGTCAGCCCGCGGACGGGCCGCGTGGTACGGCCAGGACGGCGGCAGCGGTACCGAATGTGCTTGCCAGCAGAGGCCAGCCGAGCCCCGTGTGCTGCACGAGCAGGGCTCCGCCGAACGCGCCTACCAGCATCGCCAGCACCGAGGCCAGCCGACGGCCGGCACGCGGATTGGTACCGCCTGCCGGAGTCGAGTCGGATGCCAGTCCGGTCAGCGTCAGGGTCAGCACCGTCGTGGTCACATCCGGAACGGCGAGTTTGCGAACCGTCCCGTTGCGCAGGCCCATGGCCAGTGCGATCAGGGCGATGAGCGCATGGAGCGCATGGCTCGCGACAAAGGCGACCGTGGTGGCCGTGGCCAGCAGCACCGTTTCCAGCAGCAGGATGCAGCGCAGCCGGCTCGGCGACGTCCAGTGACCCATCACGGTTGCCAGACGGCCGGCCGCCCCCGCCCCGAGAAGGAAGGCGGCCAGCGACACCAGCGAGCCGAGCACCGAGAAGCCGGGGACGCCGGCGGCGGCGAAGCCGATGATGACCACGTTGCCGGTCATGTTCGCGGTGAAGACATGGCCCAGCCCCAGATAGCTGACCGCGTCGATGAGCCCGCTCACCGCCGTCACGGTCATCAGGGCCGGCAGCAGCGGCTCACGACCGCCCGACGCGCCGGGCGCCGAGGAATGATTGAGGTTCACTGTCGTTTCCTTGGGTCACGGCCCATGCCGGGTTCGGATTGCTCGCGCACGCGAACGTGGGCCGTCCATGGGCCGGCCGCTAGGTGGCAGGCCCGCTGCTTCTGGGACGCGGGATGACCTCTGCGCCGCTGCATCCCCGGACGGCGGGTACTTCGAGGTCTTTGGCTGCGGGCCGGTGCCGGCCCAGGGGCGGGGCGCCCTCGGGCCGGCGACCCGGTGGATCAGCCCGCGGCGTGGGCGCCGATGACGGACTGGGCGTAGACGACGCCGAGACCGTAGGCGCCGCCGTGCTCCTTGACGATCTCCATGACAGGGAGGTACGTCTCGGCACGGGCCCAGTCGCGCTGCAGCTCGAGCAGGACCTGGATCCAAGTCACCGGCACGGCACCGGCATTGACCATCCGCTCGATGGCGTGCTCGTGAGCCTGCGGGGTGACACCGCCGGAGGCGTCGGCCACGACGTACACCTCGTAGCCCTGCCCGAGCGCGGACAGCACGGGGAGAACGATGCACACCTCGGTCCACAGGCCCGAGATGACGATCTTCCGGCGGCCGGTGGCCTTGATCGCCTCGACGACCGCGTTGTCCTCCCAGGCGTTCATCGTGGTGCGGTCGATGATCTCCTGACCGGGGAAGACCTCGGCCAGCTGAGGCAGGAGCGGGCCGGAGAAGGACTCGGCGGCCACGGTGGTCAGCACCGTCGGCACACCGAACGCCTTGGCCGCCTTCGCCAGGCCCACGGTGGCATTGACGATCGCGGTGCGGTCGCCGCTGGCGGTCCCGAAGAACATCTGCGGCTGGTGGTCGACGAACAGCATCACCGAGTTCTCAGGGGTCAGCAGATCCGGGCTGGGGGCGGCCTTGACATTGGCGATGTTGAACATGATGGGTTCCTCTTGTTCTGAAAGGAGCAGGGACACGCGTCCTGCGTGCCTGCCGGAGGGCCGGCCGAAGAAGCGGCCGATCCGCGCGAGCAGTCCCTGCGGTCGGTTCTCGGATGCCGGCATTGCGGCCTCCTCGGGTGTCTCGTGAGGACGGGATCCGTCCCCGGGTGGGACGCCCATGTCAATCAATCTTCCAAGCCAGATATTTCTGCGCAAGAGGTTGAATGGTGAACTAGTGAGGTGAGGTGTCTCACGTCGCCCACATGCGCTCCCGGGTGTCTCGCTGTGTGACACGTGCGCAGACCGCGGCCGCGTGGGCGCTCGAGGTGCTCGGGATCTGTATGTGTGGATTCCCGGGCCCCCTGGCGTCGCGAGCTGTCGGTCGCGGCAATCGGCCCAGCCGTGTCGCTGTGTCGGCACGCCTGCCCTCCCCTTTGACCGGGGCTGCATCAACCGATGGCGTTCCTGCCGCGTGTGCCCGGCTGCTGCGCCGCCGATCGGAGGACCGCATCGAGCCCGCCGATCATGCCGACGAGTGCCGGGCTGGGTGTGGCGGCGACGATGGTCGGCCTCCTCCGGCTCGCGGGCCTGGCTTTCGTTCTGGGCCGGCCGTGCGGCGGTCCATGTCGCCGGCGCGACAGGCTCGACGATGGCCCCACCGACCCTGGTGGCCGGGGTCCGGATCCTTGCCGCGTTCACCGAGGGCATCGAGGACCGGCCGGACGCCGCCTTCGGGAACATCAAGGTGGATGTGCCGACTTTCTACGCTCCCGGCCTCCGGCCCACCGGCTTCGTCGAGGTCGTCAAGAACTCCGACTGTCCGGAATGACTGGCCGCGGCCAGGCATTGAGTAGTAGGACTCTATTGACTTGAGTCACTCCAGAACTAGGATTGGATACATAAAAGATTCTGGATGAAGCGTGCAAACGACTCCGACGGCGAGTTTGTGCACTCTGGAGGCAGTGATGGTCAGGAATCGATCGATGCCGACCGGCGCCGGACACCCAGACGCCCGCCATGCCCCGACAGCAGACGGGGATCGAGCAGAACAGGAGCCGATGGCCCGAGCTGCCACGCGTCTGCGCGACGCGCAGCTTCGGGTGACTGCGCAGCGCATGGCCGTACTCGCCGCTGTCGAGGAGCTGCCCGGGCATCCCGAGGTCGAAGCCATTCGGGCCCGGGCGCAGCAGGTGACGGGTCAACTGTCGCTGCAAGCCACGTACAACGTCCTTCGTGTGCTGACGGAGGCGGGTATGATCCGCTGCACCCAGATCGCGGGCCTGCCGGCACGGTACGAACCCGAACGCAACGACAATCACCACCACTTCGTGTGCCGCCTCTGCGGCGACATCATCGATGTGGAATGCGTGGTCGGTGCGGCACCCTGCCTTGAGAGCAACCTGCCCGCTTCCTACCGGGTCGACGAAGCTGCAGTCACCTTCTGGGGTACCTGCGAGCGCTGCGCCGCCCAGCGGCGCTGATCGCCTCGCCGACACATGACCCAGGCGTCGCATGTCCACGAGATGCGGCGACGCCTGGGCCTCCTCTCCAAGCCGCGCTTGCGGGCGGCGAATCCTGAACGTCGACGGTCGACCGGATCCCGCCTCGTCGGCTGCGGCTCCCGCTGTCCCACGCCGCCCCGCGCGACTGCCGGACCCCGTCGCTTCCTGGCGCGGACTCGCAGCGATACCTACGCCCCATGCCGGACTCCCCATGGCGGAGCGACGTCCAAACGTCGCTCCGCCATGGCGTAGGCCTGGAGCTGCGCGCTTTTGGCACCGGTCAGTGCTGGTTTCGTGCACGGCGTTGCATCGCGGCACGTCGTCTTCATGGTGCGTCCCGGGGGCAATTCCAGTACCTTGTCAAGTTCTTAAACTGTTTCCATTGTCTGGAGTCACTCCACAAAGTAGAGTGGAGCTCAAGAAGATCCGGAACCCCAGCACCGCAGAGTTCAGCGGTAGAGGAGGAACGGACCCCAGCAGCACCACTGCGCGGTCACACATCCACCAGCGGCGCATCGACGGCGTTCATGAGGTGGGTTCGCGCTCGGCGCCTCGCGAACCGGTGTCCAATCAACACAGGACGATCATCGTGGTTACCTGCATCCGCCCAGGGTCGGAGAGTCCCGCCCTCGGCACCAGCACAGACGTCTTCCAGACCGCAGACAGGCTCGCTCATGCCGCGGTGGCCGAACTGGCCGACTTCGTCGCCATCGAGGTGTCGGAGCCGATACTGCACGGCTACGTGTCCATACCCCGCCCTCTGCCCAGCGGCACACTGTTTCGACGTGCTGCCTTCCAGTCCAAGCCGGGAACCGACGTCAGGCCCGCGTACGCGGTGGGTGACGTGTCCCGGATCCCGCGTGCGACCCCCTACCGGCAGGCCCTCGTCGATCTGCGCCCTCGCCTCATCGCCCACCTGGTCCGCGACGGGCGGTGGCCGGTGCATGATCCTGCACGCGCACACTGCATCCGGGAGGCACGGGCCCACTCCGCCATGGTGATCCCCCTGATCGTCGGGGACGCCGTTCTCGGCCTGGTGGGCCTGTATCGGCGGGCGGAGTCCGCTCCCTTCGACGTGGACGACCTCCAGGCGGCCGTCAGGTTCGCGGACCGGGCCGCGCAGTGTCTGGACGCGGTCCGTGGCCGGATCCAGGGACGTGTCCATGCCCAGCTCCTGCAGCGAAAGCTGCTTCCTGAGGCGCTTCCGTCCTTCGGAGCGATCGAGGCTGCGGAAGGGGAGCTTCCGGTGGAGGGCTCAGGAGGCGAGTGGTTCGACATCATCCCGCTGTCCGGTGCACGCGTGGCCCTGGTGGTGGGAGCCGCACGAGGTCAGGGCGTCGATGCCGCGGTCGGCATGAGCCAGTTGAGAGCGATGATCATCACGCTGGCCATGGAGGACCTGGCGCCGGACGAGATACTCGCGCGCCTGGAGGACATGGCGACCCGCCTGGGGGAGCACCTGATGTCGGGCCGGCTCCCGTCCGATGTGAAGTATGCAGGCGCCAGTTGCCTCTTGGTGGTGTACGACCCCGTCACCGGGCGCTGCACCTCGTCCCGGGCCGGCGGTTCGCAGCTGGTGATCATCCACCCCGACGGTGTTGTCGGCGCGCCGGGCCTGCCCTCCCATCCGGCTCTGGGTACCGATGGGCATCCTTACGAGAGCGCCGAGGTCGACGTACCCCCAGGTACCGTCCTGCTCCTCAAGAGCGGTGGCATCGACGATGCCCACCCCGACGGCGACGCGGCCACGGAACACCTCCATGAGGTGGTGAACCGGTCCGGCCTCGACGTGCGGAAGATCATCGAGAGCACCCGTCGCGATGTGGACCCGGGCCATGAGCCGGCCCTGCTCGTGGCCCGTGCACAGGCCTTGGACGCGAAGAACGTCGCAAGTCTGGCCGTACCGTCCGACCCTGCGGCCGTCGCCGCTGCCCGCGCCTGGACCCGCCGGCAGTTGGCGACATGGACGCTCGACGAACTCGCTTCCACCACCGCCTTGATCGTCAGTGAACTCGTGGCCAATGCCCTCCGCTACGCGACCGGGCCGACAGAACTGCGCCTGATCAACGACGGTCACACACTCATCTGCGAAGTCTCCGACACCAACGGTGCCGTTCCCCGTCTGCACAAGGCCCGCCCGAGCGACGAGGGCGGTCGCGGCCTGTCCATCGTCTCCGAGCTCACACAGCACCAAGGGACGCGCCTCACCGCTCGCGGCAAGACCGTGTGGACCCAACAGTCCCACTCGACGTGAGGAGCTGAAGCCATGGGTGTACAGGCCGAAAGGCCCATCCCGTCCCGCTGGAACAAACTCCCATCGCTCGCCCGGGTGATCATCCCGAAACGACTTCCTGGGCGAATGCGGGAGAGGAGCGGCGCCTGTGAGTCCATGCTCGTCGCCCCTCTGCTGGTGATCGCGCTGGACACGACCGCGGATCTACTCACACCCAACCTGCAGTTCAACCGGTTGCTCGGCGTGGCGCCGGCGCTGGCCGCCGCCATGTGGCCCGTGGCCGGCACGCTGGTCATCGGACTGCTGGCCCTGATAGCCGGCATCGCCCTCGCCGCCACCCACCACGATCTCGGTCAGACACCCAGTGTGTTCACCGTCGTGGCGATCACGGCCATCACACTGGCCGCTGCATACGCCAGTCGGGTACGGCAGCACCGGGAGCGCACCCTCGCTGCGGTCCGCAGCGTGGCGGAAACCGCACAGCACGCACTGCGGCCCCCGATCCCACGCCACCTCGGGCACGTCGACATCGAGACCATCTACCAGGCCGCTGCCGCGCATGCCCGCATCGGCGGCGACTTCTACGAGGCGCGCCGGACCCCGCACGGCGTACGGCTGATCATCGGCGATGTGCGCGGCAAGGGACTTCCCGCCGTCGAAGCCGCATCCACGATGCTCAACTCCTTCCGGGCGCACGTGCGGGACGCGCCCGATCTGCCGTATCTGGCACACATGTTGGAAGCAAGCATGCACGAACACGTCGAAGAAGCCCTGCCCGAGGACGCGCTCGAGCGCTTCGTCACCATCGTGCTCGCCGAGATCCCCGCAGACGAGCCCATCGCCCGCCTCGTCAACTGCGGACACCCACCGCCGCTGCTGCTCCACAACGGCGAGGCGCGCGAGGTGGAACCCAGCGCACCCTCGCCGCCCATCAACATGGCTGCCCTTCTGGGCGACCACTACCAGCTCGACACCATCCCCTTCGGCCTGGGCGACCGCCTGCTGCTCTACACCGACGGCATCAGCGAAAGCCGCGACCTGACCGGCACCTTCTACCCCCTCGCCCAACGCATCCGCAGATGGGCCTCGGCCCCACCCCGCCAACTCCTGCACCACCTCCACCACGACATGAACGCCTACGTTCCCGGCACCCGCGACGACGACGTCGCCGCGCTCGTCGCTCACCGCGTCAGACCGGGCGAACGGCGACATCATCGCCACGTCTGACACGTTCGCACGGGCCCGGCGGCCGCGAAACCAGGCAGATACACCGACACCGCAAAGGACGCGGAAGGCAGAGGGCAGTCATGTCCGATGCCGGTTTCCTCAACGATCCATGCCAGCGGAGGCACAAGGTGACCACACAAGACGGAGGGCGTCCCCTTCTCACCACCGAGACGGGTGCGCCTGTCGCGGACAATCAGAACTCCGAGACGGCCGGCCGCGGCGGGCCGCTGCTCGTCCAGGATCAGCAACTGTTCGAGAAGCTGGCGCGCTTCAACCGTGAGCGCATCCCGGAGCGGATCGTGCACGCGCGCGGCGCCGGTGCGTACGGCACATTCACCGTCACCGCCGACGTGACGACGTACACCCGGGCTGCGTTCCTCTCGGAGATCGGCAAGCAGACCGAGGTGTTCGTCCGCTTCTCGACGGTGGCGGGCAGCCTCGGCTCGGCGGACGCGGTCCGGGACTCGCGCGGCTTCGCGATCAAGTTCTACACCGAGGAGGGCAATTACGACCTCATCGGCAACAAACACCCCGATCTTCTTCATCAAGGACCCGAGCAAATTCGCGGACTTCATCCACACCCAGAAGCGCGGCCCCCACACCGGCTCACAAGAGCCGGACAGCGTATGGGACTTCTGGGGCCTGAGCCCGGAGTCCACCCATCAGGTCACCTGGCTCTTCGGTGACCGCGGCATCCCCGCCTCGTACCGCCACATGAACGGCTACAGCTCGCACACCTACCAGTGGAACAACCCGGCCGGCGAGGCGTTCTGGGTCAAGTACCACTTCAAGACCGACCAGGGCATCAGGAACCTCGACTCCGCCGAGGCCGAGATCCTCGCGGGCAAGGACCCCGACAGTCACCAGCGCGACCTGCCCGAGGCGATCGAGCGCGGCGAGTACCCGAGCTGGACGGTCCAGGTCCAGATCATGCCTGCGGCAGACGCGGCCACCTACCGCTTCAACCCCTTCGACCTCACCAAGGTCTGGCCGCACGAGGACTACCCGCCCATCGAGATCGGCAGGCTGGAGCTCAACCGCAATCCGCGGAACATCTTCGCCGAAGTCGAACAGTCGGCCTTCTCACCCGCGCACTTCGTGCCGGGCATCGGCCCCTCCCCGGACAAAATGCTCCAGGGCCGCCTCTTCGCCTACGGCGACGCCCACCGCTACCGCGTCGGTATCAACGCCGACCAACTGCCGGTGAACCGCCCGCACGCCACCGAGGCTCGAACCTACGGCCGCGACGGGGCCTTGTACGACGGCCGGCACAGCGGCTCGAAGAACTACGAGCCGAACAGCTTCGACGGCCCGGCCCAGACCGACCGGCCGCTGTGGGCCGCCACCGGGGTCTCCGGGCTCACCGGCAACCACGCCGCACCGGCACACGCCCAGGACGACGACTTCGTCCAGGCGGGCAACCTCTACCGACTGATGCCGCAGGAGGGGAAGGAGCGCCTGATCAACAACCTGGCCATCGCCTTGGCCGGCGTCTCCGCCGACCGCGACGACATCGTCGAGCGGGCGATCGACAACTTCCGCCGTGCCGACTCCGACTTCGGCAGCCGCCTGAAAGCGGGCGTGAAGGAACGACGCCGATGAGCCGGCATTCCCTGGCCCACTACCACCGGAATCACCTGAATCCCTCATAGGAGGCAGAAATGACGTGCTACGAGTGCACCCAAGCGGGGCGGGATGATAGCGCCGCCATCGGCATATGTTCCCTTTGCGGTCTGGCCGTGTGCGCCGACCATGCGACGATCACCCCAGCTCCCAGCAAGCGCGTGATCGGCCTCGTCGTCGTGACGCGCCGCCTTGCCTGCACGACATGTTGCGGGACGCAGTCGGCCGCCTGAGAGCCGGCTATCTCCTACGTCGATAACCATCATCTTGGACTATCACTCTCCAATGGGAAACAACGGCCGCGTCCGCGCGTTGGCACGAACGGCGGTGAACGAGCGGTCGCCCCTGCTTCCCCCGCCGACGGAATCCACCGTCAAAGATCGGAGTGCTCTGATGTCAGTGACATCGGCCATGGAGCCGCACGCGAACCCTGTATCCGCCCGACAGGCCCGCCCGCACGAGGAGACACACGCCGCTCGCAGGTACGGCGCAGGGTTCTGGACGGTCGCCGCGGTGTTCGTGACGGCGATGGCGTTCTCCACGGTTCCCACCCCGCTGTATCCCCTCTACCAGGCCCATGACGGGTTCTCGACCTTCACGGTCACCGTCGTGTTCGCCGTCTACGCCATCGGGGTCCTGACCAGCCTGTTGCTCGCCGGGCACGTCTCGGACTGGCTGGGCCGCAAGAAGGTCATGGCTTCGGCGCTGGCACTGGAACTGCTCGCAGCCGCGCTGTTCCTGGCCACGCCGTCTCTGCCCGTGCTGATCGTCGCCCGGCTGGTCACCGGTCTCGGCGTCGGCATGCTGACGGCGACCGCCACCGCGTATCTGCAGGAGTTGCACGGCGCCCACCTGCCCGGCGCCTCGACGCGGCGGTTCGAGATCGTGTCGACCGTCGCCAACATCGGTGGCCTCGGGCTGGGACCCATCACCGCGGGAGCGCTCGCCCAGTACCTGGTCGCGCCGCTCACACTGCCGTATGCGGTCTTCGTCGTGCTGCTGCTGATCGGAGTGGCTGCCATCGCTCTGACCCCCGAGACCGTTCGCAGGCCCGCGGTCAGGCCGGCCTACCGGCCCCAGCGGGTCCGGGGCGCGCACGGCGACCGTGGACATCTCGCCGCCGCCGCGGCCGGATTCACGTCCATGGCCGTGTTCGGGCTCTTCACGTCCGTGGTCCCAGGCTTCCTCGGCGGGGTCCTGCACCAGCCGTCCCGTGCGTTGGCCGGACTGGTCGTATTCGCGGTTTTCGGAGCCGCCGCGGCGGCCCAGACGGGTACCGGCCGGCTCGGCACCCGGACGCGCTGGTACCTCGGGCTGCTCGCCCAGGCGGTGGGCATGACCGTACTCGCAGTCGGCATGCGCCTTGGCAGTCTGCCCGTGTTCCTGCTCGCGGGGATCACCGCCGGAGCCGGTGCCGGTGTGCTGTTCAAGTCCGCCGTCGGACACGTGGCCGCCACCGCCGCCCCGGCTCAGCGCGGCGAAGCCCTCGCCGGCCTGTTCCTCGCCTCGTACCTCGGCCTGGCCCTGCTGCCCGTCGGCCTGGGCGTCGCCAGCCGGTCCATGAGCCTGACCGATGCGACGACGTGGTTCACCGTCGTCGTGCTGGCACTCCTCGCCGCCGTCGCCACACGGACGAGCCGCCACGGTCCCGGCACGGCTGCCGAGACGCCAGGCACGTTGCGACGGCGATCATGAGGGATCACCCGGTGGGTGTCGGCGCCGTGGCCGCTGTCTTCGTCATCGGGCATGTGATCGGCACCAGAACCGGCTGACCGATGAACGGGCCTCCTGCCCCTAAGCATCAGAGACACCGAACGATCAATGACGCACGGAGGACAACCATGCGGAGCACCACACTGGGATCGACCGGCCTGCAGGTCTCCCGTATCGCCCTCGGCACCTGGCAGCTGGGGGGCGACTGGGGCGCCTTCGCCGAG
This sequence comes from Streptomyces sp. NPDC001153, assembly GCF_053598315.1. Taxonomy (NCBI): domain Bacteria; kingdom Bacillati; phylum Actinomycetota; class Actinomycetes; order Kitasatosporales; family Streptomycetaceae; genus Streptomyces; species Streptomyces sp. NPDC001153. Next base: position 110,217 of record NZ_JBSFJZ010000005.1, read on the forward strand.
GACGATGCCAAGGCCGCCATCCACCGGGCCCGCGAGCTCGGGGTGAACTTCTTCGACACCGCCCAGGCGTACGGATTCGGTGCCTCGGAGAGACTGCTCGGCGCCGCGCTGCGGGGCGAACTGCGGCGTCGGCGCGACGAGTTGGTGATCGCCACCAAGGGCGGTCTGCGCAGGACCGCTACCGGCATCGCCCGGGATGCGAGTCCCGGGGCGCTGCGCCAGGGTGTCGACGCCAGTCTGACCGCGCTCGGCATCGACCACATCGACCTCTACCAGGTCCACTGGCCCGACCCGAAGGTGCCGTTCGCCGAAACCGCAGGTGCACTGAAGGAACTGGTCAAGGCGGGCAAGATCCGGCATGTCGGCGTCTCCAACTATTCCGCCGAGCAGATGGCCGAGTTCTCCCGCACCCTTCCGGTGGAGACGCTGCAGCCGCCTTACCACCTCTTCCGCCGCGAGATCGAGGACACGGTGCTGCCCTATACCCGGCAGCACGGCATCGGTGTCCTGGTCTACGGGCCCCTCGCGCACGGCTTGCTATCGGGCATCCTCTCCAAGGAGACCGTCTTCCCTGCCGACGACTGGCGGGCGAAGAGCAACGTTTTCCGAGGCGAGACCTATGGGCGCAACCTCGCTGTCGTACGCGAGCTCCAGGAGTTCGCCGCATTCCGCGACATGACGGTGAGTCAACTGGCCGTCGCGTGGACCCTGGCTCAGCCGGGAGTGGATGTGGCGATCGTCGGTACGCGGCGTGCCCACCACATCGAGGACAGCCTCGCGGCGGCAGATCTGTCGTTGGACGAGGCCGACCTGAAGGAGATCGACTCGATGATGGCCGCGGCCGTCCCCGTCGCCGGCCCGTCCCCGGAGGGTGTGTGACGGCTGGGCGGGAGGGGAATGGGCAGACGACGGTCGCTGTCGTGGACGCCGCTGCCATGCGTGCCCCATCGCGCAGAATCTGTCGCATGCCGGGTTCGATGTGCTGGTGTGGGACCGGACCCGGCAGAGAGCCGAGGCGCTGGCTGATGGCGGCGCCTACGTCGACTTTCCTCGGCCGGGGCGGCTCAGGACACCGAATTCCCGATCACTATGCTGACCGGTGGCCCCGTCACCGACACGCGCTGACCACACCGACTACGCCGCCCTGCCCTCTTGGTCCTGATGCCTGAGGCATTGCCGTGCCTGACTCCTGCTCGCCGGACGGAGCTCCAGGCTTGAGGACGACGGAGGTGTAGTGGTTGGCGAAGAAGTACGAATAGGACAGGGCTTCGTCGATGTTGCCGAACTGGTTGCTCATCATGGACATCAGTGCGGTCGTGCGGGTGCCGTCGCCGGCGTAGGCGGTGAACTGCTGGTTGGGTGGCAACCCGGTGGCCCCGATGGTGACTTCGTTGATGCCTGGGAGTTCCCGGATCAGGGCCGTGCCCTGGCCGGAGCTGCCCGATACGCGCAAGGCGAGGATCTGCGTGCGCATGCCCAGTCCTTGTCGGCCCAGGTTGTGTGTGCTGGTTGCTGGCGTACTGCGCGCCACGTACACCAGTGCCATGGGCGACTGGCCGATGTGAAGCGTCTTGATCACCGAGTTCGTGTGTGTGTCGATGACATCGACCGCGTCGGAGTTCTGCAGGGCGATGTAGATCCTGGTGTTGTCGGGGCTCGGCCAGATGCCGTGGGGACCGTGGCCGTTGTTGTGGATGGTCTTCACCAGCGTGGGCGGCGCCCCGTTGCGCGATCGGCGGTAGACCAAGGTCTCGTTCAGCCCGCCCACGGTCTGGTAGGCATAGTCGACGCCGTCAACCGTGACGAAGTTAGGGTGGTTGGTGCGCGGCCCGGTGCGCAGCACCGCCTCCACGCGGTAGGTGGCCGCATTGAGCACGGCGGTGGTCCGGCCGTTGGTGGGCATGCCGAGCCAGATGTCCCGGCCGTCGGGTGAGATGGCCTCGTCGGAAGACCCGCCCGCCTCCGCGGGGATCGCCACGCGCCGGATGATTCGGCGGGAGGCCACATCGATCACGTCCAGCACCAAGGCGCGCAGGTGGTTGACGTAGGCAAATTTGCCGTCGGGGCTGAAAACCACCTTCGACGGCCCGTCCTCGGTGGGAATCCGCTCGACCTCCTTGCCCGCCCGCCAGTCGATCACCGAGATGTAGTTCTGGCCGCGCACCGCCACCCACAGCCGGGTGCCGTCCGGAGAGAAGAACCCCTCGTGCGGGGACCGGCCGACGTACACGGTGCGCACCACCTCGTTGGTCCCGGTGTCGATGACGTGGACGGCGTTGGTGGTCACGTCGATCACGTTGAGCCACTTTCCGTCCCGGGAGAAGCCCAGGCCGTGGACGTCGATCTGTCCGTCGTACATGGCTCCCAGCACGTCCGCGCTGGGGCTCAATCGCGGTTTTCCCAGGGCGATTGTGCCGAGCACCGTATTCGTCGCCGGGTTGATGACACTCACCGTGTTGGAGGCCTGGTCAGCGGTGTACACCCGGTCGTTCCCCGAGATCTGCTGGGCCCCGGGCAGCGCCGGAGACTGTATCGGCGTGCCATGCGCTGAGGGGCTGGCGTTTGACCCAACTATGAGGCCCTGCACCGGATCCAGGGGGGAGGACGCGGATTCCAGCGTCCCGGGCGTCACGCAGGCGGTGATTGACGCGTATACGACCATCGCTATGAACGTGTGGGTGAAGGTTGTTCTCATACCCATGTTCACTCCTTGTGGTCACGCCGCCGGCGGATGACCCGCATGGCAAGCTGCCGTGGCGCTTGAGCCGTGAGGACGGCGCCGCGTGGCGTGAGAGGTTTCGCGGCAGCCTGGTCGCCGTGTTCGGCAATGGCTGCCAGCGAGGGCAATGCTTGTCATCGGGGCGCTGAGGTCACCTTGATGACGCCTGACGCTGGTCACCCGGAGCGCCTCGAGCCATGAAGGAATCTAACGGACAATTTATACATACTCACCTTGGCCGGAGACCTTCACTCGGATGGGTCATCTGTCGGCGAATGGCGAACGACTGCACGACCAATCAGGCTTTCGCGCCGTGTACGCCGAACGGGTTCACGATGGTTCACGACGGGTCGACCGCAGCTGCGATCGCAGGTCAGACGGGGCAGTAGCCCGCGCGGTCGGCGGAGCGGGTTTGGCCGGTGGCCTGTCCGGTCTGTCCTGGAGGCAGCAAATTCGCTACGTCGCCACGACATGTCAGCCACCTACTGGGGCCGTCGTGCGCACCGCTCTCCCGGACGCCCTCGTGGTCGTCGACCACTTCCACGTCGTCCAGCTCGCCAACAAGATGCTCTGCCTGGTGCGGCGCCGCACCAATTCCCAGGACCGCGGGCGGCGCGGACGGGCCACCGATCCTGAGTGGAAGGCCGGACGACGCCTGCTACGCAATCGTAAAGACCGCACCAACGAGCAGTTCGCATGGATGTGGAACCCCTTGTTCGACTAGGGGCAAGATCGGGCAGATGCTCCTGAGCGCATGGATCGCCACGGAGAACCTGCGCACCCTCCTCGCCCCGGCCCGTACCGGCGCCGACAGCCACAAGTCGGCCACACCCGCAGGAAGTTCCTGACCTGGCTCGTCGGACTCCGACAACCCCGAAGTCCGCACCCTCGCCGGCACCGTTGACCGCTGGTGGCCCGAGAGCGTCGCGTTCATTGACACGGGTACAGCAACGCCAAGAGCGAGGGCATTAATCGTGTGATCAAGCTCGTCGCTCGCAACGCGTTCGGGTTCCGCAACGCCGACAGCCAGCGTCAACGGCCTGGCCGCACTGACGTCACCAGAGCAGCAATAGGGCGGCAGCGAGTGCGACGGTCAGTACGGCGCCTGCAGTCAGTGGTCCTCCGGTTCGGCTGGCGGCGAGAAGTCGTTCGTGCCTGATATCGGCTGCGGCGCTCCGGTAGCGCACTGCGGAGTAGGCCAGCCCAGCCGCTCCGACAGTCATCAGTAGAGCGCCTGCGGCCAGTGAACGGGTGCGGCTGTCGTCGACGAACTTGGCCACGGCCAGCCCTAGCGCCATCACGTTTGCGGATGTGCGCAGCCACGCGAGGTAGGTGCGCTCGTTCGCCAGATGATCTCGGGCGTGGGATGGGTCTGTGTCGTCCCCGGGGCGTTCCTTACCCATGACTCGCTCTCCTACTGGAGGCCGCTGCGATGCGCATTCTGTCGGGTCGCCGAAACCGAGTGAGATCAGAGGTGCCGCTTGGAAGAACTTCGAGCATAGTGGCGATATGGGCATATGGGGCAAACGGGATGACATGATCGTGCACCAGACCGAGCCCTACAACGCTGAACCACCTCCCGGCGCGCTCGTGGACCTGGTCACCCCTCTGGACACCTTCTATGGCCGCAACCATGCCCCAATCCCTCGCGTGGACGGGGCGAGCTGGCGGCTACGGGTGGACGGCGCGGTCGACCGCCCGCTGGAATTGTCGCTGGACGACCTGCGGCGCCGCTTCCCCGAACGGAAAGTGCTCGCCACTTTGCAGTGCGCGGGCAACCGTCGCGCCGACCTCATGGAGTTCCGCGACATACCCGGCCAGGTCCCCTGGGGCCCGGGAGCCATCTCCACGGCATGGTGGACCGGTGTGAGCTTGGCGGATGTACTGGCAGAGGCAGGGCTGCACGCAGAAGCGGCCCACATTGCCTTCACGGGTGCCGACGTGTCACAGGACGCCGACCCACCACAGCCCTTCGGCGCCTCAATACCTGCGGCGAAGGCCACCTCCAGCGAGGTGCTCCTTGCCTGGGCGATGAACGATCAGGCTCTTCCCGTCGCGCACGGTGCCCCGTTGCGCGCCGTCGTCCCGGGCTACATCGGCGCCCGCAGCGTCAAATGGCTCCAGTGCATCACCGCACAGACCGAGCCGTCCGACAACTACTTCCAGTGGGAATACAGCCTCTTGCCTCCCGAGGCGGACCCTCACAGGGCAGGACCAGGCGACGGCATCACGCTCGGGCCGATCGTCATTCACATCGCTATCCTGCGGCCCGGCAAGGGCGCCCGGCTGCCGTCCGGAGCTACCGAGGTCGTCGGCGTGGCCTTCGCCGGCGACGACCGCACGGTGACACGCGTGGACGTGTCCGCCGACGGCGGCACCACGTGGGTCCACGCCGATCTGAACGCACCGGACAACCCGTGGACGTGGCAGCACTGGCGCGCCACGCTCATGCTCCCGGCGGGGGAGACGGAAGTCCTCGTCCGCGCCTGGGACTCCGCCGCAGCCGTACAGCCCGAGTCCCCAGCGACGGTCTGGAACCCAAAGGGCTACGCCAACAACGCCTGGGCCCGCCTCCACGTCACCTGCGACCGCTGAAGGCGGGCGGCCAGGCCGCAGATCCCGACGGCACGACGGTGAACCCGCGGACACCTCCACACCGCTCACCTTTGAAGACCCGGCTTGACGGAGCGTGGCGCGCGAAGTCAGGTGCTCCAGCAGGGCAAGATCGACCTAGGTATAGGTAAGCAGCGGAGAGAGCCTCGAGGCACTGTTCGCCCTGGAGGAGTCAGCGGAGACGGTGCGTGATCCGCCCTCCAGCGGAGCGCGGACCGGGATCTGGCGCGACTGCCGCACGCGACTCCCCGTGAGCGGTGTGATACTCCCTGGGGCGAACCCGTTCGTCGTGATCGGCTGCCTCAGCGCACCGCCACCCCGTACGGCTGGGCGCCCACGGTGACCGTGGCGACGACCTTGTGGGATGCGGAATCGACGACGGCGAGGGTGCCCGCTCCCTGGTTGGTGACGTAGATCGCGGCGTCGGTGACCGCCAGGTTGAACGGGTCGGTGCCGGGCGGGCCGAGGGCGATGGTCGCCGAGACGTGTGTGCTGCCGGTGTCGATCACGGAAACGTTGCCGGGGCCGAGGTTCGCGGAGTAGGCGTAGCGGCCGTCAGGGCTGATGGCGACGTCGAAGGGGCCTGTGCCGACGTTGACGGTGGTCGCCTTGCCGCTGTCGGTGGCGATGGCGAGGACGTGCGTCCCGACCTCGTCGGCGACGTAGGCCGCCTTGCCGTCCTTGGTGACGGCCACGGCCACCGGGGAGCGACCCGCTGGGAGCTGCCGGGTGACCTGGTGGGTGCGGGTGTCGATGACCGACAGGGTGCCCGATCCCGCGTTCGCGACGTACGCCTGGGTGCCGTCGCGGCTCAGGGCCACGTTCACCGGGGACCTGCCGACGGGGATGGTGGCTGAGGCCCGCTGGGTATGGGTGTCGATCACGGAGACGGTGTTCGAGGTGCCGTTGGTGACGTAGAGGGACCCGCCGTCCGGGCTGAGGGCGACTCCGGTGGGGCTCTTGCCGACGGGCACCGTGGCGACGGTCTTGTAGGTGTGGGTGTCGAGGACCGAGACGCGGGCCGAGCCGCTGTCGGCGACATACAGGCGCCTGCCGTCCTTGGCGACGGCCACACCCTCGGGCGCCGTGCCGGCCGGTACGGTCGCGACCACCTTGTGGGTGTGGGCGTCGATCACCGAGACGGTGTCGTCCTGCTGGTTGGTGACGTAGACGCGGCTGTCCGCGCGGGCGGCCGCGGGCGGCAGGTCCGCGGCCACTGTGTGCACGGGGGCGGTGGGCACACAGAGGACCACCAGCGCGGCAACGCCCGCCGCGAGGACCGGCCGTGGTGTCCCGCCGTGGCTTCGGCGGCTCGCTGCTGGGGTCCGCGCGGCAGACAACATCTCGCCTCCTGTGCGCAGTGCCGTGGTCCGGTCCGGTGGTTCGGCCCGGTATCAGGTCAGCAGCCCGCGGGCGTAGTAGTCACTTTTGTCCCGGACGCCGGGGAGCGTGAAGAAGTAGCCTCCACCCCGAGGGCTGATGAAAGGCACGAGTGTTTCGTTCTGCAGCCGGGTCTGCATGGCGATGTAGGTGTTGAGTTCCTGCTGGAAGCAGTTGAACGCGTGTCCCATGTCGAGCTCGGGCAGGTTGGGACTGCGGTCGTAGTCGAAGCTCCGGCGCAGGATGGTGCTGGTCGCCGCGGTCTCCGGGGTCTGGGGGTTGGCAAGCCGGATATGGCAGTTGAGCGGGGTGATGAGTCCCTGGGGGTCGTTCGTGTAGATGGGGTCGAACTTGTCGTTGTCGTTCTCGCCCAGCGCGTAAAGGGGGGCGCCGCTCGCCTTGCGACGGCCGAAGATGCGCTCCTGCTGGGCGACGGGCACCTTCTGCCACGCCTCGATGAAGAAGTGCACGATACGCACCACGTGATAGGTGCCGCCCGCGGTCCAGGCCGGTTCGGCGCTCTTCGGCTGGACCCAGACCGCCTGGTCCATCTGGGAGGCGCTGGTGGTGTCGACGTTGGAGATGCCGTCCTTGAAACCGAACCAGTCGCGCCGGACACCGACGGGGCGGTGCGGATTGCGCTGTCCGTCGATGCGCCAGCGCAGTTTCGCCGCCGACTTGGTGTGCATCAGGATGTCGAGCAGGGCGTTCACCGTAGTGTCCCGGTTGTCGGCGCATATCTGGAGCAGCAGGTCCCCCTGGCTCAGTGCCGGATCCAGGTCGTCATGCTCGAATGCCTTCATCGTGACGAGCTGGACCGGCTTCCGGGCGCGCAGACCGTATCGGTCGTCGAAGAGAGAGGCGCCCACGCCTACGGTCACCGTGAGACCGTCTGCCACGACCGTGGGTCCGAGGATGCCCGAGCTTGACGGTGGCGCGGTCGGAGACGTTTCGGGCGGTCTGCCGCCCGCCGTGAGGAAGCGGGCGCGCGCAGTCAACGTGCGGAACAGCTCGGTGAGTTCCTTGCGGCCGGACGCGGTGACGTCGAGCGCGACAAAAATGGCGACCCGTTGTGGGTGAGGGGGAAGGGCGATGCCCGCCTGGTGGTAGCCGTGGAAGGGAATCGTCCGAGACGAGGGTTCCGCATCGGCCTCAGGCGCCGTTGCGGCGGCCGCTGTACCCCCTCTGAGGGCGGTTTCGCCCGCCGTTCCGACGACGAGGCCGGCAGCGGTGCCCTGCAGAAACGTCCGCCGGGCGAACGCCCCCATCGGGCATTCCGTCCCGCTCCATTCCCCGTCCGGAGCTGTGTTGTCGGTCATGATGCCCTCCATCGACCGAACATCCACGGAGCGTCTACTTCATACGCTATTTCGGACACGTCGGTCCCACCACTTGGGAGTACTCGGGAGTAGGACGGCATGGCGAGGTCACGCTGTGGAGATTCGGGCGAGCAGGCGGGTACGCGAAAGCGTCTCCGTCGGCAAGTGACATGAGGCAGGTGACACCGTGCCCAGGTGTGCCTCGTTCGGTCGGCCGCGTCGGCGACCGCGGGAAGCAGCGCCGCCCCCGTCGCGGCACCCAGTTGCCGACTGGTGTTGATCACTCCGCCGACCAGGCCCTGGTCATGGTCGGCGATTCCGGCGCTCGCGGTGACCATGCTGCCGAATGCCATGCCGGCGGTGCCGAATCCGACGAGCATCACGGCCGCGAGCGGCAGGTGGGAACCGCCGGCCATGGGGAGCTGGGTCAGGGCGGCGAAGCCGGCGGTGGCGGCTGTTCCGGTCACCACCAGCACGCGTTGAATGCCGAGGTGCCGGGTCAGCCGTGCGCCCAGTAGGCCGGTGGCCAGTCCGACCATCCCCTGCGGAGCGATGCTCAGCCCGGCATCGAGCGGCGACATGTGCAGAATTTGCTGGAGGTATCCGGAGAGCACGAGCATTTCACCGCCGTTCCACATGCCGAGCAGCAGCATGAGAGTGCTGGCGTTGCGCAAGCCGTAGGTGTGCAGCAGCGCCGGACGCACGAGCGGATCGGCGTGCCGGTGTTCGTTCGCCGCGAAGGCCGTGCCCGCCAGGATGGAGAGTGCGAGCGGGGCCAGCACGGGGACGGAGCCGATACCGGTCGTGGCGATCTGGGAGACAGCGAAAACCAGGGCGGCCACGGCCAGGGTGATCAAGACCGCACCGACGGCGTCCAGCTTCCGACCGACACGCGCCAGTCTCGACTCCCGCAGGACATGGGGGGCCAGCAGCAGGGCGGCCAGCCCCACCGGAACGTTCACCAGGAACACCGAGCGCCAGCTGAGGAACTCCACCAGCACGCCGCCGAGCACTTGGCCGGCGACGAAGCCGATGGACGCCGTCGCACCGTACAGGCCCAGTGCTCTGGTCCGGCGCGGGCCTTCGGCGAAACCCGTGGTGATGAGTGACAGCGCGGCGGGCGCGACCATCGCGGCCCCGGTGCCTTGCACCACGCGTGCGGCGATCAGCAGTACCGGGCCGCGGGCGAGTCCGCCGGCCAGGGATGCGGCGGTGAATACGCCGATCCCCGCGAGGAACAGACGCCGGCGCCCGTACAGGTCGCCGGCCCCGCCGCCGAGGATGAGCAGGCCGCCGAAGGCGATGGCACAGGCCGTGACCACCCGCTGGACCGAGGCTGCGGAGACGTGGAGTTCACGCTGGATCGACGACAGGGCGACGTTCACGATGCTGAAGCCCAGGGCCACCATGAAGGCGGCTATCAGGATGCGGGCCAACCCCAGCCGTCCGTGCTCGCCCGTCCTGGCGGCGATGCCGGGGTGGTCGTGGTGGTCCGCCGTGCTGGTGTCGTTGTGGGGACGCGTCGTGGCCGTGTACGGCGAGGAGGGGCCGGTGGGCCGACGTGTGTCCTCATGGCCGTGCGTCCTTTCGTCGGGCGGGTTCGATCACGCGGTGATGTAGACCGCGGACAGGTCGTCGTCGGCGTGCTCGAGGGCGGTGTGCCGCCAGCGGGGCAGCAGCGCTTCGATGAGCGGCAGGTGGGTGCCGAGGCCGCACGCGGCCTGTACGGCCAGTTCGGCGTCCTTGACCGCGTGCTTGAGCGCGAAGGCGGGGGTGAAGTCGCCGGCGAGCATGGTGGTGGCCTTCTGTACCGCATACGGCGAGCCGAGCGGGGTGGACTGCAGCAGTTCCACGATCGAGGCCGGGTCCAGGCCGAGCCGGCCGGCGAAGGACAGAGCCTCCGCGGTGGCTTCGACGAGGTCGACGAGCCAGCTGTTCAGCACCAGCTTCGCCCTGGTGCCGTCGCCGGCCGGTCCCAGCCAGACGGTGGCTCGGCCCAGTGCGCCGAACACCGGGGTGAGGACGTCACGTACACGATCGGGACCGCTGGCCAGGATGATCAGCTGTCCGGCCTCGGCCGGTCCCTGACTCCCGGAGACCGGGGCGTCCACGAACGTCACCCCGTGGCGGGCGGCGGCCACGGCGAGCCGGGCCGACCAGCGGGCTCCGATGGTGGCCATCTGCACCCAGATCAGTCCGGGGCGTCGGGCCAGGAACCCGTCCGGGCCGTTCGCGGCCCGTTCGGTGGCCGGCCCGTCGGCGAGCATGGTGATGAGGATTCCGGCGCTCTGGGCCGCTTCCGCAGGGGTGTGTGCGACGAACGCTCCGTGACCGGCCAGGGCGGCGGCACGGCTGCTGGTTCGGTTCCACACCCGAAGCTGGAAGCCGCCCCGGGCCAGGTTCACGGCCATGGGGCCGCCCATCCGCCCGGTGCCCAGGAAGGCGATGACGGGTGTCTTCGGCGCGCGGCCGCCGAGGGAGGCCGGTGTGTCGGCCGGCGATGTGGGCTGGGTGGTGGTCATGACATTTCCTCCAGGGTGGGATCGCCGAACGGGATTGTGGCGGTCATGGTCTGGTCGGTCTCGGCCAGGTCGGACCGGCTGAGGTGGCGGTGGCGTGCGCCGAGGCACTGCGCCAGGTGGGCCGGGGTGCGGCCACCGACGATGGCGACCTGAACGGCGGGGCGGCCCGGCAGGTCTGATTCGATGTCGCGGCGGATGAGGCGGTAGGGCGGCTGGACGATTTCCACCGGCAGTGCGGTGGCGAAGTCGGCCATCTGCGCCAGGGTGCAGTCGTAGACCGCCACATGATGGATCAGGCCGTGCGCCACCAGTTCAGCGAGCGCAGCAGTTCCGGCCTCGAGACCCTTGCGCAGCCATGCCGGCCTGGCGCCGTGGACCAGCCGGTCCCCGTCCCTGCGCAGGCCGCCCTTGGCGGCGATCACGACCGACTCGCGGGCCGAACCGAGTTCGTCTGCCGCTGCCACTTCGAGCGGCCACTCGGAGCCGCCGGACCCGTAGGCCCGGGCGGTGTCGAAGAAGTTGGCGCCCAGCGGCCTCGCGTATTCGATCGGCTGGAGCGCGGCGGGCTTGGCCATGGGTCCCCGGTCCGCGCCGTACTGCCATGTGCCGCACGCGACAGGCGTCACCGCCAGGCCGGATGCGCCCGGTCTCACCGTCTGCATGTCGACCCCCTTCGTGGGTGGAATCTCCTGTCTCGACGCTCACACCCACCGGAAGCCGCCGGTAGTGGCCCTGTGCTTGCCGGGATACAAACCGTTCCTGTAGCGGACAGGCGTCACAGTCTCCGAGGGCTGCCCAACGCTGCCCGACGGGGCGGTCGGCCGATGCCGGAGGCCGGGGACAGGCCGGCGACCGCAGACGCACGCAGAGAATGCGTGGTGCGGGTTCGGCGAGGTCAGGAGGCAGAACGGCGGGACATGCCGGCGTCGGTGGCCGGCTCCGGGCCGAATGCGGGCCTGCGTGTCCGCCAAGGTTGATCGCGGCGGGTGATGTGAGCGATCAGGTCCCTTGCCACACCGCTCGGCGGGGTGGAGGCGCCGTCCCAGATGACGCGCAGAGTCCTGCGCAGGTCGAGCTCCGGTGTCCGCACCGTCACGAGCCGGCCTGTGGCCAGATCGTCCTCGACGGCCAGTTCGCTGATGACGGCTGGTGCGGTGCCGGCCAGTGCGGCCGCGCGCACAGCCGCCGTGGTGGGCAGCGCCAGCGCCGGGACGACCTGGGGGGCGCCAGGACCGAGCACCGCGGCCAGAGCAGCGGTGAGGGTGTCGAGGGTGCCGGAACCGACCTCGCGGCTGACCAGCGGTGTGGCGGCCAGCTCGGCGGCGCCGACCGGTCGGCGGCGGTGGGCCCAGGGGTGGCCCGGAGTGACGACCACGGCGAGCGTGTCGTGGCCTACGACCCTGCCATGGAGCCCGGCCGGCCGCTGAGGGCCCTCGGTGAAGCCGATGTCCGCCGTGCCCTCGGTGACGTGGGCGATCACCGTGGTGGTGTTGATCGCGGTCAGCAGGATCTCGGGCGCTGTGCTTCCCGGCCGCTGTGCCGCACGGAAGGACGACAGCCAGCCCGGCAGGAGCTGCTCCGCGATGGTCAGGCTGGCGCTGACCCTCAGCCGGTCACGGCGGTCGGCGCGCAGGGCGGCGATCCCGGCGTCCATCTCCGCGGCGACACCCAGCAGGCGGGCGGCCCATTCCGCGATCACGACACCTTCGGCGGTCAGTCTGGAGCCGCGCGGGCTCCGGTGCACGAGCGTGACGCCGGTCTGGGCCTCCATGGCCCTGATCCGCGCCGAGACCGCCTGCTGGCTCACCCCCACCGCCCGGGCGACGCTGTTCAGGCTGCCCTCCTGGGCCACACCCAGCAACAATTCCAGCGCGGCCAGGTCGGGAACATGCGTACTGAGAGCCATGAGCCGCCCTCCCAGCTGCAAGCCGGGGTTGTATCCCCTCAAGCCTACGGCCGCTACCGCAGCGGACGGGCCTCTGCGAGCTTCGAAGACACGACCCGCTCTCCCCGCCCCGGGGAACAACGGCACGCGCTTGCTCCCCGGCCTCTCCCTCGAGTCCCTGACGGGGTATTGATCAGCCAGGAGACACACCATGACCGCCACCACCACGGCAGTGAGCCCTTCCGAACACCAAGTCGAGCGATCGTTCCTCCTGCAGCGGGCGCAACCCGCCATGAACGGCCTGATCGACGGCTCGCTGTCCACGCTGGCCCCGATCTTCGCCGTGGCGTTCGCCACTCAACAGTCGCGTTACGCGTTCTTCGCCGGACTGGCCACCGCCATCGGCGCCGGTGTCAGCATGGCCTTCTCCGAAGGCCTGTCCGACACCGGAGACCTGACCGGCCGCGGCAGCCCCTACCTACGCGGAGCCATCACCGGGGCGGGCACCTTCCTCGGCGGAGTGCTGCACACCCTGCCCTTCCTCATCCCTCAATACCGCCTCGCGCTGGCCGTGGCACTGGTCACGATCACCCTCGAACTGGTGACCCTGGCCTGGATTCGCTGGCGCTTCTTCAAGACGGGCTTCCTTCGCTCGTTCGTCTCGATCGCTATCGGCGGAGCGGTCATCGCCGGCGTCAGCGCCGCGCTCGGCGCCGCCGGCTGATCCCGCTCGCAGCGCCGTGTGTCACTTCTCGATGTCCAGCACCGCCATCATGCCCCGGTCCTCGTGGTTGAGGATGTGGCAGTGCAGGACGGTTTTGCCGGTGTAGTCCTTGAAACGCATCCGGATGACGAGCCGCCCGTGGGCGGAGACGTTCGCGACGTCCTGCAGGCCGTGGCCCTGGTGCGGACGGCCGTTGATGCTCATCAGCTGGAAGTGATTGGTGTGCACGTGGAAGGAGTGTTCCTCGTTGCTTTCGTTGACCACGGTCCACTCCTCGACCGTGTTCAGCTTGGCCCGCAGGTCCACCCGGTTGGGGTCGAACTGCTTGCCATTGATGTAGAACTTGGTGCCGGCCGCGTTCTCGGAGAACACGACGGTGCGCCGTACGGCGATCTTCTCGTGGGCCAGATCCACGGTCGGCGCGAAGGACGAGGTGGGCAGCGTCGCCGGTCGCGTGGAAGGGCCTGCGGTGACCAGGGTGGCCAAGGTCGCCTGCGGGAAGGAATTGCCGCCCGGTCCGGTCTGGTATGGGAGCGTCTCCAGCTCGGTGCGGCCGGCCGGACCGCCCTGTACCAGTACGTCGAAGCGGGCCCCGGCCGCGAGGAGCAGCGAGTCGGCCGTCCAGATGCGGTCGACGGGTGTCCCGTCGTGCGCGATCACATGGAATTTCTGGCCCCGCAGGCGGACCTTGTAGTAGATGTTGGCGCTGATGTTGGCCAGCCGCCACAACTGGGTCTCGCCCGGCCGGATGCGGATGACCGGATTCAGCTGGCCGTTGACGGTGCGATGTGTGGGCGCACCGATGTGCAGACCCTGGGTCTTGATGGCATCGCCCTGGAGCTGGAAGTCCTTCAGCGCGATGACGTGCTCGGTGATGTGGTGCAGGTTCGCCGGAAGGTACTGCTGCAGGCCGTCGACGATGAGGATGCCCGACATGCCACCGGCGACCTGCGGCGCGGAGGTGTGGTGGGGGTGCGGGTGGTACCAGTAGGTGCCGGCGCGCAGCGTCTTGGGGAACTGGTAGGAGTAGTGGAAGGTTTCGCCCGGATGGATGTGGAGGAAGATGTTGTCGGCGTCGCCGCTCGGTGACACATGGAGACCGTGCACATGAAGGTTGGTCTCCTCGCCGAGCGTGTTCTTGAAGGCCAACTCCATCTTGTCCCCCGGCCGGATCCGCAGCGTGGGCGGCATGTAACTGCCGTTGTAGGTGAGCGCCCACAATGCGTGGCCGCCGAGATTCACGCGCCGTCTCTCCACGACGAGATCCGCCCGCAGCAGCCCGTTGTGGCTGACCAGTTGCGCCGGTTCCCGCAGCGGAGCACCCTCGGCGAACGAGGGCGAGGGCGACGGCGACGACATCATCGACGACGACTGGGACGGGGCGCTGGTGCAGCCGCTCATCAGGGCGCCGACGGCAAGGATCAGCGCCATAGTGATGCGAGGCAGCGTGGATCGGGATCGCATGACGTCTCCAGTGATGGACATCCAGGTCTCGCGTAGCTCAACACCACGAAACCCCCGGGGGCAGCCACCCGCGCCCTGGCTGGACCGTTCGAGCGATGCTCTGCACCCGATGCCACCAGGGATGCGATGACACGACCTCCGTAACAGCGACGACCACGTTCGCCCTTTGATCGCCCGCACCCGGTCCGGTCTCCTTCGGGGTCGCCCACGACCGAGCCGGGGCAGTCGGATCGCCCCCGATCCCCGTCCAGGTGCCGTCGCGCTACCGGGCGGAACTGGGCGTGGGCCCGGCCCCAGGGCTCGTACCGTTCCGAAACATCGTGCCAGGGGACACTGGTCCGGGTCCGCCACCGCATGCGGTCCATCAGTTGCCGTCGTGTCCACAAGGGCGGACGGCCCGGCTTGATGCCCTGCGGCAACAACTGCTCCGTGGCCGGCGGAGAACTCATGGGTGTTCGCGCTGTCTGATGCCGCTCCCCGACAGTACTCGTCGTCAGGGCTGAGCGGGCGGGGACGGCCTCCTGCCCACCGAGACATCTCACGACACCAACGTGTCAAGCGGCAGCGGCCAGTTCAGAGGGGAACGTGAGGTGTTCGTCGAACAGTCCGCCGGTCTGGAGGCAGTGTTAGAGCTGCCCGATCAGGCGGTTGAACAGGTGTCGCTGGGCGTCTGCGTGCCAGTCCCCTCGTTCGCGTCGACGACGGTAGTGGGCGTCGGCTCCGGGCGAGGATCACAGGGCTGAGAACGCCGCGGACGTGACCCGTCGTGGTGGTGGTTCAGTTGGGTGGTGTACGGGTGATGGGTCGGTTCCGGATGGGTGTACTGACGGGCGGTCGGGCAGCGCGGCGTTGTCTGGTCGCGCTCACTTGCCAGACGGCGAGGAGCAGCAGCGTGCCGGTTTCGGCGAGGAGGCTGAGGACGGCTTGTGGTGCCGGTTGCAGACCGCGCTCGGTGAATCCGAACACGCCAATGGTGCGCGAAGCGGTGAAGCCGCCGAGGGCGCCGAGCGCGACGCCTGCCTCGGAGACCCTCAGCAGCGGGGGTGGTGTCCCGATCAGCAGCAGGGCAGCCAGTGCGAAGGATGCGCTGGCCTGGAGCAGGAACAGGGGGCCGATGATGTGGATGAAGCGGTACCCGTCGATGTAGAGCTGGGCGTGGATGTATCCGCCCGCGGCAAGGGTTGCGGCGGTCGCCGCCCGCAGGGTGGGGACGAGGAATCTTTGGGTGTTCATGCCAGCCTCTGGTCCTTGATGGCCAGTTCGCGGTCGCCTTGGCGGTAGCCGACGCTGCGGATGCCGAGTGCGTCCTTGAGCTGCCGGGCAGGGACGACCTGGGGCGTGGGGGCGGAGGCGCGGCCCGGTTTGGGCAGTGGGTAGGCGGTGGTGGTGGCGGAGTGGAAGGTGATGTTGCCCTCCGTCTTGGTGAACAACTGGTGGACGTGCCCGTTGAGACAGGTGACGGAGGAGAAGCGGCGCAGGAGTGCGATGACTTTGAGGGCGTCGTCGGTGCTCCAGCCCCACTTCGGGTACATGGCGAACAGCGGGATGTGGCTGAAGACCACGACGGGGGTGTCCGATGGCAGTCCCGCCAGGTCTTTGCGTACGAAGTCGATCTGCGCGTTGCCGAGGTGCCCGAGTTTCTCCAGGCTCAGGGTGTTGACCAGGGCGATGAAGTGCACGCCGTGGGTGTCGAAGCTGTACCAGCCGTCACCGAGCGTGCCCATGCCGAAGGTCCGCCGGTAGGCGCGGCCTGCATCGCCGATGGAGTCGTGTTCGCCCGGTACGGTGAAGACGCGGTCTGTCTTCATTCCGGTCATCATCTGCTTGACCTGGTCGAACTGCCCGGCCGTGGACAGGTGGGTCAGGTCGCCGCTGTGCATGACGAAGTCCGGTCTGAATCCGAGTGTGTTGACCTGGTTGATCGCTTCGGTGAATGAGCCGGCCACGTCCATGTTCGCCGGGCCCTGGAACCCTATATGGCTGTCGGAGACCTGCACGAACCGCAGCGCGCCGCTTCCCGCTGCGACGGCCCCGGCGGCAGCCCCGGCGTTGGTGTCCCGGGAGTCCGCGATGTGACTGATCACCTCTCCGCTGGCCACAGTCAGCACCACCGCGCCGCCGAACCATCCTGCGTGACGCATGAGTTGACGCCGAGTCATACCGTGTTCGGTTTCAGGCCGGCCGGCGTCGTCGGCCGGTGCTCCGTCGTGACGGTCGTAGTAGTCGGTCATCGGGTCACCTCCACGGTGGCGGTCATGAACGGATGGATGGTGCAGATGTAGGCGTAGGTGCCGGGCTTGGTGAACGTGTAGCTGTAGGCGGCGTGGGTGGCCAGGGCGGCCGAGTGCAGGGGGCCACCCGATGCGGCGCTGGTGACGGTGTGGGCGTCGGTGTCCTGGTTCGTCCACGTCACCGTCGTGCCCGCTTTGACCTGCAGCGTGGCCGGAGAGAAGGCGAAGTTCTTGATCGCGACGGCATTCCCGGTCATCGGCGCGGCCGCCGCGCCCGTGCTCGAGGTACTCATGGGCATGGTCATGCTGGGCATCGGGGAGGCGCCGGGAGCGGAGCCCGCCGTTTTCCCCGACCCCGTGGCACCGGGCATCCCGGGGGTCTGGTGCTGACCCGGACCGGGCGTGATGGCGCCGGCCCCGACGGACGAGGAATGCGACGACGGGCCGCATGAGCTGAGGAGCCCCAGCGCACCGGCAGTGGCGATGGTGGCGACGGCCAGCCCGGCCGCAGCACGGGATCGCCGAGTTGATGGGCGAAGGTTCACGTACATGGTGTGCGTTCCTCACTGATCAGGCGGAGACGGGAACTGCGCCGGCTCGGGCGCACGCAACCGCAGGGATGTGGTGGATGTCGCGTTCATGGGCACGCGTCCCTCACGGACCCGGCGAGCGAGCCTGGGTGCCGCCCCGTGCCGGCTGCCCGCCTCGAGGTGCTCCGCGCTGCGCATCCGCCCTGCCACGCCACGAAGATGAAGGCGACACGTGGCAGTTCGCCCGAGCAGGCAGCCGCGAGCGACTCGGGGCAGGTCGGCGTCGCCCATACGGGTGATGGGCACACTGGCCCGGATGGAGCTCTGCCCCGGTCGCCGCACAGCCGCCGATCACTGTGCGTAGCGTCATCGGCGTGGTGTGTGCTGGACATCGGTCGGGGCTGCAGAGTGGCACCGGCTTCGATGCACGGGGGCAGGGGAGCGGGGCCGGTGGTGAGAGCGCGTGCGTCGCCTGGTGCATTTCGGTCACCCCTGTTCCACCCCTTGCCGCAGGGGAAGCGATGAGGAGTTGCGCGTAAGCCGGTTCTTGTTCGCCTCCACGGACGGCATGGCTCCTGCGGTTCGATGGATACGCACCTTTTGTGGGACTTCATGGGATCGCTGCAGTTCAGCCGGTCCCGGATCCGTGCATGCTTGATCATGGCGAGGTCGTAACGCCGCAAGGGCGTACCATCTGCAGTACTCACAGCGCGTGACAGGCACCGAGCTGTTCGTGCGGGACAAATCAGCGCATATGCCTGATGATCGTGTTATGCCCTGGAGTTCCCGAAAACATGGTCCAAGGACCGATCCGGATCGCTCCGCGCACCGTGTCTCTGGTAAAGGGACCCTTTCGACCGCGGATGAGGAACTGCTGCGCACGCTGTACGCGGAGCACGCAGGAGCCCTGTTCCACTACGTGCTGCGACTGACCTCAGGAGACTGGCAATGGGCAGAGGACGTGGTGCAGGAGACACTGCTGCGGGCGTGGCAGCATCCCGCCGCGTTCGACCCCGCACGCGGCCCGGCCCGGGCATGGCTGTGTACGGTCGCTCGACACCTGGTCATCGACGCCCACCGGGCCCGGCAGTCCAGGCCGGCCGAGGCCGGCGGCGATGTGCTGGAGCGAGCCGCCGAGCAGAAGCCGGGCAAGGACGAGATCGAGCAGGCACTGCAGAGCTGGGCGGTTGCCGAAGCCGTCCGGTCACTGTCCCCGGACCACCGCGCCGTCCTGCTGGAGACCTACTACCGGGGCCTGACCATGGCGGAGGCCGCACAGGTGCTGGGCATCCCGCTCGGCACAGTGAAGTCGCGGACGTACTACGCCCTGCACGCCCTGCGGCTGGCGCTGCAGGAACGGGGGATCGAGCCATGACCGTGGCGGGCAGGAGGCGGCGACCATGAGTGCGGAGCACGACGCCCTCCGGCTGACGCTGGGAGGTTACGTCTTGGGCACGCTGCCCTCGGCGGAAATGGAACAGGTGCGCATCCACCTCGCGGCATGCACCGAATGCCGGGCCGAACACGCCCAGCTGGCGGGATTGCCTGCGCTGCTGGCGACGGTGACCGAAGCCGAAGCCTCGGGCCAGACGGTGCCGGCGGCCGAAACGGACCTGACCGACCGACTGATGGTACGGGCAGCCGAAAGCGCGCAGGGCTCCCCGCTGCCCGAACGGCCCGCCGCGCCCGCGGTGTCGAAGACCCCAGAGGGGGGTGTGCTGGAGAGGCTGCTCCAGCAGGCTGCGGCCAGGCGCCGCAGGTCTTGGCGTCTGCAACTGGCCGGCGCTGCAGTCTCGCTGACGTTCATCGCGGCAGCGGCTGGTGGCACATGGCTGGCGGCCATCGGATCCGTGGGCAGTCAGGCGAGGCCGCCCGGGCCGACCGCGCCGACCGTCTGGCGCACCTTCTCCGGGAGCGATCCCACCACCGGCGTCTCCGCCTCGGTGAAGGTCTCGCCCTCTGCCTGGGGCAGTGTTCTGCAGATCTCCGCAGGAGGGGCGCCCGCCGGAATCACCTGTCGGCTGCAGGCGGTCGGGCCAGGCGGGGCCAGGACGGACGGCGCTACCTGGCGGGCAGGCGAGTACCCTCCCGGCACCACGATCCCAGGAGCGGTCGCCATGGCTCCGGGAGTCATCGAGCACTTCGAGATCCTCGCGGGTAACGGTCAGAAGCTGGTCACCATCCGAGCGTGATGCCAGACCATGGCGGTCATGTCACTGGGCGGCCGGTCGCCCAGTGGCATGACGGCAGCAGCAGGGCGCGAGGATTGGTGGCACAAGAGGCCAAGACGACGTCGCCTTCGAAAGGCCGGGCGCTCCGCGGCGAGGGACCCCGGACATTCGACAAGCACCGGGCCGCCCTCAAGACCGGTGGACCGAGCTGGAGGGGCGCGCACAGGACGTCCAGCTGATGGCAATGGAAGAGGTTTCTGCCCGTGACACCGGCTGGACGGGCACGCTCGTGATCACCGTAGCCCCTCGATCCCGCCGCATCGCGTGGCTCCGGGATCTGCGGGACCGTCCGACAAGGGCTCGCGGCCGATGAGTGTGGCGGCCTCGGAGGCCGACACCGGCACCTGTATGGCCTAGGGGCTGAGCGGCAGCCAGCGCGCGGAGGCGGCTGATGGGCGAGTCGGCCGCCGCCGGCCGGGAAGGATCACCCCCGGCCAGGTTGATCAAGGTGAAGGCCATCCGCGTACGCGATCAGCAGGTCGAGGGTCGAGGGGTGGGTTGAAGCAGCCATCCGATCGATCTGTCGGGGGTGGTGCCACACATCGCGGGGCCGGTCAGCTGCGGCGGCTGCTTCCCCTGCACGACCTGTCTCGGGCGGCTGTGTCGGTACCGGGGCAGTTCTGCAGCTCGGTCGTGGGGCTCTGGCCTGCTTCCGTCACGCGACCTCCGCAGGGGCAGGCCGGCCATCCCGCGCCGGGCCCCGCGGGTGCCGGCCGCGTACACGGGCGGGCACGGCTGTGCGAAAGAGGTGCGGCGGCATACATCCCCGCTTCCGCCGGAGGAGGCGAAAACCGACACCCTGGCCCCTCTCGCGACGCGCCGACGGTTCCGGGCCCTGGTCACTCTCGCCCCCGCTCCGTCGAACCGGCCCAGTCCACAGCTGACTTCATGCATGAGCGGGCCGACGGGGCGCGCACGACACTACTTTTCCCGAAGTCCGTACAACCCGGAGAAGAGGATCCATCACGTCTGCACGCGGAGGACCGCGATCCAGCCGAAATGCAGGCACGGACGTCCGTCCCGGTCTACGGCGCGACGCTTCCACGGGGTCGTCCGGAAGACCACGGGCGAGGGGACCGAGCTGCCGGTGCCCAGTCCAGCCGCGCAACAGCGTGCTCTGGACAGAGGCAGCTGAGCCCAGACAGGCGCCGACATTGACACGACTCGCAAGAATCGGAACAAAAAAGGCAAATCGCTCGAACCGTCCGGCATGTGTCGTCCGTGGAACTGATTGAGCGCGCCCACGCAGGATCAGGATCCGGCCTACCGACCACCCCCGAATTGCTTGCGGTCACCCCGTTCCGGTCTCCGCACATCGACAGAAGAGCCAGAAGACCATGTTCGTGACCGATTCCCCCAGCCCGACTTCACTGCTCGGCCGGCCCTGCCGCCGCCATGCACTGCTCACCCTGCCGGCGCAGGAGGCGCACGTCTCCGCCGCTCGTCACTTCGCAGCCGATTTGCTGGAGACCTGGAGTGTGCCCGCGGGTGAGCGGGACTCCGCCATTCTCATCGTCGACGAACTCGCCGCCAACGCTGCCCAGTACGGCCATGAGCGCATGACCCTGCTGCTCGCCCTCGACCACGAAACTCTGCACATCGTGGTCACCGACTCCGGCGCGGCCGTGGAGCGTCATCGCCCCGGCATCGCCTCCGACGAACACGGCCGTGGCACCGGCATCGTCCAGTTCCTTGCCCAGTCGACCGAGATTCGCCAGACACGCAGCGGCCGCGAAGTCCGCGCCTGCCTGAGGTGCTCGCCATGACCGGGCCGGACGCTCCGCACGAGCTGCGACCCCCTGCCGGGGCCGGCACTGCAGCACAGCGACGGGCTACCGGGGGCGGCCGCGGCGTCGGGTCACCCGACGCCCCCGCCGAGTGGTCCTTCGCGACCCACAAGCCGTGTCCCATCGACGGCTGCCCGGGCCCGGCCCAGGTGCCCATGCGGTCCGCGGCCCGCCCATCGGCACTCGATCGCGGCGGCCCCCACCACGACACGGTGCTGTGTCAACGCTGCGGCGCCGGCCCCTGCGTACCGGCGGAGGTGTGAGCGTGGACGTCACACCGAACAGCGGCAAGGGCATCGACGCCCCGCCCCCGCACGAGGCATATACGCATGCGCCAGATCTGCGCCGCGAGATGCACCCAGTGCTGGCCCCCGGAGCCGAACGCGCCTGGCTGCTACGCCGGAAGGCCCTCATGGACCGGAGGGCCCTGGACGACCCCGGCCCCGTCGCAGCTGCCGCGGAACCCGCCGAGCAACTCGTCCTCCACGACCGCCGCCATCTCGACCTGGCTGCCGGCCCGCACCACCCCGACACCATCACGCTCGCGTGGCCGACACAGATGAGCCACGCGCATGACCGCCAGTTGTCACAGCCCGCCACCAGCGACAAGGAGCCACAGAACATGGGTGGAAAGCAGAAGACACTCGCCATACTTGCCGGAGCCGCGCTGGCAGCCGGACTCGCCGGCCCGGCCTTCGGGTCCACCACCGCTCACTCGCCGGCCCTGCGCACCGCCGCGACGGGGTCGGGGATGTCGGTCGTGGAGTGGAACCGCGAGCTCGTCACCATCCTCAGCAATCCGAAGGCGCAGCCGTCCACCGTCCAACCCACGCGCAGCTTCGCGCTTCTGCAGGCTGCCGAGTACGACGCGGTGGTATCGATCACCCGGGCCGGCCCCGCCTACGTGTTCTCGGTGACGGCGCCAAGAGGCGCTCGTGCGGACGCCGCAGCGGACCAGGCGGCCCACGATGTGCTGGTCGCCCTCTACCCGGCCAGGCGCGCAGGCTTGAACCAGCGGCTGAGCAGCCAATTGTCCGCGATATCCGGCGGCCCGGGCAAGCAGGCGGGCATTGGTGTGGGAGCGGAGGTCGCCCGCCGGCTGATCACCCTGCGGTCCAATGACGGATCCTCAGCCAAGCCGCCGCGGTTCCGCCCCGGCGACAAGGCCGGGGACTACCGGCCCACCCCTCCCAAATTCCCGACACCGGTGTTCACCGACTGGGGCTCGGTCAAGCCGTTCGTACTGGCCGACGGACGGCAGTTCCGCCCGGCACCGCCGCCGGCCGTGAGCAGCGCCGCGTACGCCACCGCCTTGAACGAGGTCAAGAGCCTGGGGAGCAAGACCAGTAGCACCCGCACTCCCGATCAGACGGCAGCCGCGAAGTTCTGGGCGGCGGCACCCGTATGGAACGTCTGGAACCAGATCACGCAGAACCTCGTCACCTCCCAGAACGCGAACCTGGAGAAGGCGGTGAAGGTCTTCGCCCGGCTCGACCTGTCCCTCGCCGACACCGCGATCGCGATGTACGACGCCAAGTACGCCTACCGCGTATGGCGGCCCGTGACCGCCATCCGGCTCGGCGGTACGCACTACAACCCGAGCATCGTCGGGGATCCCAGCTGGACCCCTCTGCTGCCGACCGCACCGGATCCGTCCTATCCGGGCGCTCACGGCGCTCTCAGCCAGGCTGCGGCAACGACGCTCGCCGGACTCTACGGGGCGCGGCATCATTTTGCGGTGACCTCGAAGGGCGTCACTCGAACCTTCACCGGCTTCCAGGACGCCGCCACCGAAGCGTGGCTCAGCCGGATCTGGTCCGGCCAGCACACCTCCCTTGACAACCACGCGGGCCAGCAACTCGGCGCTCAGGTGGCCGACTTCGTGGCAGGTCGGCTCTGACCGCACCGCCACGCTCCAACCATGCACATGGTAGGGCCGAGAAGCCAGTGGTCCCGGCGCATCGGGTACCACTGGCTCGGGCCACGCTCAGAGGGCGGCCAGTCTCCGCGCCGAGGGCCCGCAGCTGCCGGCCGGCAGGCCGGACGTCTGCCCGCAGGAAGTCCTGGCTTCCTGTCACCGCGACGCACTGACCGAATGACTGTCGCGGTCGGGCCCACCCGGTCGCCCCCGGTCGCTGAGCGCGGGCCCGCCCATGTCACTGTCGGCGGACCCGCAGTCGGGGGCCTCGCTCGAGTCCCCGTGGGTACCTCAACACCTGTGGACCTGCAGGAGGTTCGAACCGCCGATCGGATCGCCCGACCAGTCGGTCGGACGCCATGATCGTCGTCTCGGGTCGACTACCGGCTCGGCGCTTTCGGCTGTCTGCGCTCCCCGGGGATCCCCGAAGGCAACCTCGGCGTCTCCGACCAGCTGGCGGCGCTGCGGTGGGTGCGGGACGGCATCGCCTCGTTCGGCGGGGCACACCGGCCATGTCACCCTGGCCGGCCGGCCCGCGAGCGCCCACAGCGTGCAGTGCCTGCTGGGCATGCCCGGGACCGAGGGCCCGTTCCACGGTGCCATCGTGAACAGCACCTCGGCAGGGCTGAGCCTCGGCGAGGCCGACCACGCCAAGCGCGCCGCCGAGCGTTTCCTCTCCCGGCTCGGCACGAATCCGCGCGATGCCCCGGTGTCGGACACCCTGGGCGCCCAGAGCTCCGTCGCCCGAGAAGCCGCCGGCAGGCTCGGGCTCGACTCCGTCCACCGTTTGTGCCGGTCGCGGGCGTAGACCCGCTCCCGGACCGCGCGGCCTGGACCGACGTTCTCACCCGCCGGGCACCCGGCCTGGACGTCACCATCGGCATCACCGAACGGGAGATGGTCGCCCTCCACGCCGTGAACCCGGTGCCGCGCCGGGTGCGCGAGGTCCCGTCCCGGGCTCCGCGCTCGCCGCCGACGGCGTGGAACACGCCGCGAGGGAGTTCGCCTTCGCCCGTCCCTCCCGTAAGCCGGCCGTCCAGCTCAGTGAGGCGGGCGCCCGCGTATGGGCCTACCGGTTCGACGCCGCCGCCCCCGACTCCGTCTTCGGCGCCGCCCACTGCATCGAACTGCGCTTCCTCTTCGGCACCGACGCCGACTGGGCCGACGCCCCCATGCTCGCCGGCGTCCGCCCGCAGGACATCGAGCCCCTCGGCCGCCGTGTGTGCACCGCCTGGCTCGGCTTCATCCGCACCGGCACCCCCACCACCGACCCCCCTGGCCGCAGCACACAGCGCACTCCTCCTCCACTTACCACTGCAAGCTGAAGCCCCACGGTCACGGGACACGTGCCCGATGCACCGCCGACGTCTGCCGACGTGAAGCGAGGCTCGCAGCCGCACCGAGTGCCTGATGCGCACACACGCCGCCTGGCCCCATGGCCGTCGCGCGACAGCCGTATGCCGGACTGCTATGGGCGAGTTCCGGCGGGACGTCGAGCAGCCGCGCCAGGCGCCCGAGCGGGGCCGTCACGCTCGCCGGCCGGGTACCCGGAAGTCTGCGTCACCGTCAGGACCGGGGCAATGGCACGCCGGACAGCGGGGGTGGCGCCTCCACCCCCCGGCGGCAGTACGGCGCGTACCAGTCGCCCGCGGACGTGATCAGCGAAGGCGAGCTCGCCGGCCTCCCAAGACCGCGTGGGCCACGGCCCCGGGCTGGACCATGATCAACGATCTGTCCGGCGTGGGTCCGTCGTCGCCATGGCATGAACCATCAGGATCATCAGTTACACGAGGAACAACCGACAGCATGTCGTTCCTCTCGGCTTGGAGGAGCTTTTCATGGCTGCAGAACTGGACGGATCCACCGCTCTTGTCACCGGCGCTACCGCCGGCATCGGCCGGGCCGTGGCCCTGCGCCTGGCAGCGTTGGGGGCCTCGGTCATCGTCCACGGGCGGGACGAGCAGCGGGGTGCGGAGACCGTCAAAGAGATCGCTGCCGCAGGCGGGAAGGCCCGGTTCGTTGCTGCGGATCTGAGTAGCTCTGAAGACGTCCTGCGTCTTGCCGCTGAAGCAGGCGAGGTGGACGTTCTGATCAACAACGCCGGTATCTACCGGTTCGCCAGTACGCCGGACACCACCGCCGAGATGTTCGACGCTCAGATGGCCGTCAACTCACGCGCGCCGATGCTCCTGGTCGGTGCCCTCGCTCCGGGAATGGCTGAGCGGGGGCGTGGCGTCATCGTGAATGTGAGTACAGCGGCGGCGACCACGCCGGTGCGGGAATCGGGCGCTTACGGGGCCTCCAAAGCTGCACTCGAACTTCTCACACGAGTATGGGCTGACGAGTTCGGCGCCCAGGGCGTCCGCGTGAACGCCGTGGCTCCGGGCCCTGTCCATACCCCCGGGACGGAGGAGATGGGAGGTGAAACCCTCCAGGCGATCGGGCGAACCACCGTACTGGGGCGGGTCGCAGACCCGGAGGAAATCGCGGAAGCGGTTGTGTTCCTTGTTTCGTCCCGCGCCAGCTACATCACCGGCGCGGTTCTCGAGGCACGCGGCGGACAGCTCGCGATCGGATGACTTTGGGCTGGGCCGCGATGGATATGCCAAACCCGACGCCCATGCCCACGATGTCTGCCTCGACCCGCAAAGAAGCTGTTTCTGATCCTGGCGTGAGCAGTTGACGCGGTGTGGTTACGGCAGCAGCAGGCGAGACGATGACCGCTTCCCAAAGCATCCGGTAGCCATGCCGGCCACTGTCGGTCTGCATTCTTCGTGATCCCCACACTCATCTCTTTCGCGGCGCCTCCGTTCCTGGTGCCCGATCGCAGCCTCATTCCGGCCCGCATGCGCGCGTTCTCGAACACCCTTGCCCGCTGGATCCGGCCCCGACGGAGTAGCCGGGCGAGCACCTGGCGCGTTCCGGAGCCTAAATAGAGACAGGGGGCTCGAGGCGACGGAGGGAGAGGCCTGGGATGCGGATCGTCGTGGACCTCACCCGCTGCCAGGCGTATGCGCAGTGCGTGTTTCTCGCACCGGAGATGTTCGAGCTGCATGGCGAGGAAGCACTGCTGTACCGCCAGGAAGTCCCGGACGAGCAGCTGGAGCGCGTGCGCCAGGCCGCTGCAGCGTGCCCGGTCCAGGCGATCCTCGTGGGTGAGGCGGTGACCGCCGGTGCCCGGGCCCGGTGACCTTCGGGAGGGCCCCATCGTCGTCGTCGGCGCGTCGCTGGCCGGGCTGCGGGCCGCTGAGGCACTGCGGGAGAGGGGCTTCACCGGCTCCCTGACCGTGGTCGGGGACGAGCCCCACCCGCCCTACGACAGACCGCCGCTGTCCAAGCAGGTTTTGCTCGGCATGTCGGCGGCGGACACTACCGGGCTGCCGATGCGCCGCGACCCGGACGCCGACTGGCGCCTCGGAGTGCGTGCCACGGGGCTCGACCCGGTCGGCCGTCAGGTCCTGCTGGCCGACGGTGAGTCCCTGCCCTACGACCGGCTGCTGATCGCCACCGGAACCCGGGCGCGCCCCTGGCCCCAACCGGAGCAGGCCGCCCTGGACGGAGTCTTCACCCTGCGCACTCGTGACGACGCCGGGTGCCTGGCCGAGCGGCTGACCGCCGGACCGCGCCGGGTGCTGGTCATCGGCGCAGGCTTCACCGGCTCGGAGATCGCCTCAGCCTGCCGGGAGCGGGGCATCGAGGTCACAGTCACAGAACGCGGCACCGCACCGCTGGTGGGTGCCCTCGGCGGCACACTGGCGAAGCTCGCAGCCGGCCTGCAGCGGGCCCACGGCGTGGACCTGCGCTGCGGAGTGACGGTCACCGCGCTGTGCGGGAACGCCGGCGGGCGGTTCACCGGAGCTGACCTCTCCGACGGCAGCCACATCGACGCGGACGTGTGCGTCATCGCCATGGGTGCGGTCCGCAACGTCGAGTGGCTGGCGGATTCCGGGCTGGCGGCGGGCCCGCACGGGGTCGCCTGTGACGCGGGGTGCCGCGCTTTCGACATGTACGGAATCGTCACCGACGATGTTTTTGTGGCCGGCGACGTCTCCCGCTTCCCCCACCCGCTCTTCGATTACCAGATGCTCTCCTTGGAGCACTGGGGCAACGCGGTCGCGCAGGCCGAGGTGGCGGCCCACAACATGATCAGTCCCGGGCCGCCGCGGCGCCCCCACCTCGCGGTTCCGGTCTTCTGGTCGAGTCAGTTCGGGGTCAACATCAAGTCCGTGGGTGTCCCCACCTACTCCGACCAGGTGGTCATCGCCCAGGGCTCACTCAGTGAACGCCGTCTGGTGGCGGTCTACGGCTACCGGGGCCGCATCACTGCCGCCGTCACCGTCAACATGGCCAAGTGGCTGGAGTACTACCAGGGCCTGATCGAGAGCGCCGCCCCGTTCCCGCCTGCGCCCGGCGCTGCCGACGGCCACCCGCTGGTGACCGAATTCGCGCTTCCCTCCGACGTGCCGGATCCGAAGGGACTGTCCCACGGCCCCACCGTCGCGCTGACCGGTCACCTGCCGGACCGCCGACTGACCGTGGTCCGGCCCACTGGCTGACCCCTCCGTCCTTCCCTGTCACGAGGAGCCCGTCGATGGCTGTCGACACCCTGCTGGAACGGATCACCGACTACGCCAACCGCCCCGACCCCTACCCGCTGTACGCCGAACTCCGCGAGGCGGGCGTGGCGCGGCAGACGGACGGCAGCTACCTGGTCGGCGGGTACTACGACATCGTCGCCCTGTTCCACAACCCACGGCTCAGCTCCGACCGCCGCAACCGCGCCGGCGCCTACAGCGGCCTGCCGGCGGAAGAGGAAGAGCCCCACCCTTTCATCCGGCTCGACGACCCCGAACACCACAGGCTGCGCAGCCTGGCCACACGGCCGTTCGGTCCCCCGCACAGTCCGGGCCGGATCGACGCTATGCGAGACGAAATCACCCGGATCACCGACGAACTGATCGAGTCGCTCCAGGGACGTACGCAAGTCGACATCGTCGACGACTTCGCCTACCCCCTGCCTGTCACCGTCATCTGCCGACTCCTCGGTGTACCGCGCGAAGACGAGCCGACCTTTCGGCAGTGGTCCACCGCCATCACCGACTCCGGCGACATCCGGCCCGGCGAAGACCTCACCATGAGCCAACAGGCCGGCAACCAGGCCAGAGCGCAGATGGGCCGCTACCTGGTAGACCTTGCCGAACAGCGCCGCGGCCATCCGGGGGACGACATGCTGTCCGCGTTCGTCAATGACCCCGACCCGGCCGGAGCGCTCACCCGCGAGGAATTGGCGGCCACCGCCGTGCTGCTGCTCGTCGCCGGACACGAGACCACGGTCAATCTGATCACCAACGGCGTACTCACTCTGCTGCGCCACCCCGACCAGTTGGAGCGCCTGTGCCGTGAACCCAACCTGCTTCCCGGCACAGTGGAAGAACTGCTGCGCTACGAGCCCCCGGTCCATTTGCTGGACCGCACGCCCCTCACCCACGTCGACGTCGCGGGCACGACCATCCCCAAGGGCGTGCCCGTGGTGCTCGCGCTGGCCTCGGCCAACCGTGACCCCAAGCGGTTCCGCGACCCCGACCGGTTCGACCCCACCCGCCGGGACAACCAGCACCTCGGATTCGGCAGCGGCGTCCACATCTGCTACGGCGCGCCCCTCGCCCGGGTCGAAGCCCAGATCGCCCTGGGAGCACTCCTTCCCCATCTCACCACCGCAACCCTGGTCGAAGACCCTCCCCCCTACCGGCACAGCGCCGTGCTGCGCGGCCCCCGGCACCTTCCCATCGAGCTGGCTCCGTCGCCGTAGACGCAATGAACCGCCTCGCCCCAGGACGCGAAGTAGAGCAGCGCCGGTCGTTCGTTCGGTTGTTCCTCGGCCGGTTCGGAGGCGCCGACGCGCCGCAGGGGCAGGGCGCGGCGGAGCGAGCTCGCCGAGTGAGGTTCCGCTGTAACGAACGGCAAGCCGATCGACGTGTAACTGACCGTGTTGCTCAGACCGTGTCCTCCATGGCTATGGGCCGCTTTGAGATGAGAGAGCATGACCACGAACGCCGGGGCGCACATGACGTCCACTTCCCCTCATCGGGAGCCGATCCGCGTCGGTGTCGTGGGTCTGAGCGCGAGCGGCGGGTGGGCGGCCGCTGCCCATGTGCCGGCACTGGCCGGGCTCGATGGATACGAGTTGCGGGCGCTGAGCGCCAGCAGCGCCGAATCGGCGCGTGCGGCCGGCGAGAGGTATGCGGTGCCGCTGGCCTACGGCAGCGCGGAGGAGCTGGCCCGCAGTGAGGAAGTCGATCTCGTGGTGGTGACGGTGAAGGTTCCGCATCACCTGGAGCTCATCCGGCCCGCGCTGGAAGCGGGGAAGATGGTGTTCAGCGAGTGGCCGCTCGGTGCCGACCTCGCGCAGGCCGAGGAGTTGGCCGGCCTCGCGCATCGCAGGGGTGTGCTCACGGCCGTCGGCCTGCAGGCCCGGTCGGCTCCGCCGCTTCGGTATCTGCGGGACCTGGTCGCCGACGGCTACGTGGGGCGGGTGCTGTCGACCAGCATGCTCGGGTCGGGCTGGATCGGCGGCGCCACCTACGACGACAACTATGCGTACGTGCTGGACGTCACCAGCGGCGCCACGCTGCTGTCGATCCCCTTCGGGCACTCGGTCGACGCGCTGGCCATGGTGCTCGGGGAGTTCCGTGAGGTGTCGGCTGTCATCGAAAACCTGCGCCCGGAGGTCACCCACGTCACGAGCGGGGCGGTCGTAGCCAAGACCGCAGAGGACCAGATCGCCGTCACCGGGGTGCTGGAGTCGGGGGCCGTAGCCGCAATGCACATCCGCGGTGGGACCTCACGCGCCACCGCGTTTCACTGGGAGATCAACGGCACGGACGGCGATCTCGTCGTCAAGGCCGACCAGGCCCAGTGGTGGTATGGGGGACTGCGGCTCAACGGAGCCCGAGGAGAGGACGGCACGTTGACCGAGCTGCCGGTTCCCGCCCGCTATCAGCGGTCGCTGACGCAATGGGCCGAGCGACCCGCCGAGCCCGCCTGCAATGTCGCCCACGAGTACGCGCTTCTGCGCGACCAGATCACCGGGAACCTTGCGCCGGACGAGGACGGCGTTCCCGACTTCCGGCACGCCGTCCGGCGACACCGCATGCTGGAGCGGATCCGAGAGGCGGCGCGCGCGGGCCGGAAGGTCACACTCGCAGAGCAAGGCTCGTAGGCCCCGAAGTAAGTCGGGTCGGGAGCTCGACCGTTTTGCCCTCGCGAGAATGCCACGGTTCCGGTGGTGCCTACCCGGAACCTGTGATCGGCTCAGAGGCTGCCCGGGCGGACCAGGCCGGTCCTCTTCACCCCGGTCAGGATGGGGGTGACCTCAAGGGTGGTGATGTGTTCGAGGGCGCCGATGGTCTCGCTCAGGAAGTGGTAGAGCGCGTCGAGGTCGGTTGCCGCGACAGCCACAAGGAGGTTGGCCGAGCCGGTGGTGGCGGAGGCGAAGCGGACCTGTGGGTGGCGGCTGAGCTGCTGGCCCGTCTCCTCCAGGCCGCCAGGTGCGACGGTGATCCACAGAAGGGCCTCGGTCCGGATGCTCAGCCGGGCCAGATCGACTTCGGTCGCGAGCCTGAGTACCTGGCCGCCCACCAGTGCCTCTACCCGGCGGCGAGCGGTCAGGGCGGTGGTGTTGGCGCGGCGCGCGAGGTCGGTGTAGGAGGCTCGGCCGTCCTCGATCAGTGCGGTGATCAGCTGGTGGTCGAGGGGCTGGAGGACGGGGCGGGTAGGTGCCGCGGACAGGTCGGGCCGCAGGCTGGTCAGTTCGGTCTGTGTCAGCAGGCCGCCGCTCCAGTCGAAGGCGGCCGGGAAGACCCGGAGCAGGACGTGCGAGGTCCAGGACTGGACCGCGGGGGTGGCGGGCAGGTCGCGCAGCAGCAGGTTGCTGCGGGCGTCCGGTCCGTCCAGGAACAGGACGGTGCAGATCTCGTCGCCGCCGCCGAGGACGTCGACCCAGATGGTGTCGGGACGGCGGGCGAGGGTGGCGGCGATGGCGCTGATCCGGTTGGGCCGGCAGCGGATGCGCAGGGCCAGCGGAATCAGCTCGGGGAAGTGCACGGGGTTGCGTACGGCCGTGGCCCGCAGCGTCCCGTCGCCGAACAGTGGTGCAGCACGGCGTACGACAGTGCGCTCCGAGATGCCCAGGACCCGGCCGACCGTGCGCCAGGAGGCACGCGGAGCGGCCAGCATCGCGGCGGCGATCCGACTGTCCGTTTCATTCAACAGATGGCGCACTCTCTCCATGGATTGAGATCATATGTACTTTTTCCTCGATCCAGATGGTCATTTCTGGGTCAGATTCTCGCCTCGGCTTAGAAACGTCTCAGAGCAACCGAGACGAGAGAGCAGGTGAGCACGATGACCGGCATCGAGCACACGGTGGTGGACACCGACCGGGGCAAGGTCAGGGGAGTTGCGGAGGGCGAGGCGGTCTCCTTCCGGGGAATCCCGTACGCCGCGTCGCCGGTCGGCGAGCTGCGGTTCGCGCCGCCGCAGCCACACCCCGGCTGGACGGACGTGCGGGACGCGGCCAAGGCCGGCCCCTCCGTTCCGCAGGCGGCCTCCCGGCTGGAGAAGGTGCAGGGGCAGCGCGTGCCGGACTGGAACGAGGACGGCAGCCTGACCGTCAACGTCTTCACTCCACGCCGGGCGCTGGCGGACGGTGCGGCCCGACCCGTCCTGCTCTGGTGGCACGGCGGCGGCTTCACCAGCGGCTCCGGCGGCTGGGACTGGTACGACGGCGGCCGCCTCGCCGCGCTGGGCGACATCGTGGTCGTCACCGCCAACTACCGGGTGGGACCGCTGGGTTACCTCTACCTGCCGCAGATCGGCGCAGCCAACCTCGGCCCCCAGGACCAGGCCGCCGTGCTGCGCTGGGTGCAGAACAACATCGCCTCCTTCGGCGGCGACCCGCGCACGGTCACCGTCGGCGGGCAGTCCGCCGGAGCGTACTCGGCCCTGTCGCTCGCGCTCGACCCCGAGACGAGCGGGTCCATCACCCGGGTGCTGCTGCAGAGCGGCCCCTTCGGCCTGAACCCACAGGATCCGCACCAGGCCGCCGAGAACGCCGACGCCTACCTGCGCTTGCTGGACATCCCAGTCGGCACTGATGCCGCGAAGGCCCTGCGTGCCCTGCCGGCCGAGCAGCTGCTGGACGCCTACGGCCGCCTCTCCGTCCAGCTCGCGGCTCCGGGTAACGCGGCTCCGCCGATGTACCCGGTCCTCGGTGCCCCCGGCATGCCCCGCACCCGGCAACAGGCGCTCACTGACGGCACTTTGGAGGGCAAGACCCTGCTGATCGGCACCACCCGCGACGAAGCGACGGCCTTCTTCGCCTTCGACCCCCGCATCCAGAACCTCACCACCGAAACCGCCCTGGACGTCCTCACCGCCCAGGTCGGCCGACAGGCCGCCCTGGACGTCTACCAGCAGCACGCCGCCCGCCTCCCGCAGGCGACACCGGCGCAGATCTTCACCTCGGTGCAGACCGACGGCCTCTTCCGCGACGGCTCGCTGGAGATCGCCGACCATCACGCGGCCGGCGGCAACACCACCTACGTCTACCAGTTCGACTACGCCCCCGCCGAGGACCCGTACGCCCTGGGCGCCACCCACTGCGCCGAACTGCCCTTCCTCTTCAACACCTTCGACGCCTACCCCGGCAGCCCCGTCCTCGCCGGCGCCGGCGACGCCCAGCGCACCCTGAGCCTCGAATTCGCAACCGCCGTCGCCGAATTCGTCACCACTGGAACGACCAGCGACTGGCTGCCCTACGCGCCCGCGACCGCAGCCCGCATCCGCCACTTCGGCTGAGAGAGGAGACCGTCATGAAGCACATCTTCCGCACGCCGGCCATGCCTCACTGGGCCGAGTTCCTCACCTTGCTGGTCACCATCTACTCCTCGGACCGGCTGTACTCCCTGACCATCGCCGACCGTTTCGCGGACTGGAACCAGTGGGTGCGCCCATTCCCCTTCACCCTGGCCTCCATCGCGCTCCTTGTCTTCTTCGTGATGCCGGGCGCCGGCAGGCTCTGGAAGACCCTGTACGCGAAGGCCCTGCACACGGCCGCCGCCCACTGAACCCCGCCGATGGCCGGCGTCCCGCACCGGTGGGACGCCAGCCGCGGTGGAGCAACTGCCCGAGCCGCTGCGGCTGGTGCTCATGCTGCGCCACTTCAGCAACATCACCTCCTACCAGGAGATCCCCCACGCCTGCGAGATCCCGGTCGGTACGGTGCGCAGCCGCCTCAACCAGGCCCGGGCGAAGCTCTCCCAGGTGCTGCTGACGACCGCCACACACGTGCACGACGACGCCTCCCGGCTCACCGAGGAGAGCCGGCAGGAGGCCGAGGTCACACTGGAAGGCGCCCGGCGCGGCTGCCAGCCCAGGGAGATCCAGGAACTGTGGCCGCCGGAGACCGAACTGGTCGGTGTCCTGGGCACGCCGGGCGAACGCTGCCATCCGTTCCCGGCCATGCGAAGGAACCGGGACAAGGGCGTCACCCAGCATCTGCGCCGTGTCGTGGCCAGCCGCTCCGTCACCATCTGGGAAATGCACGTCACCAACCCCGCCGGCATCCCTGACCCCTGCCCGCCGATCCTCGCCTGGCTCATGATCCGCCGCAACAGACGAGTCCAGACACTCCGCGTGGTCTTCCCCCAGGCACAGCGATGAAGGGCCGGCGGATTCAGTAGCGAACGGCGCCAAGCACACCGAGTTGCGCACGCCCGTCGTGCGCAGGCGCGGTCGGTGTACGGGGAGTGAGGCGACGTACGGCGGTGCGTCCGCGCAGCCCCGGCCGGACCGCCCCGCCTCAGGGATCACGGGGCGATTCGAGCGGAGCGGCTGCGCTCCTGCGTCCGTCCCGATCGACGTTGGCGCATGATCCGCATATCGGGGTGTACGCATGGCGTGTTTCCTGCGCGGTCGATCCAGATATGGCGGCGAATTACCGAACGGCTTCTACAACAGTCTCGTCAGCGACACCTTCGAAACGCTGCGAGCTGAGGGAGAAGACGATGTCTGATCACGGAGCCGACCTGCTGATCCGCGCCGGCGCGGTGCACACCCTGGTGCCCGGCCAGGTCCCGCAGCGGGCCCTGGCGGTGCGCGGCGACCGGATCGCGGCCGTGTTCGCCGACCCGCACGGCCTCGACCACCTGGTCACCGACAAGACCGAGGTCCGCGACCTGCCCGGCGCGACCGTGCTGCCGGCCTTCGACGACACCCACACCCACCTGATCTTCGCCGCGCTCGGTGCCCAGGACGTCCCGGTCCATCAGGCCCGCACGATCCCCGAGTTCCTCGGCCTGATCCGGCGGCGGGCCGCGGTCACGCCCGAGGGCGAGTGGATCCGCACCACCACCAACTGGCAGGAACTCAACCTGGCCGAGCGCCGTATGCCCACCGCGGCCGAACTCGACACGGCGACCGAGCGGCACCCGGTCCTGGTCAAGCGCGGCGGCCACAACGACGTCGTCAACAGCTACGCGCTGCGCCTCGCGGGCATCACCGAGGACACCCCCGTACCGCCCGGGGGCACCATCGGCCGTGACGCCGACGGCAAGCTGGACGGCCGGCTGATCGACAACGCCCTGCACCTGGTGGAGCGCCTGGTTCCAGCCCCTGACCGGGCCGAGCGCATCGAAGGACTCCGCATCGCCACCCGCGACTACGCCGCCACCGGCATCGGTACCGTGCGGGACTGCGCGGTCGCCCCCGAGGACTACCGGGTGCTCCAAGCCGCCCGCGAGGCGGGCGCGCTGCACATCAGGGTGCGCGCGCTGATCTCGGCGCTCGGCATGACCAGCGCGGCCCAGGTGGAAGACCTCCTCGACACCATGGAGGAGTGGCGCGACAACTCCGACCCATACCTGTCCGTGTGGGGCGTGAAGTTCGGCCTCGACGGCGGCCTGGAGGCCGGCGCCACCGAGGAGCCGTACGCCTGTGACCACTCCTTCTCCGGGATGCTGATCTGGGAGCCGGACGCGCTGGTCGAGGCGGTCGAGGCGGTGGTCCGGCGCGGCTGGCGGGTCGGCACGCACGCCTACGGCGACCGCGCGGTCCGCACCCTCCTCGACGTCTACGAACGCGTCCTGCAGCGCAACCCCGGCCTGCCCGCCGGCAGCCTGGTCATGGAGCACGGCGGCCTCGCCGGCCCCGAGCAGCGCGCCCGCGCCGTCGCCCTCGGCATCCCCGTCACCATCCAGCAGCCCCTGCTGCACGACACCGCCGAGGTCGAGGAGGGCTTCTGGGGCCCGGAACGCGTCGCCCGCCTCTTTCCGGCCCGCGGCTGGATCGACCTGGGCGCCCAGGTCAGCGCGGGTTCCGACTTCCCGGTCGGCCAGTTCGGCGCGATGCGCTCGGTGTGGGGCATGACCACAAGGCAGACGGTCATCGGCGTCAAGGGACCCGAGCACGCGATCACGTACGACGAGGCCCTCACCCTGCACACCACCCGGGCGGCCCACCTCACGGGCGAGTCCCATCTGCGCGGCACCCTGACCCCGGGCCGCTGGGCTGACTTCACGATCTGGGACCAGGACCCCGCCCACTGCCCCGGCGACGCCCTCCGTGACCTCCACCCCACCCACACCTTCGTCGGCGGTCGCCTGGTCGCCCCCACCGGGACCTGATAAGCGGGGATCGGGCGTCGGCCGCGAACCCTTGCCTACCGCGGGCACAAGCGCCCGCGGTAGCCAAGGGTTCGTGGTGATCAGTCCACTTTGTGGTCAGTGGCCCTGTCCTGGCCGGGCGCGTGCCCGTTGGATGAACCCACCTGCTTCCGCCGTGCGCGAGACGCGCGGAATCCGCCGCAGCCGCTACCGGGAGGCCCGCGATGACCACGCCGCGCACTCGATCGTTCGCACAGGTCGACGTGTTCTCCACGATCCCCTGCAGCGGCAATCCGGTCGCGGTGGTCCTGGACGGGACCGGCTTGAGCGATGAGGAGATGCAGCGCCTGGCGCGCTGGACGAACCTTTCCGAGGCCACGTTCGTGCTGCCCCCCACCACCTTCGAGGCGGACTACCTGCTGCGGATCTTCACCCCGGGAGGCGAGCTGCCGTTCGCCGGGCACCCTGCTCTCGGCTCCGCCCGTGCCTGGACGGACGGCGGCGGCACGCCGCAGCAGGCCGACCGCATCGTGCAGGAGTGCGCCGCCGGCCTGGTCACGTGCGCCGCGGCGAGGGCGTTCTGTCATTCGCCGCGCCGCCGCGGGTGCGTGACGGCGCGCTCGACGACGCCTATCCGAACCGCATCGTGGCCGTGTTCGGCATTACGCGTGAGCAGGTCGTGGCCCGCCAGTGGGTCGACAACGGTCCCGGCTGGGCCGTGCTCCAGCTGGCCACGGCCAAGGAGGTCCTCGGCCTCGAACCCGACCTCTCCCTCATCCCGGACGCCATGGTCGGCGCGAGCGGGGCCCATCCCGAGGGATCCGAGTACGACTTCGAGCTGCGCACCTTCGCCCCCGGAGCCGGTGTGCCCGAGGACCCCGCGTGCGGCAGCATGAACGCCGCCGTCGGGCAGTGGCTCAACCCGCCCGACGGCACATGGGATCCGCAGCCGGGATCGGAGTAACCCGGCTGTATCAGCGGTCGGCGCGGGTGACGAAGTCGCTGGGCGGGCCCACATCGGCGGTGCGTTGGAGTACGGGGGGAAGTGCGCGCAGCGGCTGATCTCGGCGATGCGGCGCCGCTTCGGCCAGTGTCGGGGGCACGACTGAGAGTTGTTCTGCTCCCCGTACATGAACATCTGCGGCGCGCACAGTTCGAGGAAGCGGTCCAGCACCTTGCCGTGGTCGGAGAGCTCGACCACGGACTCGAAGCTAGCCCCGACCGCTCCGGACCGGACCTTGTGGGTAGGCACGGGGCATGCAGGGCGCTTGAGCGGATGTGCGGGCCGCCGACGCGTTCGGCGAATCGTGCCAGGAAGGCGTCGGGGTGCCGTCGGGGCGGTTGACGATCTGGCGGCTGAGGAAGCAGAGGTCGGGACGGTCGAGGATGCGGTCGATGACGTCGGCGGGCAGAGCGAAGACATCGTCGTAGTCCTTGCCCCAGCCGCTGCGGTGAGTGTTGTCCTCAGCACGGCATACGCCTCGCTGAGGAGCGGTCACGAGCCGCCGGGGCCAGGGGAGGCGACCCCACCACACCTCCGTGGCGGCTCTCATCGCAGTCGCCGATGAACGTGGTGCCGAGACCAGCCGTCGACTGGTCGTTCAGTCGTCCTGACGGCGCCCCGGCGCCTGATGGTCGTGCTCGACCTCGCGCTGGAATTCGGCGACGCGAAGGAGGGCCTTCTTGAATGTGGCGTACTCCTGTGTGCCCAGAGCGCTGGCGTGGCGTTCCTCGATCGTGCGCATGATGGAGGCGGCGGCCTCCATCTGGAGCAGGCCGCGTTCTGTGGGACAGATCAGTTTGGCCCGGCGGTCCGCGGGGTCGGGTTTGCGTTCGACGTAGCCCAGGCGTTCGAGGTCGTCGATGAGGGTGCCGATGACCTGCTTGTGCTGTCCGGAGGCGCGGGCGAGCTCGCTGGCACGGATGCCGTCGGTGCGCAGATAGGCGAGGACGGCGCCGGTGCGGGGCGGGATGTCATCGAAGCCCTGCTCGGCGAGCGCGGAGAACAGCTCGCGCTGGACGGAGAGGAGGACCCGGGCGGCGAGCATGCCGAGGTCCGGTTCCGCGGTGTGGTGCCCGTCCAACGCCTCTCCTGTCCCGGCGCGTCCGCCGCTGTGCTGGGTCACCAGCGATTTTATTCACTTGCCTCAGGGCTCGGACGGCGTCACGCGAATCCCGCATGACCGACCGGCGCTTGCGCTGCGAAAGGCCGGGGCGTAGCGTCGAAGTAGTCACTGATATTGACTATCAACATTGGTGACTAAATCCACTGCAGCTCTACCCGAAGGAGCGGAAGATGAGCGCGCATAGCAAGTTCCTGGAACCGATCACCCGGGAGAACGCTGCCGTGGTGCTTGTCGACCACCAGGTGGGCCTTCTGTCCGGCGTCCGGGACATTCCGCTCGTCGAACTGAAGCACAACGTGGTGGCCATGGCGCGGGCGGCGACTGTCCTGGGCATCCCACTGGTCGTCACCACCACCGCTGCGGAGAGCATGTGGGGGCCGACCACCCCGGAGCTGGTCGAGGCACTGCCGGCCGGATACAAGATCATAGATCGCAGCACGGTCAACGCCTGGCACGACGATCGGGTCCGCGAGGCCATCGAGGCCACCGGTCGGCGGAAACTGATCTTCGCCGGGGTGTCTCTCGAGGTGTGCGCGGCGCTGCCCGCCATCTCCGCGACGGCCGCCGGGTACGACGCGTACGTTGCCGTGGACGCCTCCGGTACCTTCAGCCAGGCCAAGCGCGAGGCAGGACTGCTGCGCATGCAGCAGGCGGGGGTCATCGTCTCCGACTATGCCACCCTCATGGTCGAGGCTCTGGCGGACAACGCGGCCCCGGAGTCCGCCGCCGTCTACGGCGCCCTCGACATGCCCTTCGCCGTCCTGGTCGGCCAGATCTCCGCGGCCTACCGGGCCTAGAAGCTCGTTCCAGTCGCAAGTGCGGCTCGGTGCAGGAGGACGGAGCCCTTGGCGTCAGCCACGTTGTGCCTTGGGGATTCAACTTGCGGACAGTGATGGGGACAGTTCCAGGTGATGGGGACAGTTCCAGGGGGAGGTGCCGGGTCCGCGCAAGGTGGCGCGGACGGCCAGGAAGCTGGAAGCGGCGCTACCGGCCCGGTTGCAATCCCCCCTGTTCCGCAGGTCAGGCGTTGGGATCGAAGGGGATGCCCGAGGGCATGGAGTGTGCCAGCGCGTAGGCGAAGTCGCCGTCCTTGATCTTGATGGTGGCCGCGCCGAAGTCGGCGCTCATCAGCTTGTCCCGGAAGCCGGCCGGGTAGCCGTTCCAGCCCACCAGGCGCGGGTAGAACCAGCCGCCGGTCACGTTCTCCGGAGGCTCGTCGTTGCTGTTGGCGAAGCGGAAGTCGTGGGTGGAGAGGCCGTCCTTGTGGTAGACGATCTTCGGGTGGGTGCCGTCGAAGCGGACCGAGGAGCGGGCGGCCACCTGGTAGCCGGTGTGCTGGGACACCGAGACGTACTGGACCTCGTTGTTGTTGATCCACACCACGACGTGCTCCCAGTCGTGGGTGTGCCCGATGGCCGCCGGACCGTAGGTGGCCTGGTCCTTCTCGAAGTAGCTGGCGTACATGACGGCGCACCAGCCGTTGTTGCACTTCTCGCGTGAGTAGGTGTTGGCGTTGGCGAGTTGGGCGTAGTCGTGGCAGTGCCCGTTGACGTCACCGCCGAGTTTCAGACCGGGGTTGATGGTGCCGTCGGCGCCGATGGCGGCGGTGGCGTAGCAGCCGTCGCCGTCGTAGTCGTAGGCGGGGGAGAAGGTCTGTTCCAGGCCGTCGGCGTTCTGCGACAGCAACTGCAGGACGTTCGCGTGGGCGCTCGCCGGAATGGCCACGACGAGCGTCATCGCACCGAGTGCTGCGAGCAGGCCCTTGGCAAGGGACTTCACGTTGGGCATTACGGCTCCTTGTCGGGGCGGCTGGCGTCAGCAGTACAGGTTGCTGCCCGGTGAGACCCCGAGGATCTGTGTGAAGCGCTGGTAGGCGTCCACGCGGCTCTGCACCTGGGCCGGGTTCTTGCCGTCGCATTCGAGGGAGCCGTTGATGCTGCGGATGGTCTGGCCGAATCCGGCGCTGTTGACCATGGCGTTGTGCGGGGTCATGCTGCCTGGTCCCGATTGGGTGTTCCAGTACCACAGGCCGGTCTTCCAGGCGACGGAGGCGTTGTTCTCCACCTGCCAGGGGTTGTTGAGCAGGTCGATGCCGAGCGCGTCACCCGCCGCCTTGTAGTTGAAGTTCCAGCTCAGCTGGAGCGGTCCGCGGCCGTAGTAGGCGGCCTGTCCGGCGGGGCAGCCGTACGGCCGGCTCCAGTCGCAGTAGGTGGGGTAGTTGGCGGTGTTCTGCTCGACGACATAGACCAGTCCGCCGGTCTCGTGGCTGACGTTGGCGAGGAAGGCGGCGGCCTCCTGCTTCCTGACCGTGTCGCTGCCGGTGTTCGCGAAGGCCGGGTAGGCGCTGAGGGCCGCGGTGAGTCCGCTGTAGGTGTAGAAGGAGTTCCGGTTCGGGAACATCTGGTTGAACTGCGCCTCGCTCACCACGAAGCCGGACGGAGTGCTGTCGCCGCCGCTCGCGGGTGCGTTCCACTTCTGGTTGGCGCCGCCGCTGCAGCTCCAGATCTGTGTCCGGGTGCCGTTGGCGGAGTTGTTGCCGGTGACGTCCAGGCATTTGTTCGCCTGGGGGTTGACGATGTCGTGGGCGGCGGTGGCGGTCCACTTCTGGTTGGCGCCGCCGGTACAGCTCCACAGCTGTACCTTGGCGCCGTCGGCGGTCGAATCGCCGGTCACGTCCAGGCACTTGCCGAGGGCGCGGATGGTGCCGTCGGTGCCGACCGTCCACTGCTGGGCGTTCGTGCCGTTGCAGTCGTAGAGCTGGACGGGCGTGCCGTCGGCCGAGTTGGCGCCGGCGACGTCGAGGCACTTGCCGGCGAGCCCGGTGATGGCGCCGGTGGCGGCCTGGGCGGGGGAGGCGGTGAGCAGGCACGCGGAGAGACCCAGTGCGGCGGTGAGGGCGGCTGTGGAAAGGGATCGGGCCATGAGAGGGGGGTGGCCTTTCACATGGGGGTGGCGGCCGACGCCTCACCTC
Source organism: Streptomyces sp. NPDC001153 (assembly GCF_053598315.1). Taxonomy (NCBI): domain Bacteria; kingdom Bacillati; phylum Actinomycetota; class Actinomycetes; order Kitasatosporales; family Streptomycetaceae; genus Streptomyces; species Streptomyces sp. NPDC001153. The sequence continues at coordinate 151,299 of NZ_JBSFJZ010000005.1, forward strand.
GTGAACGGAGGGAGGCGTCGTACAACGCGTGGCTGACCCGAGAACCTAAAGGGGGGTGACCGCTTTCGTCAAGTAGTGAAGTAAGCCTAGTGAAAAGGTAGTTGGCAGGCAGACGGCCAAGAGCCGCGGTCGCGCCGACGGTGGCGCCGAGAGCGCGGAAGCCTCTGCGACTCGGGCGGTTGTCGGGCGATCCGGTGTGATCGGTGTGCTGGGTGGTCCCACGTTGTGCCCTCCGTCCGGGGAACGGGGCATGCGGGGGCGACGGATACGGGGCCGTCGGGTCCGGCGGGGTCGTGCGACCCGCCGGACCCGCCAGTCAGGGGATCAGCATGCGTTCGGTGTCCGTGCCACCGGATCGGCTACCAGCCGACGGCGACCAGGAGCCATTGCGGATCGGCGTGGGAGATGAAGGAGGACTGGCCCGCCACGTCGTCGTAGGGGAAGCCGTAGGCGAGGTGGTTGATGGCGTTGTCGTGCCAGAACTTGGCGTAGTAGTTGGCTGGTGCCGCCTTGTAGAACTGGGCCGGGTCGGACTGCTGGGAGGCCGGCAGGGTGGCGACGTGGCGGTTGAGGGCGGCACACATGTCGGGGTTGCCCGCCAGCGAGGCGGCGCAGCCGAAGATGTCGGAGGTGGCCGCGTTCACGCCCACTGACTGGGCGTAGGCGGTGAAGTAGTTCGCGTTGGCGCCGCCCGCGCGGAAACTGGCGTCGCTGCCGGGCGCGATGATCCGGTACGGGGCCTGGGCCTGGGCCAGCACTTTGAACTGGTCCGGAACGGCGTCGGTGAAGCGTTGGAAGGTGGTGGAGCGGTCCTCGGCGAAGGTCTGCCGGTTCTCGCCGACCTCGACGTCGTAACCGTCCTTGCTGTGCAGGCGCATGGCCAGCTTGAGGCCGAAGGCGTCGACCCGGGTGGTGTTGCCGTTGAAGACATTGTTGCCGACGGTGAACTCGATGAAGTCGTAGTACGGGCTGTTGGGTGAACCGAGGTAGAAGTACATGCGGCCCGCGGAGTTGGCCGGCATGTCGAGGTAGGGCTGCTCGGCGATGGAGTGCACCTGCCCGTTGAAGCTCCAGTACACCTGGCTGTCGGGGTACTTGCCGTTGGTGCGGTTGAGGATCTTCACCTCGACGGCGTTGCTCGCCGGGGGGATGTCGCTGGTGCTGCCCCAGAAGTCGTCCGGCGGGGTAGTGCCGCCGGGGCCGTAGACCTGGAACTCCCACAGGGAGTAGCCGTACGGGGTGCCCCGCGCGGTGCCGTGGAGGCGGACGTAGCGGCCACTGCCGGAGATGGCGATGTCCTGCGTTCCGCCGGTGGCGGTGGTGGTGGAGTAGACGGTGGTCCAGGTGCCGGCGTCGGTGGAGGTCTGGATCTGGAAGGCGGTCGCGTAGGCGGCCTCCCAGTTCAGGGTGACACGGCTGAGCTGCTGGACGGATCCGAGGTCGACCCGCAGCCATTGCGGGTCGGAGAAGGCCGAGGACCAGCGGGTGCCTGTGTTGCCGTCGACCGCCGCGCTTGCGGGGAAGGAGCCGTTCTCGGTCGAGGAGGCGGTGGCGGGCCTGCCCTGGGACAGTAACTGGTCGGCGGCGCGCGCGGGCGTCGGTGCCAGGACTGCGAAGCAGGCGGCGATCAGGACGACGACCAGGCCGAGGGCCGCGCGTGGGCGTGCGGCGCCGACCGGCGGTCTGTGGGTGGGTGCGCCGGCGGAACTCTGCATGTGGGGTCTCCTCAAGCCGGTCCGGCATGCGTGGGGATGGAGCGACAGCAGACATGAGAGCGCTCTCTCGGGTTGTAGTCCTACCGGTGTCAGCCGTCAACAACTGAAGCCGAAATCAGTCGGGTTTGCGGCTCTGTCGACGACACGGCACTGATCTCGCCACCGGTGTCGCGTGTGGCGCGTCCGGCGCATTCGGCTTCCGATCGCCCGATCAGCCCCAAGCCGGGCTCTGCTTACATCCCTTGACGCATCCGGTACGGACCTGACCGCGCCGTCATGCCGACTCGCGACCCACAAGTCAGGGCTCGGAGACGACCGGCGCCGCGTCTGTGAGTGCGCGGTGGGTGTGCTCGTCGAGCAAGCGGGTCAGCTCCGCCGCCCTCTCCTCAACCGGCTGGCGGACGTGGTCAGTCGAGGACGGCGGGTGATGACGATACCGGAGTCGTCGAAGCCGACGACGGTCACGTCCTCGGGCACCCGGCAGCTGCGCCGGCGCAGCACTTGGCAGGCGCCGTGGGCCATGAGGTCGTTGGCTGCGAACACGCCGTCCGTGTCCGGGCGGCGGTCCAGCAGTCCGACATGGCCGCGATACCGCTGTCGAGGGTCAAGCCGCCCTCGGCGAGTGGGACGTACGGGCGGCCGTGACGGGCGAGCGTGTCGCGAAACCCGGCCAGGTGTTCCCGGCTCGCCGCTACGTCCAAGGGGCCGCATGGCCGAGGCCCGCGTCGAGCAGGGTGCCGAGGGTGCGGGCAGCGGCCGGGGTGTCCGCGAAGGACTCCGTCGCGCCTCGGCGTACCCGTGCACGACGATCCCCGGTTCTGCGCCTCGCCCCAAGAGGGCCGATCCGACACTGCCCCTGATCGGCCCAGCCACGGGACGCGGCGGACCACACCTCCCTGGACGGCCCTCACCGCACCCGCCGATGACCAAGATAATTCACGCCTTATATTTTGATGTATTGACGGCCGGGCGGGCTGCCCCTAGCGTCCGATCCGCATCGCGCCCCCACATCGCGACCGAGGAGACACGTGTGACTGACGTTCCTGCCGCCGTTCCCGCCGCGCGCGTCCGCGCACCCCGCCGGCGCAGACGCACGGCCGCCCTCACGACAGCCTTCCTGCTGCCGGCCGCCGCCGGTATCGCGCTGGCGTCCGCCCCGAGTGCCGCCGCCGCGAGCATCCCCACCGCTCCCACCGCCGTCGTCAACGCAGGCAGCGGCAAGTGCGTCGACGCGAGCGGCGGTGCCACCGGCAACGGCACAGCCGTGCAGCAGTACGCCTGCAACGGCACCGGAGCGCAGTCCTGGCAGTTCACCCCGACCGACAGCGGCTACTACCGGATCGGCGTGGCCTCAGCGCCGGACCAGGTCTGGGACGAGACCGGCGTCTCCACCGCCGACGGCGCGCTGACCCAGCTGTGGCTCTACGGCGGCGGCGCCAACCAGCAGTGGCTGCCCGTCGCCGAGGCCTCCGGCACGTACCACTTCGTCAACCGCAACAGCGGCAAGTGCCTCGACGTGCCGTCGGCGTCCACCGCCGACAGCGTCCAACTGCAGCAATACACCTGCAACGGCACCGCCGCCCAGTCCTTCTCGCTCTCCGCCGGCATCACCCCGCCGGCCGGCACCCCGGACTTCGGCCCCAACGTCACGGTGTTCGATCCGTCGATGCCGACGTCCACCATCCAGTCGAAGATCAACCAGGTCTACAGCACCCAGCAGAACAACGAGTTCGGCACCCAGCGCAACGCCCTGCTGTTCACCCCCGGCACCTACAACGTCGACATACCCGTCGGCTACTACACCCAGGTCGCCGGACTCGGCCTGTCACCGGACCAGGTGTCCATCACCGGCGGAGGCGTGCACGTCGAGGGGCACACCAGCGACGGCAACGCCACCCAGAACTTCTGGCGCGACGCGGAGAACATGTCGGTGAGCCCCAGTTCGGGCAGCACCATGTGGGCCGTCTCGCAGGCCGACCCGTTCCGGCGCATGGACGTGCACGGCAGCATGAAGCTGTGGGACGACACCCACGGCACCAGCACCAACTGGTCCAGCGGCGGCTACATCGGCGACTCCCGCGTCTCCGGCCAGATCAACTCCGGTACCCAGCAGCAGTTCCTCACCCAGGACACCGCCATGAACGGCGGCTGGACCGGGCACAACTGGAACATGGTCTTCGTCGGCGACACCGGGGCCCCCGCGACCAGCTTCCCCAATCCGCAGTACACCACCGTCGCCCAGAGCCCCGTGATGCGCGAGAAGCCGTTCCTCTACGTCGACGGCTCAGGCAACTGGCAGGTGTTCGTCCCCTCGGTGCGCACCAATGTGCAGGGCCCCGACTGGACGAACGGCAGCGCCCCGGGCACCTCGCTGCCGATCAGCCAGTTCTACATCGTCAAGCCCGGTGACACCGCCACGACGATCAACAACGCGCTCGCCGCGGGCCAGAACCTGATCGTCACCCCGGGCGTCTACCACCTGTCCGCCCCGCTCAACATCACCCGCCCCGACACCGTCGTCCTCGGCCTGGGCCTGGCCACCCTCGTACCGGACAACGGCGTCACCGCGATCACCACCGCCGACGCCGACGGCATAGACATCGCCGGGCTGCTCATCAGCGCGAACACCACCAACTCCAACACCCTCATGCAGGTCGGCCCGACCGGCTCGACTGCCAGTCACACCGCCGACCCGATCGTGCTGCACGACGTGTTCTTCCGCATCGGCGGCGACATCGCCGGCAAGGCCACCCAGACACTGGTGATCAACAGCAACGACGTCATCGGCGACGACCTCTGGCTGTGGCGCGCGGACCACACCAACGGCGTCGGCTGGACGACCAACCCGGCCGCCAACGGACTGATCGTCAACGGCAACAACGTCACCATGTACGGCCTGGCGGTCGAGCACTACCAGAAGTACCAGACCACCTGGAACGGCAACGGCGGCCGCACGTACTTCTACCAGAGCGAGACCCCCTACGACGTCCCCGACCAGTCCAGCTGGACCACCAGCGGAGGCGACCTCGGCTACGCCTCCTACAAGGTCGCCAACTCGGTCACCTCCCACGAGGCATGGGGTGTGGGTGTCTACGCCTACCTCCGCGACAACCCCTCCGTCGTCCTCGGCCACGCCATCGAGGTGCCCACCACGTCAGCGGTGAAGTTCCACAGCATGGTCACCACGGTCCTGGGTGGAGACGGCACCATCAACCACATCATCGACAACACCGGCAACCAGGTAACCCCCAGCAGCAACGTGGCGTACCTGGTGAGCTATCCGTAAGTCCGGCAACGGACCCGACGGTACACAGGGTGCAACTTGTCCGTGCCCTCCGCGGGTGACGTGGGCCGGGCAGACCGGCCGGACAAGGAGACCGGTCCGGTGCCCGTGTCGAGGTGGCACGGGCGCCGGACACGCAGGGCGGCTACAGGCTCCCCTCGGCCGGTTCACAGGCGGTCGCCCAGAAGGGCGTCAGCACCTCGGGGCAAGAACCAGAGCAACGCCCCTCGGTCGCCAGGGCCTACCGCGTCCTTGCGCCCTGACACTGAGCAACAGCCGCGATCCCGTCGCAGCCGGTGGCGACATCGTGCGCGGCGCCCGCACCCAGCCGGGCACCAGATGCCACCGCGCATCTTCAAAGCGGCATTTCACGATCAGCTGAACGCGGAGGTGAGTGGGGGCGCGGGAAGGGTGAGCGGACTCCCGAGAGTAACCTGATTGCCTGTCAGTAAAGTCAGCATTGGGTCGGCATCGGTCCGACCGAAGCTGACCACGGCCGGCGGAGCATGCACTTCGAGATGGAGGGGAGCGGGTGGTCTGAAGGGGGTTTGCTCAGGGGGCTGTGCGAACTGAGCAGGGTGCACCTTCCCTCCCTGGTCTATGTGCGTGCCGCGCTGAACAGTCCCAGCTCAGCGCACCCGACCCCGTGCCTTCAGCGGCACCGGCGGCAGCTCCGGCGCAGGCAACGGATCCCCTTCGTACCCCTTCACTTCCCCAAATCTCGACCCGCTCATCCACTCCTCCCGGGCCTGTTTGATATCGTCCTGGGTGCGTCCGACGAAGTTCCACCACATGATCAGCTCCTCCGCGAACGGCTCGCCGCCCAGCAGCATGATTCCGGCGTCCGACTCGGCGCGCAGCGGGAGTTCGGAGCGGCCGCAGCCGAGGTAGAGCATCGAACCGGGGAGCACCGGTACGCCGTCCACGTGGACCTCGCCGGACATGGCCAGGACGCCGTACTCGAAGTCGGGCTCCAGGGGCAGGCGGATGTCTGCGCCCCGGGTGAGGGCGAGGTCGGCGCCGATGATCGGGGTGTACGTCGTACCGGGCGAGGCGGAGCCGTCGAGGTCGCCGAGGATCACCGTGGCGGTCAGGCCCGGCGCGGTGACCGTGGGCAGGTCCGGGTGGTGCTCGAACTCCGGCTCGGTGTGGCGGTGTTCGTCGGGCAGCGCGACCCACAGCTGGGCGCCGTGCAGGAAACGGGCGTGCGGGCGCGGGCTCTCCTCGGAGTGGCTGATCCCGTGTCCCGAGGTCATCAGGCCGAGCTGTCCGGGCCGGATCGTCTGCAGGCTGCCCGTCGAATCGCGGTGCAGCACCTCGCCCTCGTGCAGCCAGCTGACCGTCTGCAGCCCGATGTGCGGATGCGGCGGGACCTGCATGCCGGGCTCGTCGGCGATGTCGTCCGGCCCGTAGTGGTCGACGAAGGCCCACGCGCCGATCATGCGACGGCCGAGGTTCGGCAGCAGCCGGCGCACCTCGGTCGACTCGCCCAGCCTCACGTGACGGGGGCTCAGCAGTTCGCGGACGGGCTCGGCCACGACGAATCCGCGGCCGCCGCAGACGCTGGGCAGGGGCGCGCGGTCAAGATTGCTCATGGCGCCCAACTTAGCGGGGCGGGCGTCGTACCGGTGAGTGCGGAAACGCGCATTTTCCTTGGTTACGTCAATCAACGACTTACATCAGGGAGCGGCACGCAGACCGTGTCGTCCCGAAAGAGGCCCGATTCGACGGCACCGGCGTCACCCGCGTCGAGGCCGAACTGCGGCCGGGCGCCCATGTGCGCGGTACCGTGCCCGGGGCGGGCCGGCCGCTCGGCGACGCCCGGGTGACCCTGCTGGACGCCGCGGGCGACGTCGTCGCGACGACCACTACCGGCTACGACGGGGCGTACGCCTTCTCCGACCTGGACGGCGGCCCGTTCACGCTGATCGCGGCCCGCCCCGGGCCGCCGGAGTGACCGTCGCCGGCCCGGATGTCGAGAACCACGACATCGGACTCGGACACCGCGGGGCGTGGTCGGGGGCTCGTCAGCTCATGGGTGCGGCGCGCTCGGCGACGGCTCGGCCGTGGAGGGGGTGACCGTACTCGGGACCGGGGACGGTGTGCCGGTCGCCGGGCGTGGAGGGCGGGCCGGCTCGGTCGGGCGGGACGGACCGCCGCGCACCGAGAAGAACACCAGCGCGGCCACGGCGGCCAGCGCCAGCGCGCCCACCACCGTCCGGCGCAGCAGCACCCGGCGGGGCCGCTCCACCGCCGTCGGCGGCAGCAACGGCCGCAGGTCGGCGGGGCCGACGGAACGCGCCCGCGCGGCCAGCGCGGCCCGCAGCCGCTCCTCGACCGGCGTCGGCGCGGTCCCGGTACCGGACTCGGTCATCGCAGCCCCTCCAGACGTCGGCCGAGGGCGTCCAGGGCCCGGCTGGCCGTGGACTTGACGGCACCCCGCGACAGGCCGAGCGTCGCCGCGATCTCGGCCTCGCTCAGATGCGACCAGTAGCGCAGCACCAGCACCTCCCGCTGCCGCCGGGTCAGCGTGCGCAGCGCCGCCAGTACCTCCCGGTGGTCCTCGTGCAGCAGCACGTCCTCCTCCGGGGCGGGGGCGTGCTGCTCGGGGGCCGGGGTGTGCGCCCGTACGGTCCTGCGCCGGCGCAGCACCGAGCGGGCCGCGTTGACCACGCTGGTCCTCAGATACGCCTCCGGGTCGTCGAGCGAGGCGAGCCGGTGACCGTGGCGGCGGAACAGCGCGGTGAAGGCGTCCTGCACGACGTCCTCGGCGGTGGGCAGATCGTCCACCAGCAGCACCGCGAGCCGGACCAGGGCGAGCCGGCGGTGGTGATACAACTCCTCGATGCCCGGCGGCTGTTCGGCACCGGAGAGAGGGACCGCCCGGAGCGCTCCCGTGTGCGTGGCGCCCGTACCGGGAGCCGGATCGGTGGGCGTGTCCGTACGGGCGCGGGGGAGGAGGCGAGCGCCTGCGCGGGTGCGCGGTGCCTGCGTGAACCGCCGCCAGGGCGTGGGGCGTCGCGGGATGCCGCGCGCCCAGCGCAGGGCAGCCGCCGGTGGTGTGGCTGTCGTCATGGATCTCCCGGAGCCGGGAGCGGGCGCCACCGAGGGACGCCCGCTCCCGGCCCTGCCTAGGTGCTGCTGCTCAGCGGTGCTGCGGAACCGGCGCCGGTGTGGCGACGCCGTGGTGCGGACCATGTCCGGTCCGCGCCGGTGACGGCACGGGGCTGGGGGTGGCTCGGGCGGGAGGCGAGGGTACGGGGCTGGGGGTGGCTCGGGCGGGAGGCGAGGGTACGGGGCTGGGGGCGGCGTCCGTGGGTGCGGGCACGGGGGTGGGTGTGGCCGGTGCGGGCGTCGGAGTCACCGTACGGATCGGTGACGGTACCGGCGACGGAGTGGCGGTGTGGACCGGCGAGGGCACGGGGGACGGCGTGGCGGTGCGGACCGGCGACGGCACCGGGGACGGGGTCGCGTGGCTGCCGTCCTGGGCCGCCTGGGCGGTCATGGTGCCGGCGACGGCCAGGGCCGCGCCTACGGCGGAAACCCCCAGGGCGGCCTTCAGCCTGCGGGCACGGCTGGGCCTGGATGCACGGTGTGCGGACATGGGTTCCTTCGGTCGTTCGGGGTCGGACTTGTGGTCGAAGTGGAGGCCTCCACCCCGACAGACGTCCGACCCCGGCCGAGGTTGCAGGTGACGACCGGCCAATTTTCCGCAGGAGCGGGTCGCACACCGTGCGGCCCGGTCGGCGTGTCAGCGGCCGGAGTCGTACTCGGTCCGTCAGCCCCCTATGCCCCGTCAGTCCTCGACGCGCGGTCGCCGGCGCCACGCGCGGTCAGCCCTCCGGGCGCCGCCACCAGCCCCGCCACCAGCCCCGCCACGGCCCCTTGAAGCGCGGTCACCGTCCTCCGCCGTCACCCGTCGAAAACCGTCGCCCCCTCCTCCGCGAAGGCGACCGCGTCCGGGTGGCCGAACAGGCCGGGCAGGCCGCCGGTGTGGACGAACACCGTCTTCTCGCCCGGCCGGACGTCTCCGTCGCGGACGGCCGCCCGGAGTCCGGCCAGGGCCCGGCCCGTGTAAATGGGGTCGAGGACCAGGCCCTCGGTGCGGGCGGCGAGCCGGAGCGCCCGTGTCACCGGCTCGGTCAGCGTCGCGTACCCGCTGCCCACCTGGTCCCGGCGCACCCGCAGCCCCTCCGGGGTGATCTCCTCGGTCGAGAGCGGTGCCGCGAACTCGGCGACGGCCGTGGCCGGGTCGGCCAGCGCGCCCACGTCGACGCCGAGCACCGAACCGGTGCCCAGGGCCGCGACCAGGCCGGCCATGGTGCCGCCCGAACCGAGCGGGACCACCACCGTGCGCAGCTGGGGCACCTGCTCGTCCAGCTCCTCGCCGCAGCGCACATAGCCCCGGGCGCCCGGCACCCCCGACCCGCCGAACGGGATCAGCGCGGGCCGGGCACCGTCCGCCCGCAGCCGCGCGCACACCTCGGCCGCCGCGGCGTCCAGCCCGGCCTGGTCCACCTCGCCCGCCCACGCGATCCGCGCCCCGAACAGCCCGTCCAGGGCGAGGTTCCCGGACCGGGAGGCGCCCGGCGCGCCGCGCAGCACGAGGACGGCGGACAGGCCCAGCCGGGCGGCCGCGGCGGCGGTCAGCCGGGCGTGGTTGCTCTGCGGGGCGCCCGTGGTCACGAGGGTGTCCGCGCCCTCGGCGAGCGCCGCGCCCACCGTCCACTCCAGTTTGCGGATCTTGTTGCCGCCGCCGCCCAGACCGGTCAGGTCGTCCCGCTTGATCCACAGGTCCCCGGGTCCGAGCCCGAGCGCCGCGGCGAGCCGGGGCGCCGGTTCGACGGGGGTGGGGAAGGTGCCGAGCGCTACGGGGGAGTGGCTCATCGCGTACGTCCTTCGATGCCGGTCGTGGTCGTTCGGGACCAGTCGATCACACCGGCAGCAGCCGGGCGATCAGCGCGCTGAGCTGACGGGCCGTACGGCACTCGTGCATCTCGACCAGCTCGGCGTACGCGGGCGCGGCGGAGTCGCCGGTGCCCCACCGGTCCCGTGGCTCCGGGTTCAGCCAGTACACGCGGCGGGCCCGCCCGGCGACCTCCCGTACGGCGGCCAGGTTCGGGTCGCTCATGTTCGTCCGGGCGTCCCCGAGGACGAACACGGTCGTGCGCGGGCCCACCGCGCCGCCGTACCGCGCGGCGAACTCGCCCAGTGCCATGCCGTAGTCGCTGCTGCCGTGCCAGCCGGTGAGCGTGGCCTCGGCGTGGATGCGGGCGCCGAGCCCGTCGGGGTCGGCGCGGCCGTGGTCGAGCAGGCCGGTCACCTCGTCGAGCCGGTTGACGAAGGCGAACACGCGGACCTTGCTGAACTGGTCGTGCAGTGCCTGCACCAGCAGCATCGTGAAGTCGGAGAAGCCGGACACCGAGCCGGACACGTCGCACAGCAGCACCAGTTCGGGGCGCACGGGGCGGCGTCGGCGCAGCACCGGCCGCATCGGCACCCCGCCCGTGGAGAGCGAGGAGCGCAGGGTGCGGCGCAGGTCGACGGTGCCGCGTGCGGCCCGGCGGCGGCGCGCGGCGAGCCGGGTGGCCAGCTTGCGCGCGAGCGGCTGCACCGCCCTGCGCAGCTCTGCCAGTTGGTCCCGGTTCGCGTACAGGAAGTCCACCCGGTCCGCGGTCGGTACGACACCGCGCCGGGCGATCTCGTCCCGCCCGCGCCGCTCGGCGACCCTGCGCCGCGCCTCCGCTCCCACCATCCGCCGGAACGCCTCGATACGGCGCCGGATCTCGTCGTCCAGCAGCCGGTCCGCGAAACCGGAACCGCTGCCGTCCCGGCCCCGGACGTCCGTCCGTACCCGGGCCAGCAGGGTCTGCGGGCGCAGCCGGTCCAGCGTCTGGTACGCCGACCAGCCGTCCGAGCCGGGTGAACTGCCGTAGCCGCCGAGGGCGTCGACCGCGTCCACCGCCAACCGGGCCATCAACGCGCGGTCGTCGGCCGCCAGGGCCTCAGCCAGCCGGTCGCGCAGTGCCTCGCGGTCCCCGGACTCTCCGTCCGGGCCGCCGACCCCGCGCGGGAAGTACAGGTCGAAGACCGGGTCGAACACCGCCCGTTGTCCGGGGCCGTGCAGCAGCGTCGCGGCCAGCCCCTCGCGCAGCAGCTCCCGGTCCGTGAGGCCCAGGGCCTCCATCGCGCGGGCCGCGTCCACCGTCTCGCCGGTGCCGATCCGCACGCCGTGTGCGCGCAGCGCCCCGACCAGCCCGGTGATCCGCTCGGCGACCGCGGTCACAGCGCGTCCAGGTCGAGCTTCGCCGCCGCCTTCTGGATGTCGTCCTGATGCTTGAGGATCACCCCGAGGCTGTCCCGTACGACCGTCTCGTCCAGGGTGTCGGCGCCCAGCGCCAGCAGGGTGCGCGCCCAGTCGATGGTCTCCGCGACGGACGGCACCTTGCGCAGGTCCATCGCGCGCAGCGCCCCGACCACGCGGACCACCGACTCGGCCAGCGCCGCGTCGAGGCCCGGCACCTTCAGCCGTACGATCCGCCGCTCCAGCTCCTCCTCGGGGAAGCCGATGTGCAGGAACAGACAGCGCCGGCGCAGCGCCTCGGACAGCTCCCGACCGGCGTTGGAGGTGAGCACGACGAACGGGCGCCGGGTCGCGGCGACCGTGCCCAGCTCCGGGACGGTGATCTGGAAGTCGCTGAGCACCTCCAGCAGCAGCCCCTCCATCTCGACGTCGGCCTTGTCGGTCTCGTCGATCAGCAGCACCGTCGGCTCGTCACCGCGGATGGCGGTCAGCAGCGGGCGGGGCAGCAGGAACTCCTCGCTGAAGATGTCGGTGCGGGTCTCGTCCCAGCTCTCGTCGCGGCCCGCGCTGATCCGCAGCAGCTGCTTGGCGTGGTTCCACTCGTACAGTGCGCGAGACTCGTCCACGCCCTCGTAGCACTGCAGCCGGACCAGCCGGGCCCCGGCCACCTGGGCGACGGCCTTGGCCAGCTCGGTCTTGCCGACCCCGGCGGGGCCCTCCACCAGCAGCGGCTTGCCGAGCCGGTCGGCGAGGAAGACGGTCGTGGCGACGGCGGGCGAGGCGAGGTAGCCGGTCTCGGCGAGGCGGGCGGAGACGTCGTCGACGGACGTGAACAACGGGGCCTCCGGCAGGTCGGGAGTGGTGTACGGACTCCTGTCTCAGCTCCTATCTAAGCGCTTGTTCACCGCCGCTGTCACGTGGATGCGGCGGAGAGGGCCGGGGCACCGGCTGCTGTCCGCCGTGCCGCGGAGCACCCCGTACGGGCCAGCCCGACGTGCCGTCCCCTTCGTCCACCCGGTCCAATGAAACCGTGACCGCGCCCCCGGACGACTGCCTCGCGCGCAACGAATGGATCTGCGGCGCCTATCTGAGCACCCGCCGCCAGATCCTCCTCGACGCGGTCGAGCAGCACCTCCAGCTGACCGTCCTGTCGGTCCTCATCGGCCTGGCCGTCGCCCTTCCGCTCGCGGTGTCGGCCCGCCGCTGGGCCTGGACGGCCGGGCCGGTGCTCGCCCTGACGACGGTCCTCTACACGATCCCGTCGCTGGCCATGTTCTCCCTGCTCCTGCCCTTGTACGGCCTGTCGGCCACCCTCGTCGTCGCCGGGCTCGTGCTGTACTCGCTGACCCTGCTCGTCCGGAACATCCTCGTGGGCCTGCGCGCCGTCCCCGAGGAGACCCGGCAGGCCGCGCGCGGCCTCGGCTACGGCCCCGTCCGCCTGCTGCTCACCGTGGAACTGCCCCTCGCCCTGCCCGCCGCGATGGCCGGCCTGCGCATCGCCACCGTCTCGGCGGTCTCCCTGGTCACGGTCGGCGCGATCGTCGGTTTCGGCGGGCTCGGCAACCTCATCTACGCGGGCATGAACACCTACTTCAAGGCCCAGGTGCTCACCGCGTCCGTGCTCTGCGTGCTGATCGCCGTCGGCGCCGACCTGCTCCTGCTGGGCGTGCAGTGGCTGATCACACCGTGGAGCAGGGCGGGCCGCGCACGGGTGCCCGCCGGGCGAGGGCGGCCCGAGGTCTCGCGAGCGGAGAACGCGTCCCGGACCGAGGCGGGCCGTGCATGAGCACGCTCACCCAGACCTGGCACTGGCTCACCGACCCCGCGCACTGGTCGGGCGACGACGGCGTCGGGCACCGGCTGCTCCAGCACCTGGTGCTCACCGGCGTCTGCCTGTTCCTGAGCTGTGTGATCGCGCTGCCCGTCGCCCTGGTCCTCGGCCACCTCGGCAAGGGTGGCGCGCTCGCCGTCAACATCTCCAACGTCGGCCGGGCCGTGCCCACGTTCGCCGTCCTGGTCCTGCTGCTGCTCACCCCGGTCGGCCGGTGGGGCGAGGGGCCCACGGTGGTGGCCCTGGTGCTGTTCGCCGTGCCGCCCCTGCTCACCAACGCCTACGTCGGCATGCGCGAGGTCGACCGCGGCGTCGTACGGGCGGCCCGGGGCATGGGGATGACCGGACGGCAGATGCTGCTGCGGGTGGAGCTGCCCCTCGCGCTGCCGATGGTCCTGAACGGGGTGCGGATCGCCGCCGTCCAGCTCGTCGCCACCGCCACCATCGCCGCGCTCGCGGGCGGCGGCGGCCTCGGCCGGATCATCACCGCCGGCTTCAACCTCGCCAGTACGCCCCAGGTGGTCGCGGGCGCCCTGCTCGTCGCCGTGTTCGCGCTCGTCGTCGAGGGTGCCTTCGAGATCGCCGAGCGGCTGGCACCGGGGTGGGCGCGGGGTGGCCGATGAGAAGAGCGCTCACCGCCGTCACGCTGCTCTCCCTCACCGCCTGCGGCACCGGACCTTCCCTGGAGAACCGCGGCCAGGTCACCGCGGCACCCGGCGACAGCCACCACCTCACCATCGGCTCGGCCGGCTTCACCGAGAGCGATCTGCTCGCCCAGCTCTACGCCCAGTTGCTCAACCAGGCCGGCTACCGGACGTCCCTGCTCACCGTCAACAACCGGGAGCTGTACGAACCGGCCCTGGAATCCGGCCAGATCGACGTCGTGCCCGAGTACGCGGCCACCTTCGCCGACTGGCTGAACGCCAAGACCCACGGCGCGAACGCCGAGCCCGTCGGCTCACCCGACCTCGGCGAGACGATGACCGCCCTGCGCCGGCTCGCCGCACCCCGCGGCCTCACCGTCCTCCCGCCCGGTCGCGCCGTCGACCAGAACGCCTTCGCGGTACGCGCGGACTACGCCCGCCGGCATGGCCTCAGGACCCTCGGCGACCTCGGCGCGTCGAAACTGAAGGTGCGCATCGCGGCCGGCGACGAGTGCGTCCGACGACCGTACTGCGCGCCCGGGTTGAAGAAGGTGTACGGCATCGACATCACCGGCGTCGACCCCAAGGGAGTCGGCACCACACAGGCCAAACGGGCCGTGCAGGAGGGCCGGGACCAGCTGGTGCTGACCACCACCACGGACGCCACCCTCGACTCCTTCGGCCTGGTCCTGCTCACCGACGACAGACACCTGCAGAACGCCGACTACGTGGTCCCGGTGGTCAACCGCTCCCGGGCCGGCAGCGCGGGCGTGGCCGAGGCGCTGGGCAAGCTCAACGACGTCCTCGGCACACGCGATTTGGCCGACATGAACCAGCAGGTGGACAGCTGGCGCAGGCTGCCCGCCGACGTGGCCCGCGCCTATCTGAAGGACAAGGGCCTGCTGAAGTGAGGCCCGGCAGGTGTCTCACGCATCCGCCACCGAGTCGAACGACACCTGCCCCCGCGCCACGCCCCGCGCATCCGCGTCCACCGAGCGGCGCAGCGCCTCGTGCAGCTTCGCCGGGGTGAGCACGCCGAGGAAGCGCGCGCCGTCCAGTACCGCGACCCACCCGGCGTCGTACTGGAGCATCATGCCGAACGCCTGCTTCAGCGGCGCGCCCACCGGCACCCACGCGGTCATCCGGTGCGCCAGCTCCCCGACCGTGCCGCCCGCCGCCAGCTCCTCGATGCCCGCCCAGCCGTGCAGATCGCCGTGCGCGTCGAGGACGACGGCCCACCGGGCGCCCTCGGCCCGCAGCCGCTCGACGGCACGCTCGGCCGGCTCGTCGAGGCGGGCCACGGGCGGCTGCGACAGGTCGTCCGGCTCGATCGCGGTGACCGACAGCCGCTTCAGCCCCCGGTCGGCGCCCACGAAGGAGGCGACGTAGGGGGTCGCGGGCGCCCCGAGCACCGCGCCGGGCGTGTCGAACTGCTCGATCCGGCCCTGCCCGTACACGGCGATCCGGTCACCGAGCCGCACCGCCTCCTCGATGTCGTGCGTGACCAGCAGCACGGTCTTGCGCACCGCGGCCTGCATCCGCAGGAACTCGTCCTGCAGCTGCTCGCGCACCACCGGGTCGACCGCGCCGAACGGCTCGTCCATCAGCAGCACCGGCGGGTCGGCCGCGAGCGCCCGCGCCACCCCGACCCGCTGCCGCTGCCCGCCGGACAGCTGCTCCGGATAGCGCGGCCCGTACGTCTTCGGGTCGAGCCCCACCAGGTCCAGCAGCTCGGCGGCCCGCGCCCGCGCCGTCGCCCGCTTCCAGCCGAGCAGCGCGGGCACCGTGGCGGTGTTGTCCAGGACGGTGCGATGCGGGAAGAGGCCGACCTGCTGGATGACGTACCCGATGCGGCGGCGCAGCCGCACCGGGTCGACGCCGGCGATGTCCTCCCCGTCGACGAAGATCCGGCCGGAGGTCGGCTCGATCAGCCGGTTGACCATCATCATGGTCGTCGTCTTGCCACAGCCCGACGGGCCGACGAGCGTGACGAGCTCTCCCTCGGCCACCTCGAAGGAGAGGCCGTCCACCGCCGTCGTGCCGTCCGGATACCGCTTGGTGACCTGCTCGAACCGGATCATGTCCGCACGCTAACGGGGCCGCGCGCGGCGCGCGGTGGCGGCGTCCGCCGGGTGGCGCAGGCCGGACCCATTCGGGTGACCGGTCCGTCAGCTGAGCAGGATGACTTCCAGCTTGCGCGGACCGTGCACGCCCTCCACCCGGTCCAGCTCGATGTCGCTGGTCGCCGACGGGCCGGAGATCCAGGTCAACGGGCGGGCCGGGTCGAGGCGTTCGAGGGCCTGCGGGACCGAGCGGACCACCTGGTCCGGTACCCGGACGACACAGATGTGGTGGTCCGGGACGAGCGAGATACGGCGCCGGCCCTGGTCGGGGGAGCCGTCCAGGACGATCGTGCCCGTCTCGGCGATCGCCACGGCACAGCCCGTCACCACGCTCTCCACCTGGTCCAGTCGCTGCGGCGTGCTCACCGCCCGGTCGTGGATCCGCACCGGGTCCGCGGCGGACAGCCACTCCGGCGGCAGCCCGGGAGGCACCAGCACCTCCCGGGAGCCGTGCTCGTTCAGCAGCCGCATGACGAGATCCGGCAGCTCCTCGGCGTCGCTGCGGTGCACGATCGCCCGGTAGTCCGCCAGGTTCCCGGCCAGCAGCTCCACCGTCTGCCCGGCCGTGCCGGCCCCGTGCTCGCGCAGGTAGTCGCGGGGCACGGCCTCCTCGTACGGCCGCTCGTCCGGCGTCACATCGGCGAGCGCGCGCCGCACCCGGCCCAGGATCCGTTCCCTGCTGCTCACTTGGCGCCGTCCCTTCCACCGCGCGTGCGCTGCCACCAGTCCCGGAAGGGTTCCGCGGGCACGGCCGGCAGGTCCCGGGTGCCGCTCCAGGCCTTGCCCGGGCCCGGCAGGGTACGGGGGTGCAGCCGGCGGGTGCGGGAGACGAGCCGCTGGCCCGAGCGCAGGGCGGCGGGGTGGGTGAACGCCCAGCGTGCCGCGCGCATGGCCGCCCGCTCGGCCGCGTGTCCCTTGGCCGGTCTCAGTATCACCTTGTTGCCCTGCCGGACCGCCGGACCGCCCTCCACGACCCGCTCCCGCAGATGCACCAGCACCTCGGGAATGTCGATGGCGACCGGGCACACCTCGTAGCAGGCGCCGCACAGACTCGACGCGTACGGCAGTGAGGCGTCGATCTCGCTCGCCGTGCCCCGGAGCTGGGGGCTGAGGATCGCGCCGATCGGGCCCGGATAGACCGAGCCGTAGGCGTGGCCGCCGGCCCGCTCGTACACCGGGCACACATTCAGGCAGGCCGAGCAGCGGATGCAGCGCAGGGCCTGGCGGCCGACCTGGTCGGCGAGGGCGTCGGTGCGGCCGTTGTCGAGCAGCACCAGGTGGAAGGCCCGGGGCCCGTCGCCGTCCGTGGTGCCGGTCCACATGCTCGTGTACGGGTTCATGCGCTCGGCGGTGGAGGAGCGGGGGAGGGTCTGCAGGAAGACCTCCAGGTCCCGCCAGGTGGGCACGATCTTCTCGATGCCCACGACCGAGATCAGCGTCTCGGGGAGCGTCAGGCACATCCGGCCGTTGCCCTCGGACTCGACGACGACGAGCGTGCCGGTCTCGGCGACCATGAAGTTGGCGCCCGAGATGCCGACCTTGGCGCGCAGGAACTTCTCCCGCAGATGCAGCCTGGCGGCCTCGGCGAGTTCGGCGGGGGCGTCGGTCAGACCCTCGGGAGCGGGCCGGCCCCACTCGCCCATCTCCGAGCGGAAGATGTCCCGGATCTCACCCCGGTTGCGGTGGATGGCGGGCACGAGGATGTGCGAGGGCCGGTCCTTGCCCAACTGCACGATGAGCTCGGCGAGATCGGTCTCGTAGGCGTGGATGCCCTCCTCGAGAAGGGCCTCGTTGAGCCCGGTCTCCTGCGTGGCCATCGACTTGACCTTGACGACCTCCGACTCGCCGGTCGCCTTCACCAGCCCGGCGACGATCCGGTTCGCCTCCTCGGCGTCCGCGGCCCAGTGGACCGTACCGCCCGCCGCCGTGACCGACTCCTCCAACTGCACCAGATAGCGGTCGAGATGGCGCAGCGTGTGGTCCTTGATCCGGCGGCCCGCCTCGCGCAGCGCCGCCCAGTCGTCCAACTCGGCCACCGCGCGGGCCCGTTTGGCGCGGATGGTGTGCGTGGCGTGCCGCAGATTGCGCCGCAGGTTCGCGTCGGCCAGGGCGTCGTGAGCCGCCTTCGGAAAGGCCGGCATGCCGACGAACGTTCCGCTCATGCCGCCGGTTCCTCCTCCGTGCTCGCCAGGATCTCCGCGATGTGCACCGGCCGCATGCCCGTCCGCAGCCGGCTCATCGTGCCGCCGATGTGCATCAGACACGAGTTGTCGGCCGCGCACAGCACCTCCGCGCCCGTCGACTCGGCGTTGCGCACCTTGTCCGTGCCCATGGCCGCCGAGACCTCCGCGTTCTTCAACGCGAAGGTGCCCCCGAAACCGCAGCACTCCTCGGCACCGGGCAGCTCGACCAGCTCCAGCCCCTTGACGGCCTGCAGGAGCCGGCGCGGCCGGTCGCCGAGTCCGAGCGAGCGCAGGCCGTGGCAGGTGGGGTGATAGGTGACCGTGTGCGGGTAGGAGGCGCCGACGTCCGTCACGCCCAGCACGTCCACCAAGAACTCCGTCAACTCGTACGTCCTGGCCACCACCGGCGCCAGCGTCCGCGTCAGCGAGTCCCCTCGCCCCTCGGCACGCGCCCGCTCGCCCATCCGCGGATACAGCTCCCGCACCATCGCCCCGCAGGATCCGGAGGGAGTGACGATCGCGTCGTACTCGCGGAAGACATCGGAGAAGTGCCGGGCCAGGGGCTCCGCCTCGTGGCGGTAACCGGTGTTGTAGTGCGCCTGCCCGCAGCAGCTCTGGCCCATCGGGAAGTCGACGTCGACACCCAGTCTGGTCAGGAGTTTCACCATGGCACGGCCGGTGTCCGGATAGAGCGTGTCGTTGACACAGGTCAGGAACAGGGCGACACGCATCGCGGCTCCTCGGGATCGGTCATCGGACGAGTGCAGGGTAGTAGGCGAATACCGGCGAAGGGAGACCGCCGCTCACCGTGTGGCGAGCCTTGCCTCTGCCTCCCGCCAGCGCGCACGGTCGCCGCGGGGCGTGTACCGGGTCAGCGGCTGCGTACGGGTGAGCAGCCCGCGCATCGCGGCCAGGTCGCCGACCAGCCCGTGGGCGCGGGCCTGGACCAGGACGTTGCCCAGGGCCGCCGCCTCCGTCGCACCGGCCACCACGGGCAGCCCGCAGGCGTCGGCGGTCAGCTGGCACAGCAGCGCGTTACGGGTTCCGCCGCCGACGACGTACACCACGTCCACCGGGTGGTCGGCCAGCCGCTGGGCGTCCTCGACGGCCCGCCGGTGGGCGAGGGCCAGCGAGTCCAGGATGCACCGGGTGACCTCGCCCCGCGTCGCCGGCACCGGCTGCCCGGACGCCCGGCACGCCTCGGCGATCCGCTCCGGCATCCGCCCCGGCGCCAGGAACGCCGCGTCCCCGGCGTCCACCACCGAGCGCAGCGCCGGCACGGTACCGGCCTCACGCAACAGCAGCCCCAGGTCCGGTCCGTCCCAGGCGCGTTGGCACTCCTGGAGCAGCCACAGCCCCATGATGTTGCGCAGATAGCGGACCGTGCCGTCGAGCCCCAGCTCGTTGGTGAAGTTGGCGGCCCGGCTCTCCTCGGTGAGCACCGGAGCGGTCAGCTCCAGCCCCGCCAGGGACCAGGTGCCGGTGCAGATGTAGGCGAAGGACGTGCCGGTCGCCGGGACGGCGGCCACCGCGGAGGCGGTGTCGTGCGAGCCGACGGCCGTCACCGGCACCGGGCCGGTCAGGCCGGTCTCCTCCAGCACCTCAGGCCGCAGCAGTCCGGCCGGATCGCCGGGCTGCCGCAGCGGCGCGAACAGCCCGAGGTCGATACCGAGCCGCTCGGCGACGTCGTACGACCACGTCCGCGTCCGGGGATCGACGAGCTGGGTCGTGGAGGCGTTGGTCAGCTCGGTGCCCTGCTCGCCGGTCAGCCAGTACGACACCAGGTCCGAGATCAGCAACAGCCGCTCCGCATAGGCGAGTTGAGCGGTGGAGCGGGCGGCCGCGAGCTGGTACAGGGTGTTGAACGGCGCGTACTGGATGCCCGTCGCCGCGTACAGCTCCCCGGCCGGCACGGTCGCCCACACCTTCTCCGCGACCCCTGCCGTGCGGGCGTCGCGATAGTGCACCGGGTTGCCCAGCAGGGCCCCGTCGGCGTCCAGCAGGCCGTAGTCCACGGCCCAGCTGTCGATGCCGACGGAGTCCACCCGGCCCGCCGCCCGGAGCCCGTCCAGGACCCCGCCGTACAGCGCGAGCATGTCCCAGCGCAGCCCCTCCGCGAGGCGCACCGGCCGGTTGGCGAACCGGTGTGCCTCGCTCAGCTCCAGCGAGTCCGGGCTGACCCGGCCGACCATCACCCGCCCGCTGGAGGCGCCCAGGTCGACCGCGGCGTACGACCTCACACCGGCGCTCATCGCAGGAACGCGGCCGCCACACCCGCGTCGACCGGGATGTGCAGCCCGGTGGTGTGGGTCAGGTCGCCGCCGGTGAGCGCGAACACGGCGTTCGCCACGTGCTCGGGCAGCACCTCGCGCTTCAGGAGGGTCCGCTGGGCGTAGAACTCGCCCAGCTTCTCCTCCGGCACCCCGTACACCGCGGCCCGCCGGGCGCCCCAGCCGCCCGCGAAGATCCCGGAACCGCGCACCACGCCGTCCGGGTTGACCCCGTTGACCCGGATGCCGTGCTCGCCCAACTCGGCTGCCAGCAGCCGCACCTGGTGGGCCTGGTCGGCCTTGGCCGCGGAGTAGGCGATGTTGTTCGGCCCGGCGAAGACCGCGTTCTTGGAGGCGATGTAGACGATGTCACCGCCCAGCCCCTGCGCGATCATCACCCGCGCCGCCTCCCGCGAGACGAGGAAGGAACCGCGGGCCATGATGTCGTGCTGGAGGTCCCAGTCGCGTGCCGAGGTCTCCAGCAGCGGTTTGGAGATGGAGATCCCGGCGTTGTTGACGACCAGGTCGACTCCGCCGAAGGCGAGCACCGCCGCCTTGAAGGCGTCCGCGATCTGTTCCTCGGACGTGACGTCGACGGTGACGGCGACCGCCCTGTCCGGGCCGCCCAGTTCCTCGGCCACGGCCCGGGCGCTCTCGCCGTTCAGATCGGCGACGACGACACACGCGCCCTCGGCCGCCAGCCGGTGCGCGATGGCCTTCCCGATCCCGCTGCCCGCACCGGTCACCAGCGCCACCCGGGTCGCCAGCGGCTTCGGCTTCGGCATCCGCCGGAGCTTGGCCTCCTCCAGCGCCCAGTACTCGATGCGGAACTTCTCCGACTCCTCGATCGGCGCATACGACGACACCGCCTCCGCGCCGCGCATCACATGGATGGCGTTGACGTAGAACTCGCCGGCCACGCGAGCGGTCTGCTTGTCCTTGCCGAAGCTGAACATGCCCACGCCGGGGACGAGCACGATGGCCGGGTCGGCGCCGCGCATGGCGGGGGAGTCGGGCAGGGCGTGCCGCTGGTAGTAGGCGGCGTACTCCTCCCGGTACTCGGCATGAAGTCCCTTCAGCCGGGCCACGGCCTCCTCCAGCGGCGCGGTGGGCGGCAGGTCCAGTACCAGCGGCCGTACCTTCGTGCGCAGGAAGTGGTCGGGGCAGGAGGTGCCCAAAGCGGCCAGCCGGGGATGCCCGGCCCGGGCGAGGAAGTCCAGTACGGCGTCACCGTCGTCGAAGTGCCCGACCTGCGCCCTGTCCTGGGAGGCGAGCGCCCGGACGTACGGCGCGAGCGCGGCGGCCCGCTCCCGGCGCTCGGCCTCGGGGAGGGCCGCGTACCCCTCGATCACGGGCCCGAAGGGCTCGGCCCTGCCGCGCTCCGCCAGGAACGCCTCCGCGGTGCGGATGATGTGCAGCGAGTTGCGCTCGCACTCCTCGGCGGTGTCTCCCCACGCGGTGATCCCGTGCCCGCCCAGCACCACGCCGATGGCCTGCGGGTTGGCCTCCTTGATCGCCGCGATGTCCAGCCCCAGCTGGAACCCCGGCCGCCGCCACGGCACCCATGCCACCGAGTCGCCGAAGCACTCGGCGGTCAGCTTCTCCCCGTCGGCCGCGCAGGCGAGCGCGATCCCGGAGTCCGGGTGCAGATGATCGACGTGGGCGGCGTCGACCAGCCCGTGCATCGCGGTGTCGATGGAGGGTGCGGCCCCTCCCTTGCCGTGCAGGCAGTAGTCGAACGCGGCGACCATCTCGTCCTCGCGCTCGACCCCCGGGTACACGTCCACGAGCGCCCGCAGCCGGTCCAGCCGCAACACGGCGAGCCCTGCTTCGGTGAGCGTCCCGAGATCCCCGCCCGATCCCTTGACCCACATCAGCTCGACGTCTCCGCCCGTGACGGGATCGGTGCCGGTGCCCTTGGCGGACGCGTTGCCGCCGGCGTAGTTGGTGTTACGGGGATCGGCGCCGAGTCGATGGGATCGCGCGAGCAGGGCGGCGGCTTCGGGACGGGTGGTGGACATGGACATTCCTTACTTCTCGAAGGAGGGTGAGCGGATTCCCTGAGGGGCGCGGGGAACTGCGCGACAGGCAACGACGGCCC
This sequence comes from Streptomyces sp. NPDC001153, assembly GCF_053598315.1. NCBI lineage: Bacteria > Bacillati > Actinomycetota > Actinomycetes > Kitasatosporales > Streptomycetaceae > Streptomyces > Streptomyces sp. NPDC001153. The sequence goes on from NZ_JBSFJZ010000005.1 coordinate 173,753, forward strand.
CTGAGCCCGCGACGAAACAGAACAGGGCAGACGCTTACGCCCCCCAACCGGCCTGCTCCCCGCCAACGCGTTCGGCGACGATCTTCTCGGCCCACCCCGACCGGCGGTACGCGGCAAGGGGGTCGACATCCAGCCCCATCTCCTCACGCACGTCACGAAGCAACGGCCGCACATCCGTGTTGTACGCGTCCATCAGCACGGCGTTGGCGCCCAGCACGTCCCCGGACCGCTGAGCCTCGGCAAGAGCCTCCCGGTCGACGAGCAGCGCCTTCGCCGTGGCCTCCTGCACGTTCATCACGGACCGGATGATCGCCGGGATCTTCGCCTCGATGTTGTGGCACTGATCGAGCATGAACGCGACGTCCGGCCCGAGGCCACCGCCCCGCACGACCTCGTACATGATCCGGAACAGCTGGAAGGGATCGGCCGCGCCGACCATCAGGTCGTCGTCGGCGTAGAACCGGGAGTTGAAGTCGAAGCCCCCCAGCTTCCCCTCCCGCAGCAGAGTGGCCACGATGAACTCGATGTTGGTCCCCGGCGCATGATGCCCGGTGTCGACCACGACCTGCGCCTTCGGACCCAGCTTCAGGCAATGCGCGTAGGCGGTCCCCCAGTCCGGCACATCGGTGGTGTAGAAGGCCGGCTCGAAGAACTTGTACTCCAGCAGCATCCGCTGCCCGTCCCCGAGCCGCTCGTACACCGCGGCCAGCCCTTCCGCCAACCGGTCCTGCCGCGCCCGCACATCATCCTGCCCGGGATAGTTCGTACCGTCCGCGAACCACAGCTTCAGATCGACGGAGCCCGTCGCGTCCATGATGTCGACGCACTCCAGCAGATGATCGACGGCCTTGCGCCGCACCGCCGGGTCCGGATGGCAGATGCTGCCCAGCTTGTAGTCGTCGTCCTGGAAGGTGTTGGAGTTGATCGCCCCGAGCCTGACCCCCCGCTCCTCGGCGAACCCGGCCAGCGCGGCATAGTCCTCGACCCTGTCCCAGGGGATGTGCAGGGCCACGGTCGGCGCGACACCGGTGAACGCGTGCACCTGGGCCGCGTCCTGGACCTTCTCCCACGGTGTGCGGGGAACGCCCGCTTGCGCGAACACCTTGAAGCGCGTCCCCGAGTTCCCGTACGCCCACGACGGCGTCTCGACGGCCTGGGTCTTCAGCGCGGCCTTCACCGCGGCGAGGTCGGTCACTTCGGGCTCCTGTGGCATCGGCCGGAAAGGCTTTGTATGAAACGATTCAGCACGGGAAGCTATGAGCCCACCGAAGGCGTGTCAAGCCCTTTGTCCAGGCGCGTTCTCCGTGACCTCCGGGTGACCTTCGGCTATTGAAATTTTTTCGAGCGACAGCCATTGACGTGACATGTCTGCCATGCCTAACGTCCCCGCCATCCAGTTGAAACCTTTCACGACGCTGCGACGGCTCTCCGACTTCGCCGCGCCGGCGTCGTCGAGGAGCCACCCATGACCCACCCGTCCGACACGGGACCGGCCCCGGTGCTGGCGCTGAGGGACGTCGCCAAGTCCTTCGGTGCCGTTCGCGCCCTGCGGGGCGTCTCCCTCGAGCTGTTCGCCGGTGAGGTCCACGCCCTCGCCGGGGAGAACGGCGCGGGCAAGTCGACCCTGATCAAGACGCTTGCCGGGGTGCACCGTCCGGATGCCGGCCAGGTGCTGCTCGACGGTGAGCCCGTCCAGTTCCACGGGCCCGGAGACGCCCGCGACGCCGGGATCGCCGTGATCTACCAGGAGCCCATGCTCTTCCCCGACCTGTCGATCGCCGAGAACATCTTCATGGGCCGCCGGCCGAGGCGGGCACTCGGCCGTATCGACCACAAGGCCACCCGCGAGGCCACCGCCGCCCTGATGAAGCGCCTCGGCGTCGGCCTCGACCCCGACCGCCCCGCGCGCGGTCTGTCCATCGCCGACCAGCAGATCGTCGAGATCGCCAAGGCGCTGTCCTTCGACGCCCGGGTCCTGATCATGGACGAGCCCACCGCGGCCCTCACCGGCAGCGAGGTCGCCCGCCTCTTCGGCGTCGTGCGCACCCTGCGCGAACAGGGCGCGGCGGTGCTGTTCATCTCCCACCGGCTGGAGGAGATCTTCGAGATCTGCCAGAAGGTGACCACCCTGCGCGACGGCGCCTGGATCGCGAGTGAGCCGCTGGCCGGCATGACCGAGGACGACCTGGTCCGCCGGATGGTCGGCCGCGACCTCGACGAGCTCTACCCCAAGCAGCAGGTGGCGCCGGGCGAGGTGGCCCTGAGCGTCCGTCGGCTGACCCGCGAGGGCGTGTTCACGGATGTCTCCTTCGAGGTGCGGCGCGGCGAGATCGTCGGTCTCGCGGGGCTGGTGGGCGCCGGCCGTACCGAGGTGGCCCGCGCGGTGTTCGGCGTCGACCGCTGGGACGCCGGGGAGGTCGAGGTCTGCGGCCGGAAGCTGACCAAGGGCGCGCCGTCCACCGCGATGGCCGCCGGGCTCGCCCTCGTCCCCGAGGACCGGCGCGCCCAGGGCCTGGTGATGGACATGTCCATCGAGCGGAACATCGGCCTGACCGGGCTGCGGACGACCGTGCGGGCAGGGCTCGTGGACCGGGGTGCCGAGCGCAGCCGGTCGCTGGACTGGGCGGTGAAGCTCCAGGTGAAGTACGCCCGGATCGCCGACGCCGTCTCCACGCTCTCCGGCGGCAACCAGCAGAAGGTGGTCCTCGCCAAGTGGCTGGCCACCGCCCCCAAGGTGCTGATAGTCGACGAGCCCACCCGCGGCATCGACGTCGGCACCAAGGCGGAGGTGCACCGGCTGCTGTCCCAGCTCGCCGCCGAGGGGGTGGCGGTGCTGATGATCTCCTCGGACCTGCCGGAGATCCTCGGCATGGCCGACCGGGTGCTGGTGATGCACGAGGGCCGGCTCACCGCAGAGATCCCCCGTTCCGACGCCACCGAGGAAGCCGTGATGGCCGCAGCCACCGGGAGGGCCGCGTGAGCGACGCACGCATCGAAACGGCCTGCGCGCAGCGCAGCCGCCCGTGGGCGGTTGCGCGGGACGCAGGAACGGGGACGACGACCATGGCCGCAGCCATCAGGAGGGCCGTCGCATGACGGTGACCAGCCCCAACCCCACCCCCGTCGCCGAGGCGCCCCGCTCCGGCGGCACCCGTCTGGTCGACCGCGTCTTCAGGATGCGTGAACTCGCCATCCTGGCCGTCTTCCTGGTGATGATCGTGGTCACGCAGGCGGGCAACAGCCAGTTCCTGTCCGAGCAGGGCATCAAGGACCTGCTGCTGAACGCGACCATCCTGGTCCTGGTCGCCACCGGCCAGTCGCTGGTGGTCATCACCCGCAACGTCGACCTGTCCGTCGGCTCCACCCTCGGCATCAGCGCCTTCGCCGCCGGCACCTGTCTGCACGGCGGCGGCGACCCGGTCGTCGCGATCGTCCTCGCGGTGCTGCTCGGCATCGGCTTCGGCCTGGTCAACGGCTTGCTGGTCAGCCTCGGCCAGGTGCCCGCGCTGGTGGTCACCCTGGGCACGCTCTACATCATCCGCGGCATCGACTCCATCTGGGTCGGCTCCCGCCAGATCACCGCGGCCGACCTCCCCCCGGGCTTCGTCGACTTCGGCTCCGGCGGACTGTCCGCCGTGCCGTACCTGGCGCTCATCGCCCTCGCCGTGCTGGTCGCCACCGCGTACTACCTCAAGCACTTCGGCAGCGGCCGCGAGCTGTACGCCCTCGGCTCCAACCCGGAGGCCGCCCGTCTCGCCGGCATCCCGGTCCGCAGGCGCATCCTGCTCGCCTACACCTTCTGCGGCGCCCTCACGGGCCTCGCCGGGGCCATGTACCTGGCCCGGTTCGGCAACGTCGACTCCGGCACCGGCAACGGTTACGAACTCACCGTCGTCAGCGCGGTCGTCGTCGGCGGTGTCGTCTTCACCGGCGGCTCGGGCAGCGTGTACGGCGCCGCGCTCGGCGCCCTGCTGCTGACCTCCGTCAACAGCGTGCTGCCCGCACTCGGCGTCAGCTCCGTGTGGGTCCTCGCCATCAACGGCGTGCTGCTCCTGCTCGCCATCGCCGTCGACCGGATCGTCGCGCTGCGGGTGGCGGCCGCCCTGAAGGAGAACCCGGCCTCCGCGAAGTCCGCCGTACAGAAGGGGGAGGCTCGTGCCTGAGTCCCTGACCCGTGCCGTCCGCTGGGACACGGTCGTCGGCGCCCTGCTGATCGTCCTGCTCCTGCTGTCCTTCTGCTTCGTCGACGGCTTCGGCAACGCCCTCAACCTGTCGTTCCTGATCGGCAACACCCTGCCCATCGCACTGATCGCGCTGCCGATGACCCTGCTGGTCGTCTCCGGCGAGATCGACCTGTCGGTGGCCTCCACGGCCGGTCTGTCCGGCGCGGTCATGGGCAGGCTGTGGAACGAGGGCATGGCCATCGAGACGATCATCCCGCTGTGCCTGCTGCTCGGGGTGGTGTGCGGGCTGGTCAACGGCCTGCTGGTGACCCGGCTCGGACTGCCGTCGCTCGCCGTCACCATCGGCACCCTCGCCGCCTACCGGGGCATCGCCCAGATCGTCCTCGGCTCCGACGCGGTCACCGACTTCCCCACCCAGTACCTCGACTTCGCGGCCGGACGGATCGGGAACTCCTTCCTCCCGCAGGCCTTCCCGCCCTTCCTGGTGCTGCTCGCCGTCGCCGTCGTCGTCCTGCACGCCACCCCCTTCGGACGCTCGCTGTTCGCGATCGGCGCCAGTGAGGAGGCCGCGCGGTTCGCCGGGATCCGGGTCAAGCGGGCCAAGCTGCTGCTGTTCGCAGTCACCGGCTTCATGGCCTCCCTCACCGGCGTCTTCTGGGCCCTGCACTACGCCAGCGCCCGCTACGACAACGCCACCGGCCTCGAACTGTCCGTCGTCGCGGCCGTGTTGCTCGGCGGCATCGACTTCGACGGCGGCAAGGGCACGCTCGGCGGTGCCATCGCCGGTGTGTTCCTGCTGGGGGCGCTGCAGAACGTGATGAGCCTGCTGAACGTCTCCGCGCAGTCCCAGATCGTGGTCACCGGCGTGCTGCTCGTCGTCTCCGTGCTCGGCCCCCGGGTCGCACGGCAGGTCTCCGTCGCCAGGGCCGGCCGCAGAGCCGCCTCGGCGCCGGTGCCCGAGGCTCCCCCCACGCCTGTGGCATGACCCGTTCCTCCGCCCACCCCCGTAAAGGAAACCTCGCCATGCGCAAGTCGTCGATCCGCCGTGCCTGCGCGGCCCTCGCCGCCGCCACCTCCCTCGCACTCGCCCTGACCGCCTGCGGCGGCACCACCAAGAACGACGTGAAGAGCGACGGCGGCTCGGGCGCGGCGGCCGGCAAGGCCGACCCGAACGCGGCCACCAAGAAGGGCCTGACCGTCGGCTTCCTGCCCAAGCAGGTCAACAACCCCTATTTCACCTCCGCCGACAAAGGCGGCGAGCAGGCCCTCGCCGGCCTCGGCTCGAAGTACAAGGAGGTCGGCCCGTCCAGCGCCACCGACACCTCCGGCCAGGTCTCCTACGTCAACACGCTCACCCAGCAGCAGGTCGACGCGATGGCCGTCTCCGCGCAGGACCCCGGCGCCCTGTGCACCGCGCTGAAGCAAGCCATGAAGAACGGCATCAAGGTCGTCACCTACGACTCCGACACCACCGCCGACTGCCGCAACGCCTTCGTCTCGCAGGCAAGCGCCGAGGACCTGGGCCGTACCGAGGTGCAGCTGCTCGCGCAGCAGATCGGCTACAAGGGCCAGATCGCGATCCTGTCGGCCGCGCAGACCGCGACCAACCAGAACACCTGGATCGACTACATGAAGAAGGAGCTGGCGGACCCGAAGTACAAGAACGTCAAGCTGGTCAAGGTCGCCTACGGCAACGACGACGCCCAGCAGTCCTTCCAGCAGACCCAGGGCCTGCTCCAGCAGTACCCGGACCTGAAGGGGATCATCTCCCCGACCACCGTCGGCATCAAGGCGGCCGCCCAGTACCTGTCCGGCTCCAAGTACAAGGGCAAGGTCAGGCTGACCGGCCTCGGCACCCCGAACGACATGCGCAAGTACGTCAAGAACGGCACCGTCGACGCCTTCGAGCTGTGGGACCCGGCGAAGCTCGGCGACCTGGCCGCGCGGACCGCCGTGGCGCTGGCGTCGGGACAGATCACCGGCAAGGAGGGCGAGACGTTCAAGGCCGGCGGCACGACGTACACCATCGGCAAGGCCGGCGTGATCAACCTCGGCAAGCCGACCGTGTTCAACGCCAAGAACATCGACGACTTCGACTTCTGACCCGGGGGCGGTACTTCATGCAGCGCGTCTGTTTCCTGCTCACGGTCCGCGAGGACCGGATCACCGAGTACCGCGAACGCCACGCCGCCGTGTGGCCGGAGATGCGCGAGGCGCTCTCCGCCACCGGCTGGCACAACTACTCCCTCTTCCTGCGCGACGACGGCCTGCTCGTCGGCTACCTGGAGACCGAGGACTTCGGTGCCGCCCTGGCCGGCATGGAGGCCACCGAGGTCAACGCCCGCTGGCAGGCCGAGATGACCCCCTTCTTCGAGTCCCTCGACGGATCCCGCCCCGACGAGGCCATGAAGCCGCTCACCGAGGTCTTCCACCTCGCCTGACACCCCCTTCCCCGGAGCCGCTCATGAAATGCCGCACCGTGCTCGCCTCGGCCGTACTGGCCGCCGTGGCGACGCCGGGCATCGCACGGGCCGCCGGCCCCGGTCCCTCGGTCAGAAGGAGGAGCACGACCCTGCTCGACTCCCGGGCCGTCTACTTCGTCTCCTACGACGGCCTGGTCAACAACAACTCGTTCCAGAAGAACGGGCTGCTGACGTACAAGGGCCACCAGTACGCCGCCTGGTACACCGCCACCGGCAACGCGGTCGTCGCCCGCCGGGCCGCCGGCGGCGGCACCTGGTCGGCGGTCACCCTCGCGCACGTCCTCAAGGCGAGCGACTCGCACAACGTCATCTCCATGGGCGTCTCCCGGCTGGACGGCCGCCTGCACCTCGACATGGACTCCCACAGCGACGGCTTCTTCTACGTGAAGTCCGTCGCCGGCCTCCTCGACGACCCGGCGTCCACACCGTGGAGCCCGTCCGTCTTCGGCCCCGTCCAGACCTCCCTCGACGGCCTCGCGCTCACCTCGCAGTTCACCTACCCGCAGTTCGTCTCCACCCCGGAGGGCAGGCTCCAGCTCAGCTACCGGGCCGGCATCTCCGGCGACGGCCGCAACGCCCTGGCGGAGTACGACGGTTCGTCCTGGACGGCACTGGGGGAGTGGTCGGGCTCCACCGGCACCTACACCAGCTCGCACGGCTCCAGCACGGCCCGCAACATGTACCTGCACGGCATCGACTACGACGCCGGCGGCCGGCTGCACTCCTTCTTCACCTGGCGCGAGCAGAACGCCGCCGTGATGTGCGGCAGCGGCGGCATCACCAACCACGACACGGGCTACGTGTACTCCACCGACCGCGGCCGCACCTGGCGCAACGACGCGGGCACCCCCGTCGCCACCACGGGCACCCCGGACACCGTCTCCGTCACCGACCCGGGACTGGTCGTCGACCCCCTCGGCCCCGACCACTGCCTGATGAACCAGGAGAGCCAGTGGGCCGACTCCACCGGTCTGCCGCACGCGATCATCAGCTATGTCCCCGGCCGCTTCGGCCAGTGCACCACCGACTACGTCGCCGACCGCACCGCGAACGGCCGCGCGTTCCACCTCCGCAAGAACTCCTCCGGCGACTGGACCAAGACCGAGATCCCGGTCCCCCTGGAGTCCAGCCAGCGCACCAAGCTGGTCCTGGACAAGTACGACAACGCCTACGCGGTCTTCCCGTACGGCCGTATCGCCGGCGCCTCCAGGTCCTCCGGCTACACCGACTGGACCCTGCTCTTCGACGGCGGCGGCCTGGGCGCCTTCGGCGAGGTCGTGATCGACGAGATGCGCGCGAAGTCCGACGACGTGCTGTCGTTCATGTACCAGGAGAGGTCCACCGGTACGACGCCCTCGGCGCTGCGCGTCGTGGAGTTCTCCCTGCCTGCCTGAGCCGACCGTCACAGGGGGCGGTGACGGTAATGTGAGGATCCGCCCGCCGCCCCTCGTCATCCCTGGAGGTCTGAAATCCGATGGCCCAGTCGGTGGGTATCAAGGACGTCGCCCGCGCCGCCGGAGTGTCGGTGGGCACGGTGTCGAACGTCATCAACCGCCCGGACACGGTCGCCAGTGAGACGCGGGCGCGGGTGCAGTCCGCGATCGAGCGGCTCGGCTATGTCCGCAGCGAGTCCGCGCGGCAGCTGCGCGCGGGCCGCAGCCGGATCATGGGGCTGCTCGTGCTCGACATGGGCAACCCGTTCTTCGTGGACGTGGCCCGTGGCGCCGAGCGGGCGGCCCGTGAGGCGGGGCTCGGTGTGATGGTGTGCAACAGCGCCCAGAACGCCGCCGAAGAGGCCGACTACCTGGCGCTCTTCGCCGAGCAGCGGGTGCGGGGCGTGCTGCTGACCCCCGCCGACGCCACCGGCCGCAACATCGAGGCCTTCCGCCGGCACGGCATCCCGTTCGTGCTGGTCGACCGGGTCGCCGAGGGCACCAGCGAGTGCTCGGTGTCCGTGGACGACGTGGCCGGCGGTGCGCTGGCGGTCCGCCACCTGGTGGACGCCGGACACCGCTCCATCGCCTATGTCAGCGGACCGCCCGGCCTCAACCAGGTCCGCGACCGCCGTACCGGCGCCCTGAACGCCCTGGCCGAGGCGGGGCTCGGCCCCGAGGCGCTGCGCGAGCTGCCCACCGAACGCCTCGACGTGGCCGCGGGCCGCGACGCCGGTGCCCGCCTGCTGGGCCTCGCGGACCGCCCCACCGCCGTGTTCTGCGCCAACGATCTGCTCGCCCTCGGCGTGCTGCAGGCCATGTACGCGGCCGGTGTCACCGTCCCCGACGACCTGGCGATCGTCGGCTACGACGACATCGAGTTCGCGGCGGCCGCCGCCGTACCGCTGACCTCCGTACGGCAGCCCGCCGTCACGATGGGCTCCCTCGCCGCCGAGCTGCTGCTGGAGGAGACCGAGCAGGGGGAGGGCGAGCGGACCCACGAGCACCGCAGGGTGGTGCTCCAGCCGGAGCTGGTGGTGCGCCGCTCCAGCCTCGCCGCACGCTGAGCACCGCGGGCCGGGCGCTGACCGGAAATTCAGTAACAATCCATGATCCCTGGGCTCTGCGCGGGTCCGGTCATGTGCTGAACTGGGACCCGTCCGTACCGTCCGTCCCGGGAGACCCGTTGAGCCTCAGCTACCGCCAGCCCGGTGTCATCCTCACCGACCGCCGTTTCACCGTGCCCCTCGACCACGCCGCCCCGGACGGGGAGACGATCGAGCTGTACGCCCGTGAGGTGGTCGCGAGCGACAGGGCCGGGCAGGAGCTGCCGTGGCTGCTGTATCTCCAGGGTGGTCCCGGCTTCGGGGCGAATCGTTTCGTCGGACGTCAGTCCTGGCTCGACCGGGCGCTGAAGGACTACCGCGTGCTGCTGCTCGACCAGCGCGGCACCGGCGGCTCCACCCCGGCCTCCCGGCAGACGCTCCCGCTGCGCGGCGGCCCCGCCGAGCAGGCCGACTACCTCACCCGTTTCCGCGCCGACTCCATCGTCCGGGACTGCGAGGCCATCCGCCCGCAGGTCACCGGCGGCGCCCCCTGGACCGTGCTCGGCCAGAGCTTCGGCGGCTTCTGCACGGTGTCGTACCTCTCCCTCGCCCCCGAGGGCCTGGACACCGCCGTCATCACCGGAGGCCTGCCCTCCCTGCACGCCCACGCCGACGCCGTCTACCGCGCGGCCTACCCGCGCATCGAACGCAAGGTCACCGCGCACTACGCCCGCTACCCCCAGGACGTCGAGCGGGCCCGCCGTATCGCCGACCACCTGCTGACCCACGATGTGACCCTCCCGAACGGCTACCGCTTCACCGTCGAGGCCTTCCAGTCCCTCGGGCTGATGCTCGGCACCAGCGAGGGCAGCCACCGGCTGCACCACCTCCTGGAGGACGCCTTCGTGCGCACACCGGTCGGCCTGGAACTGTCCGACGCCTTCCAGGAACAGGCCCAGTCCCTGCTGTCGTACGCCGCCCACCCCCTCTACGCGCTCGTCCACGAGTCGATCTACGGCCAGGACGCCCGGCCCACGGCCTGGTCCGCCGAGCGTGTCCGCGCCGAGTTCCCGCAGTTCGACGCGGCCAAGGCCCTCGCCGGTGACACCCCGGTGCTGTTCACCGGCGAGACGGTCCACCCCTGGATGTTCGAGGCGGACCCGGCCCTGCGCCCGCTGCGCGAGACGGCCGACCTGCTCGCCGCCCGCACCGACTGGCAGCCCCTGTACGACCCCGCCCGCCTCGCCGCCAACGAGGTCCCGGTCGTGGCGGCCGTCTACCACGACGACATGTACGTCGACACCGCACACTCGCTGGAGACCGCCCGCGCGATCCGCGGCCTGCGCACCTGGGTCACCGACGAGTTCGAACACGACGGCCTGCGCACGGGCGCACCGCGGGTACTGGACCGCCTGCTGGCGATGGCAAGAGACGAGGTGTGAGGAGCGCCCCGAAGGGGCGCGGGGCTGTGCCGAGCTGCGGCAACCGCCGCGTGGGCGCGACAAGCCACGACGGGCCCGGCCGGCCGACGCCCCATGGGGGCACCCACCCATCGCGGCCCCCGGCGGAGCGTACTGTGCGGCCCATGACCGAGCCCCGGAGCACTCGACTCCAGCCGATGCCCGACGACTGGCAGCGCGCCCTGGCCGTGGTGGCGCACCCGACGACCTCGAATACGGCTGCGCCGGGGCCGTCGCGGCCTGGACCGACGGCGGCCGCGAGGTCGGCTATGTGCCGGCGACCCGCGGCGAGGCCGGCATCGACACCCTCGACCCCGCCACGTGCGGCCCGCTGCGCGAGCGCGAGCAGCGGGCCGGTGCCGCCGTCGTCGGCGTCACCACCGTGGAGTTCCTCGACCACCGGGACGGTGTGATCGAGTACGGCCCCGCGCTGCGCCGGGACATCGCCGCCGCGATCCGCCGGCACCGGCCCGAACTCGTCCTCAGCCTCAACCACCGCGACACCTGGGGCGAGGCCGCCTGGAACACACCGGACCACGTCGCCGTGGGCCGGGCCACCCTGGACGCCGTCGCGGACGCCGGCAACCGGTGGATCTTCCCGGAACTCACCGAGCAGGGCCTCGAACCCTGGGACGGTGTCCGCTGGGTGGCGGTCGCCGGCTCCAGCCGGCCCACCCACGCGGTCGACGCGGGGCCCGGCCTGGAGCGGGCGGTGCGCTCGCTGGTCGAACACCGCACCTACGTCGAGGCGTTGACCGACGAGGACCCGGAAACGTATGCCCGCACCTTCCTGACCACCAGCGCCAGGACCACCGGTGAACGCTTCGGCGGCACACCGGCGGTGGCCTTCGAGGTGTTCGGACGATGAGTTCTACCTGCGAGGCCTGCACACCTCGGTGCTGGGGGACCGCTCGCCCTGCGGCGTGTACGTGATGCTCTTGGCGTCCGTGTTGAAGCGCAGCTGCACGGTGCCGTCGTCGTAGGCCCCGCCGGGCGACAGGATCCGCTGGACGACATGGCCGGTGCCGGCCACGACGATCGCGCGTTGCCGGTAGAGCAGCACGAACGTGGTGTCGACGCGCGTGAGACAGATCGGGAGTCCGGCGCTGGACGCCGGTATGGGTTCGCCGACCTTGAAGGACGGTGACGGCGACGGACTCGCGGCGGCCGTGGACGGGGCGGCGCCGAACAGGAGCTGGACGGTGAGCGCGGCACCGCTCAGCGCGGCGACAAGGGCAAAGTGGGGCCTGGCGGTCATGAGCGACTCCTTTGCCGGAACGTCTGAGTACCGGAAGGTCTCCATCCACGACTGAAGGCCCTCCGGTACGGGCAGGCGATCTCACGTGGGCCGAACGGGTGAATACGGGCTCGTCCGGTGGTCCTGACCCGTGCACCGGTGGCGGTGGCGTGGCAGGGGAGCGATCATGCGCCACGCGGTCCGCGGTGGCGTCGGGACCCGGCTGCCCGCGTCAGTCACCCGCCCGGTGCACCGGACAACCGGCGGCTGATCGAGCGATCCACTGGGGGTACCGGGACACGGCGTCGTGCGCCTGCGGGCCCGTCGTGGCCGCTCGCGCCTCCGCGGCGGCGGCCGCGCGGCCGTCATCGCCGCGCGCCCCTTCGGGGTGCTTGCACCGCTCCAAGCCCAGTCGCAGCCCCTCCGGCATCACCGTCAGCCGTTCGGTCACGGTCAGCCGGTAGGCCGGGTCGGGCAGCAGGTCGTAGCGGCGCAGCAGGAGGCCGAGGACCAGGGTGGCCTCGTGCAGGGCGAACTGGCGGCCGATGCAGGCCCGCGCCCCGGTGCCGAACGGTTTGAAGGTGTGCGGGGGACGAGACCGTACGGCCGCCGCCTCGAAGCGGTCCGGGTCGAAGCGCTCGGCCCCCTCGCCCCAGACCTCCGGGTCGCGGTGCAGCATCGGGGTCAGCACCAGTGCCCACGCGCCCCGGAGCATCGGGTGGTCGTCGGCGAGCACGGTGTCCTGCCGGGCCTCCCGGGCGAAGGCCGGGGCGGTCGGCCACAGCCGCAGGGACTCGTCCAGCACCCGGCGGACATAGCGCAGCTTGGCCACCTGGTCGTAGCCGGGCCGTGCGTCCTCGCCCCAGACGCGGTCCACCTCGGCGCGGGCCCGGGCGGCGATCTCCGGGTGCCGGGCGAGGTAGTACAGGGCGAAGGAGAGCGCGCCGGAGGTGGTCTCGTGGCCCGCGACCAGGAATGTGATCACCTGCCTGCGGACGTTCTCCGCCGACAGCCTCTCGCCCGTCTCCGGATGCGCCGTCTCCAGCATCCGGTCCAGCAGGTCGCCGTCCCCGCGGCCCGACCGGCGCCGCTGCGCGACCAGGTCGTCGACCGTCCTGTTCAGGAGGGCCATGTCGGCCGCGTTGCGCCGGGCGGCGGTGCGCAGCAGCAGCGGGGCCAGCGGTCCGGGCACGCTGTTGAGGCGCTGGGCGTAGGTGAGCGTGCCGACCATCGCGGTGACGAAGGGATGCGGGCGGTCCCGCTCGAAGGAGCCGAAGTCGTGCCCGAACCCGGTGCGCGCGATCGTCTCCAGGGTCAGTTTGGTCATGTCCCCGGGCACGTCCACCGTGCGCCCGGCCGCCGCCTCACGGTCCCAGTGAGCGGTCAGGCGCTCCGCGACCGCCAGCATCATCCCGTGGTAGCCCTCCATGGCCTCCCGGCTGAAGCCGGGCGCCAGGACGTCGTGCGCCAGCTGCCAGTTGGGCTCGTGGTTGTAGGCGGTGAACAGGCCGTCCCCGGCGACCGGCCGCAGATTGGCCACGCCGAGACCGACGTGCTTGGCGAACCGGGACTCGTCGGCCAGGTCGGCGGCCGGCCGCGCGCCCCACACGAACACGAACTCCTTGCCGAAGGCCCGCCGCCGGAAGATCGGCCCCAGGTCGCGCGCGAAGCGCATGGAGTCCTGCACCGGCTTGCGCCGGTCGGCGCCGAGCACATCGCCGAGCAACGGCACCCGGTGCGGCGGATGCGGGATCCGGTGCAGCTCGGGCCAGCCCAGTTCGGCGCTCCGGAAACCCTTCGGCAGCCGTGTCTCCGTCGTCTGCGTCCCCTGCGTCGTCTCCGCCATGACGCCGATCTCCCTTGATCCAGCGGACCGTTGAACCTGCGAGGTGAAGCTGTGCGCGCGCCGTGTTGTACGTGGGTTCAATAACCGGTTTCAGTCTGGTCCGCTTGTTGAACCCGCGTCAAGTAAAGTGACGCCATGCCCGCGAACCAGGGGGAGCGCGCCCGGCGCAGACTCAGCACCCAGGAACGGCGTGAGCAGCTGCTGTCGGTCGGCGCGAAGCTGTTCTCGGAGAGCCCCTACGACGACGTGTGGATCGAGCAGGTCGCCGAGATCGCGGGGGTCTCCCGCGGGCTGCTGTACCACTACTTCCCGACCAAGCGGGACTTCTTCGCGGCGGTCGTCGAGCGCGAGAGCGAGCGGATGCTGCGCATGACGGCGGCCGTGCCCGGCCTGCCGGTGCGCGAGCAGCTCACCGCCGGGCTCGACACCTACCTCGGTTACGTCCAGGCCCACGCCCACGGCTTCCGCGCCTTCCACCGCGCCGACGCGGCCGGCGACCAGGCCGTCCGCCGGGTCTACCAGCGGGCCCTGGCCGCCCAGGAGCAGCAGATCCTCGCCGCGCTCGCCGCCGACCCCGAGTTCGGCCCCGTCTTCGAGAGCGCCCCGCACGTCCGCCTGGCCGTGCGCGGCTGGCTCGCCTTCACCACCGCCGTCTGTCTGGAGTGGCTGCGCGACGGCGAGTTGACCCGGGAGCAGGTGCGCGACCTGTGCGCGCGGGCGCTGCTGGGTGTCATCACCTGACCCTGGCCGATCCTTTCCGCCGGTGGGTGCGGTTGGCGCACGCCCGGATCTCCGATAGGTTAGGCAAGGCTTACCTAAGGAGGTCTCGGATGGGTGACACGCAGGACTGGACGGCCGCACCCGGCGCGGCGGAACGGGCTCGGTCGGTGCTGGCCGCCGCCTGGTCGTGCGCGGTGACCGCGGACGGCGCCCGTGAGGAGTACGTCGGCGCGCACACCGTGACCGACGACGGCGCCGTGCGGCTGACGGCGCCCGACGACAGCGCCCTGCTGACCGCGGCCATCTGCGCCCCACGCCAGGAACCCTCCGCCGTGCTCGAGTTCGCCGACGTGGCCCCCGTACCGGTGCGCGGCCGGATCCGGGCCCGGCTCCACCTCGCCGGCTGGTTCGCCGCGGACCGCGGCGCCCTGCTGTTCCGGCCCACGCGCGTGGTGCTGCGGCGGTCCTCCGGGGCCGTGGTGGTCGACCTGGGCGAGTACGCCGCCGCCCGGCCCGACCCGCTCGCCGAGGCCGAGGCCCGGCTGCTGACCCACCTCGCCGACGCCCACCCGGACGCCGTCGAGCGGCTGACCCGCCTGGTGCGGCCGGAGAGCCTGCACGCCGCGACCCGGGTGCTGCCCCTCGCCGTCGACCGCCACGGACTGACCCTGCGCATCGAGCGCACCCACGCCCACGGCGACGTACGGCTGCCCTTCCACGCGCCCGCCGACGACGTCGGCCAGCTCACCGAGCGCATGCACGCCCTGCTGGCCCAGGCCACCGCCGCCGCCTGTCCCCGCGCGCTACAGCGGCAGCGCGCAGACGGCGACGGGTGAGGCGAACGGCTCGCCGGCCGACCGGAGTTCACCGCTGCCCGCGTCGACGTGGAAGACGGTGACCGTCCCCGAGCGCTGGTTCGCCGCGAACAGCAGCCCGCCGTCCGGCGAGAGAGCGATCTGCCGCGGGAAGTCCCCGCCCACCGGGGCCGTGCCGAGCAGCCGCAGCCGGGCACCGTCGGCCTCGATCGCATACCGCGCGAGGCTGTTGTCACCCCGGTTGGCCAGGAACGCGTACCCGCCGTTCGCCGTCACGACGAACTGCGCCGGGTAGTTGGTGCCGCCGCCGGAGCCCGTGGACTGCGGCTCGCCGATGGTCAGCCGGCCGGAGGCCGGGTCATAGCCGCAGACGGTGACCGTGTCGTCCACCTCGTTGGCCAGATAGGCGTACCGGCCGCCCGGGTGGAAGGTCAGATGGCGCGGTCCGGCCCCGGGCCGGGCGTGCGCCTGCGCCACCTCCGTCAGCGTGCCGTTCGCCTGGTCGAGGCGGTAGCTGTAGACGGTGTCGGTGCCGAGGTCGACCGCGAGGACATGGCCGCCGTCGGGGCTGGTGGTGAACTGGTGTGCGTGCGGGCCCTGTTGACCGGGCCCGGGAGGCGGGGTGGTGTGCGTGACGACGTCGGTGCGCTCGCCCAGGGCGCCCGAGGCGTCGATGGGATGCACGGCGACACTGCCCGACCCGTAGTCGGCGCTCAGCAGCCAGCGTCCGGAGGGATGCACCGACAGATGACAGGGGCCCGCGCCGCCCGCACCGCGGGCGCCGAGAACCCGCCGGTCGGCGAGGCGTACGGCCGTCACGCCGCCGTCCTGGCGCTCGTCCACCGCGTACAGCGTGCGGCCGTCCGGGTGCACGGCGAGGTACGACGGGTCGGGGACGCCGGTGAGCGTGCCGGAGCCGCTGATCCGGCCGGTCGCCGGGTCGTAGGAGGCCAGCCCGATGCCGGTGCCGCCGCCGTCGACCGAGGTGTAGGTGCCCACGTACAGCGGACGCGGACCGGAGGGCCCACGGGCCGGCACGGCGGGCCCGGGATCGTCCGCCGCGGCCGGGCCGCCGGCCCGCAGGGCCGCCGGGGACGGCACCGCCACCACGGCCGCCGTACCCGCCACGGCTCCGACGAACCGGCGCCGGCTCCAGCGTCCGTTCACCGGCACCGGCTCGTCGTCCGTGTCCACGCAGCACCTCAGGTGGTCGCTCGCCCCGGTCGTGACAGCCACCTTGGCCCCTGATGACCGCGAAGGGCAAGCACGGCAACGGGTGTTGCGTGCCATGCAACGCTGCTTACCACTCGCCGTCCTCGACCGGCTTGCCCGGCGCGTCCTTCAGCGGGGTCACCTGATCGGCGGACGGCGCCTGCCACGGGTCCAGGTCGTCCCCGAGCCACTCGCCGACCGGCTTGACGGCGCCGAGAGTGTCCGTCGGGGCCAGATCCTGGGCATCGGCGTCGTAGTAGTCGTACCAGGGCAGGCCCGCCCGGGTGTACGCCGCCCGGTCGACCGGCGACGGCGGGGGCGCCTCGCCGGTGATGCGCCGCCACTCCGGCGGCGTGACCAGGTGCACGAACACGCGCCCGGCGGGCTCCTCGGACCAGTCCGTCAGTGGCCGCTCGTCCCGGTACACCTCCTGGCGCATCGAGCCGCCGACGCCGAGGCCCATGGCGGCGCCCCGGGGCGCCCCGCCCGGGGCCGCGGGAGACGGCATCGCCCCGGGCGCGGACGCCATCATCGGCGCCCCGTACCCGCCCGTCGGCGCAGCCGCCAGGGCCCTGCGCCGCGCCTCCTCCCGCTCCCGCTCACGGCGCCGCCACTCGGACAGCAGCGGCTCCCGCAGCGGGAAGGACTGCAGCTGTACCCCGCCCCACACCTCCTCGCCGGTGACCTGCCCCTCCACCGTCGCGCCGAGACCGAGCGGCACGGCGACGAACTGGCGGACGGTGCCCTTGCCGGAGTTCACGCCGTCCAGCCAGGGCTGGCGGGGCAGTACGACGTAGTTCTGCGGGTCCCGGGCGAGCCGGTCGCTCCAGGGCCGGCCGGACACCGCGCACACCTTGCCGACCCCGACCTGGAGCGCCGCGGGCTCCGTCGTGCCGGAGAAGCTCAGCCACATCGCCTCGCGCAGATACACCGGCAGCATCACCCCACCGCGCGCCCGCCACTCGGCCGGGACGGTGTCCGGATGGTCCGAGACCCGCCGGACGGGGAACTCGCCCAGCCCGGGCGGCAGCGGATGCGTGCCCGTCTCCGGCAGCCGCAGTGTGCGGATGAACCGCACCGCCACCCCGCCGGGCAACCGCAGTGTGTTCCCTTCGATCCGCACCCCGGAACCGGCCATCCGGTCGCCCCCTCGCATCCGTGCCGGGCTCCCGGCACCCTTCGCGCCGCGCCCTGCCCGGCGCCCTCCTCACCAAGAACGCTCACCGAACCCCGCACGGTTCCGCCACAGCTCCTCCTGCACCCCGAGCCGTTCGCGCATCCGGGTCATCCGGGGCAGCTTCGCCCGCTGCCTCTGGGAGACCCGGTCCAGCTCCTCGAACAGGCGCCGGGTGCGGTGCTCGGTGTTCAGCTCGTCGATGATCCGCGTCGTCTCGGTCAGGACGGCGCCGAGCAGCTGCCAGTTCGCCCAGTCCTGGCCGATCTCCTCCCGGAGCAGCTCGGCCAGCCGGTCCCGGGTGCCGGCCGCCGTCTGCAGCTCGGCGGACAGCCGGGCCTCCGCCGACTCGGCGTTCTCGCTCAGATGCGTGGTGACCAGGACCGCGAAACTGACCACCGCGTCGGCCATCTCCGACAGCAGCTGTTCCACGGTCGCCCCGACCCGGGGCGGGAACAGTTCCTCGGTCCCGCGGACCTTGGCCAGGTCCGTGAAGGTACGGGCCAGCACCCGCAGCACCACCGTGCAGATCTCCAGCGTGTCCAGGCCGGTGCGCAGCACCACCCGGTGCAGCAGCCCCTCCTTGACCCGAGGATTGAGCCGCAGGCTGTCCTCGGCCTGCCTGAGGGACGCGTCCACCTGGGTGATGTGCTGGTCCAGCTGCCTTGCCTCGTGCAGCCGCTCGGCCGCCCGCTCCCAGGGGATCCGGCCCGCGGCCTCCTCGCCCATCCGCAGCATCAACTGCCGCATCCGGCGCGCCAGGTCATCGATCGAGCGGCCCGCCTCGTCCACCCACACCGGGGGCGGGAGCAGAAGATTGCAGGCCGTGCCGACGACCGCGCCGATCAGCGTCTCCACGATGCGCGCCCAGGCGGTGAACCCGACGGTGGTGACCCCGAGGACCAGCATGGCGCTGATCGCCACCTCGGCCACGTACTCGTCGACCCGGACCAGGTGCCCGACGGCCAGCGAGGCCACGATCAGCAGGGCGAGGCTCCACCAGGTCAGCCCCACCAGCACGCTGAAGGCGATCGCCACCAGCACGCCGGCGACCACCGAGTTCACCCGGCGGATGCCGTTGGTCAGGGTGGCGTAGAAGGTCACCTGGACGACCAGCAGCGCCGTCAGCGGCGCGGTCAGCGGGGCCGGCTCGGGGCTCAGCCGCAGGGCGATGACGTAGGCGATCGTCGCAGCCGTCGCCGACCGCAGCGTCTGGACGACCACCGGCTCCCGGCGGCGCTCCAGCAGACGCCGCAGTCCCGTGGACCACTTCGGTACGTCGTGCATCGCTTGGCCTGTTCCCGTTCCTCGGGCGGATCGAACGTCCGGGATTGCGGACCGTTCCTGTCCGCAAGGGTTCGTACAGTGATCCCGGCGGTTGAGAAGCCGCCACATTCGAGCGGCGGTCGGGAGGCCGTCGAACCGCCAGGGAAGGGGTCGGCATGGGGGAGAACAAGGGCGCGGGCGAGCCCGAGGGCGTCGAGCTGCTCCGGCAGGCGCACGCCTGTCTGCGCGAGGTGGTCGCCGGGGTGCCGGAGGAGGCCTGGGGCAGGCCGACGCCGTGCTCCGAGTGGACCGTTCGGCAGGTGCTCAACCACGCGCGGATCGACCAGCAGGCCTACGGCCTCGCGCTCACCGCCGGCCGGCCGGGCGAGGACCCGTTCCAGCCGGCCGACGCCCTGCACGGCGATCCGACGGCCGAGCTGGACAAGGTCCTGGACGCCGTGGCCGACGCCTATGCGGGGCTGCCCGCCGACGCCGGATCCGTGCCGACGCCGCTGGGCCCGCTGCCCCTGCCGCTGGCCGCCGGTGCGGGCGCGCTGGACGCCGCCGTGCACGCCTGGGACATCGCCGTCGCCACCGGTCAGAACCGGCCACTCACACCGGCGCTGGCGGCTGCCCTCCGGCCGACCGCCGACCAGCTGGTCCCACGGCTGCGCGAGTACGGCGTGTTCGCGCCCGCCCTCACATCCCACGGCCCCCAGAACGAGGCGGCGGCCCTGCTCGCCTTCCTCGGCCGGGACCCGGAGTGGGCGCGTCCGGAGTCCTGACGGGAGAGCCTCTCGCGTGGGTGCCTCGGTGTCGTGACGGGGTGGGCCGGCGGGTGGCCCGGGGCGGCGGCCGGTACATGGCCGGCCGTGCGGAAGGTCACCACGGTGGAACAGCCGGCCCGCCGGTACGCCTGCGACTTCGACGAGCCCTCCCGGCTCGCCGCGAGCATGGGCCACCGCGACCGGACGACGGTCGCGAACGTGCTGGAGTGGCGGCGAGGTGGGTGAGCGCGGGCCTGACCGTCGACCGGGGCACCTTCAACGCCACCGGCACGGACGGCGCCGTCCACCGCTTCGTCGCCCTCGCCCTCGCCCGCGGCCACGACCTGTTGATCCGCCTCCACCGGGTGGCGGCCGCCCGGCTGCGCACCCCGGCTTTCGCGAGACGGCACCGTCAGGCATACAGCTTGTCGACGAACGCGTGCAGATTGCCCGTCGTCCGGACGATCTGCTCCTCCGTCGTCAGGCTCTCCTCCAACCGCATGCCGGACTCCGGCACCTTCTTGCCCCGCACATACAGCGAACACGCCAGATCGGTGCACATGTACAGGCCGACCGAGTTGCCCTCGCGGCCCGCCGCCCCCGCCTTGCGCGCAGCCATCAGCGTCACCCCGCCGCCGGGATGTGTGGTCAGACACACCGAGCACATGCTGCGGTGCAGAAACCCGCGCTGAGAGGCCTGGAAGCGGAGCGCGACGCCGACGAGCCGGTCGTCCCGTTCGGTGACCAGATAGCTGCGGTCGGGCGCCCCCGGATCCCGCCAGCCGAGAAAGTCCAGGTCGTCCCACGGGCGTTCGCCGAGATCCCGCGGCACCGCCAGCCGTTTGGCCTCCCCCTTGGAGCAGTTGACAAAGGAGTTGCGGATGTCCTGCTCGGTGAGAGATCTCATGGGGGGAGTCCTTCCGGATTCGGTGCCGTGAACCTGGTGGTCCGTGAACCTAATAGGTCTAGGTTCACGACTAGCCTAGGTAGTCAAGGGGAGGGTGGGCCAATGGATTTCCGGCAGGGGTTGCCGCCGCACGCCCGACGGGCGCTGGACCATGTCGCCACCGGGGTGAACGGCCCACCGCTCGACCCCGGTCTGCGCATCACCCTCAACTTCCACCCCGACCGCGTCTCCGGCGGACTGCCGATCCTCCAGGCGCTGGCCCGGGACGGCGCGTACCACTCGCAGTTCGTCACCGGCACCAGCAACGGCGGTCTCACCGCGCACCCGGGAGGCGACCGGACGCGCTGGGAGAGCCGGATCTTCGGCGGCGCCTACGACGATGCGCCCCCGGTCGAGCGCCCGCTGTACGGCGCCCTCAACTTCCGTGACCAGGTCGTCGGCGCGGCCCCGCGCTTCGGCTCCTCGCATCTCAGGCTGGCCGGCCCGGTCCTGGACCGCGCCACCTTCTGCTATCCGGACAGCGCGGCCGAGCCCACCGACTTCGGCGTGGCCCCGGCGATGCCGCTGATCGCGCTCGCGGACGCGGACGAGCAGGATCCCCTCAACGACTACGTCGAGAGCCATGTGCACGGCGGTGTGCTGCTCGCCCGGGACGTGGAGGCCCTCGTGCTCGACGCGAGCTACCGCGGCACCCCGGTCGAGACGGCGGCCCGGCACCTGCCCTTCCCGCTGGAGTGGCACCCCGGCTACCGGCTCACCGTCACCGCACTGCGCCGCCACGCCGACTACCGGGGCCCGGAGTACGCCGACCTCGGCGCGCTGATCGCCGAGCGCGGCCTGCTCACCCCGCGCATCATCGGCGACGCGGCCCGCACCGGCCGCCACGAGCTCCAGGACCTGAAGATGGTCTGGCACACCCTGGCCCGCTTCGGCGCCCCGGAGGGCGCGGGCACGGCGTACCGGGCTCTGGCCCCTTCCGACGGCACCGGCCGCAGGACGAGTACGGCCTCTCCGGGCGAGGCGCCATCGGCTGTGGTGCCGTCCGGCACGGCGTAGTCGGCCCGGCGGCACGGCAGGGGGGCCGACCGTGACCTCAGCCGACACGGTCGGCCGGTTCCGGTGTACGCCTGTCCCGGCCCGGTCTCCGCCGAACCGGACGCTCGCCCTACCCCGCCTCCGACGTCCTTGCCTCCGGCGGCCACACCCCCGGCCTCAGGACGCCCAACGCGTAAGCGCGGGCGACCAGTTCGGTGCGGTTGGCGGCGTTCCAGCGGGCCGACAGGCGCCGTAGGTGGTAGGTGACGCCGTCCTTGCTGAGGCCCAGCTCGCGGGCGGCGCCGGCCGTGGTGGCGCCGCCCGCGAGCAGGGCCAGCACACGGCCCTCCACCGGAGTGACCCGCGCCGGCTCCGGCTCGGGCGCCGCCCTCTCGCCCCGCACCCGCAGCATCACCAGCAGGGCCGGTGTCTCGTCCACGCTGTCGCTGACGGGGTCCGCCGTCAGCTCCCCGAACCGCTCGGCGCCGCCCGGTGCCCGCCAGCGCACCGACACCTGGTAGCGCGAGCGGTGCCGCAGCCGCAGCGCCTCGGCGATCCGCTCCACCTGCGTGGCCTCCTGCGGCCGGAACAGCTCCAGCACGTCCCGGCCGCGCAGCCGCCCCGGCGTCGTACCGCACTCCGCCGCCATCGCGGGGTTGGCCAGCACCACCAGGCCGTACACATCGCACACGGCGACCGGCACCGCCACCCGGTCGAAGAGCACCAGGGCCCGGTTGCGCCATACGACCCCGTCGGCCCGCCCCAGGTCCATGCCCACCTCCCGCGAAGTGCCGAGCCACGTCCTCATACAAGACGAAGATCCAGGTCAGCGGCAAACCGTGCGGCCCCGGTGCGCGTTGCCGAGACCGTGGGGCCCGCTCGGCGCAAGGCCCGCGACCGAGATTTGACTGCGCGATCGTGTAGTGCCGGAGCACGGACCCGCACCGCCGCTCGCCCACCCTGGAACGCAGTACTCGGTTACCGCGAGTACTCCGTTACCGCGAAAGGCAGTTGTCGCGCCATGTCCCCCACCGCACTGCACCCCGACCCCGCCGGTACCCTGCCCGGCGTCCCCGTCGTCGACATCACCGCCACCGGTCCCGGCCACACCCCCCTCCAGCAGGTCATGGACCTGATGCGCACCCACGGCCCGGTGCTCGTGCGCAGGCTGCACGGCCGGGACGTGCTGTTCGTCGCCGACGCCGACCTGGTCGCGGACCTCGCCGACGAGGAGCGGTTCGCCAAGCACGTCGGGCCCGCGCTGGAGAACGTGCGCTCTTTCGCCGCCGACGGTCTGTTCACGGCGTACAACGACGAACCCAACTGGGCCAAGGCGCACGACATCCTGATGCCCGCCTTCGCGCTCGGCTCGATGCGCACCTACCACCCGGTGATGCTCGAGGTGGCCCGCCGGCTCATCGGCTCCTGGGACCGCGCGGCCCGCGACGGGCAGGCCGTGAACGTGCCGGACGACATGACCCGGATGACCCTCGACACCATCGGCCTCGCCGGTTTCGGCTACGACTTCGGCTCCTTCGAGCGCGTCGAGCCGCACCCCTTCGTGGAGTCGATGGTCCGCTGCCTGGAGTGGAGCATGCACCGGCTCGCCCGCACCCCGGGCCAGGACCACTCCGCCGCCGACGCGGCCTTCCGGGCCGACGCCGACCACCTCGCGAAGGTCGTCGACGACGTCATCGCCTCCCGCACCGGCACCGACCAGAGCGGCGCCGAGGACCTGCTCGGGCTGATGCTCAGCGCGCCGCACCCCGCCGACGGCACCACCCTGGACGCCGCCAACATCCGCAACCAGGTCATCACCTTCCTCATCGCCGGCCACGAGACCACCTCCGGCGCGATGTCCTTCGCCCTGTACTACCTCGCCAAGCACCCCGCCGTGCTGCGGCTGGTGCAGCGCGAGACCGACGCGCTGTGGGGCGGCGCGGCCGACCCGGAGCCCTCGTACGACGACATCGGCCGGCTCACCTACACCCGCCAGGTGCTGAACGAGGCCCTCAGGCTGTGGCCGACGGCCGCCGCCTTCGGCCGGCACGCCCGCGAGGACACCCTGCTCGGCGGCCGGATCCCGCTCGCCGCGGGCCAGGCCGTCACCGTGCTCACCCCGATGCTGCACCGGCAGCCCGTGTGGGGCGACAACCCGGAGCTGTTCGACCCCGAGCGGTTCACCGCCGAGGCGGAGGCGGCCCGCCCGGTGCACGCCTTCAAGCCCTTCGGCACCGGCGAACGCGCCTGCATCGGGCGGCAGTTCGCACTGCATGAGGCGACCATGCTGCTCGCCATGCTGGTCCACCGGTACCGGCTGCACGACCACGCCGACTACCGGCTCACCGTGAAGGAGACCCTCACCCTCAAGCCCGAGGGCTTCACCCTCACGCTGAGCCCGCGCACCCCCGCCGACCGCGTGCACACCCCGCTGCCGGGCGGCATCCCCGCGCGAGCCGACACGGGCCCGGCCCCGGACACGCTGCCCGCCCGGGTCCGCCCCGGCACCGGCGTCCTCTTCCTGCACGGCAGCAACTACGGCACCTGCCGCGCCTTCGCCGCCCAGCTCGCCGACGAGGCCGCCGCCGTCGGCTGCGCCACCGAGGTCGCCGCGCTGGACGCGTACGCGGACGGACTGCCCACGGACCGAGTGGTCGTCATCACCGCCGCCTCCTACAACGGCCACCCCACCGACGACGCCCGCGCGTTCACCGCCTGGCTCGACGGCACCCCCGACCTGACCGGCGTGACCTACGCCGTCCTCGGCGTCGGTGACCGCAACTGGTCCGCCACCTACCAGCAGGTTCCCACCCGCGTCGACGCCCGCCTCGCCGAGCTCGGCGCCACCCGCCTGACCGACCGGGCCGCCGCCGACGCCTCCGGCGATCTCACCGGCAGGGTCCGGGAGTTCACGGCCCGGCTGCGCACCGCGCTGCTGACGGAGTACGGCGACCCCGACGCCGGTACCCGGGAGGCGGAGCCCACGACGGCGTACGAGGTCCGCACCCTGACCGGTGGCCCGCTGGACGCCCTCGCCGCCCGGCACGAGCTGGTCCCGATGACCGTCACCGAGGCGTACGACCTCACCGCCCCCGCATACCCGCGCACCAAGCGGTTCCTGCGCATCGCGCTGCCCGAGGGCGTCACCTACCGCACCGCCGACCATCTGACCGTGCTGCCCGCCAACGCCCCGGACCTGGTGGACCGCGCCGTCGCCGCGTTCGGCCTCGAGCCCGACGCCGTCCTGGAGATCCGGGCCACCCGCCCGCGCCGCGACGGCCTCGCCGTGGACCGCCCGCTCACCGTGCGGCAACTCCTCACCCACCACGTCGAGCTGCAACAGCGGCCGACGGCACGGCAGCTGGCCCTGCTCGCCGAGGCCAACCCCTGCCCGCCCGAGCGCGCCGCCCTGGCCGCCCTGACGGGCGACGATCCGCGCACCCTCGTCGAACTCGCCGAGGACCACCCCGCCCTGCGCGGCGCCCTCGGCTGGCCGCTCCTGCTCGACCTGCTGCCCCCGCTGCGGCCCCGCACCTACTCGGTGTCCTCCTCGCCGGTCGTCGACGCCCGCCACGTGGACCTCATGGTCTCCGTCCTCGACGCCCCCGCCCGCTCCGGGAAGGGCCGCCACCGGGGCACCGGCTCCGGCCACCTGGCGACCCTCCGGCCCGGCGACACCGTGTACGCCCGCGTCCAGCCCTGCCGCGAGGCCTTCCGGATCGACGGCTCGGCACCCGTCGTGATGGTCGCCGCCGGCACCGGACTCGCCCCGTTCCGCGGCGCCGTCGCCGACCGGGTCGCGGCCCGTGCCGCGGGCGCCGAGCTCCCGCCCGCGCTGCTCTACTTCGGCTGCGACGCCCCCGACGCCGACTTCCTGCACGCCGCGGAGCTGCGGGCCGCCGAGGAGGCCGGCGCGGTCTCGCTGCGTCCGGCCTTCAGCGCCGCGCCCGAGAACGGGGCCGCCTTCGTGCAGCACCGCATCGCCGCCGAGGCCGACGAGGTCCGCGCCTTGCTGGACGCCGGCGCCCGGGTGTACGTCTGCGGCGACGGCGCCCGGATGGCCCCCGGCGTCCGCGAGGCCTTCCGCACGCTGTACCGGGAACGGACGCCGGATGACGACGAGGCGGCGGCCGGGCGCCTGCTCGACTCGCTGGTGGCCGAGGGGCGTTACGTGGAGGACGTGTACGCCGCGGGGTGAGCCGCTTTGCTCAGATCGTGAACTAAGGGTTGGGAGAATCTCGCGTTCCGCCTGTCCGAAGGGGTATGTTGCAGGTCGGGAAGGGTTCGTGAAGGGAGCGGCATGGCGGGGCGTAATGGGCGCACGGTACGCGACCTCAGGCGGGGCAACCGCACGGCGGTGCTGCAGAAGCTGTACTTCGACGGCCCCCTCAGCCGCTTCGAGCTGGGCCCGGCCACCGGCCTGAGCTCCGGCTCGGTCAGCAACGTGGTCGCCGACCTGATCTCGGACGGTCTGGTCGAGGAGGCCGGCAGCGTCGACTCCGACGGCGGCCGGCCCCGCACCCTGCTGCGCGTCGCCCCGGACAGCGGACAGATGATCGGCGTCGACGTCGGCGAAACCCGCGTCCGGGTCGAGCTGTTCGACCTGGCCCTGACCGAACTCGCCCGCACCGAACACCGGCTGGCCCCGCAGGGCTACGACGCCGAGGTGATCGCCGGCCACATCCGCGACGGCATCGCCGAGGTCCTCGGCGTCGAACAGGCCGTGCCCGAGCGGCTGCTCGGCGTCGGAGTCGGCGTCCCCGGCATCGTCGAGCACACCCCGGAGCAGGGCGCCGTCGTCCACGGGCAGACCATCGGCTGGGACGCCGTCCCGCTGGAACGGCTGCTCCGCTCCTCCTCCCGGCTCCCGGACGGGATCCCGTACTTCATCGACAACGGCGCCAAGACGCTGGGCCAGGCGGAGATGTGGTTCGGCGCGGGACGCGGCGCCCGCAACGCCGTGGTCGTGCTCTTCGGCTCCGGCGTCGGCGCCTGCGTGGTCACCCCCGAGGTGGAGCACGGGCGGGCGGTGGAGTGGGGGCACCTGACCGTGCGGGTGCGCGGGCGCCGCTGCCGCTGTGGCGCGCCGGGCTGCCTGGAGGCCTACGCGGGCGCCGAGTCTCTGCTCGACCGCTGGCGCGAGGAGGGCGGACGGCCGCCCGAGGGCACCGACGAGGAGACGGCGCTCACCGCGATGCTCGCCGCCGCGTATCCGGCCGAGGGCGCCGAGCACGACCCCGTCGCGCTGGCCGTCCTCGAGGAGACCGCCGAGTACGTCGGCGCCGGCCTGTCCGACCTGATCAACCTCTTCCAGCCCGAGCGGATCCTCATCGGCGGCTGGGCCGGGCTCCAGCTGGGCGCCCGCTTCCTGCCGGCCGTACGGCGGCACGCGGCGACGTACGCGCTGCGTCATCCGGCCGACAAGGTCACCATCGACCTCGGCCGGCTCGGCCCGGACGCGGTCACCGTCGGCGCGGCCATCCTGCCGCTGGCCGACTTCTTCACCAGCGGCGGCCGCCGCCCGGAGCCGGTCACCGAGGGCCGCCTGCCGGCGTGGCGAGCGGCGCTCCGGGAGCGGGCGCCGCGCTGAACGACCGGTGCTGCGAAGGCGCCGGGACCGCTCAGGCCGGCGGTTCGTCCGCGTCAGGCGCGTCCTCCGCCGGAGTCACCTCGTGCTCGCGCGGCTTGTCCGGCCCGACCTCCCACGGGTCCTCGCCGGCGCCCGCCTGCTGGTCGGGCATGTCCCTCGGGACCGGGCTCGTGTCACGGTCCGGCTCCGGCTCTCGTTGTGCGGCCATGGCGTACTCCCCTCGGCCCGGGCGCGCGGCGGATCAGCCGACCTTGCGCCCGCGCAACGGCTCGGTGTCCATCCCTCCGCCCCTCTGCAGGCCGTCGAGGAACTCCTGCACCACCCCGGTCGCCGTACGCCGCGGCCGCCAGCCCAGCTCGGTGCGCGCCCGGCCGCAGTCCATCAGCGGCAGCCGCAGCACGGCGTCGAACAGCTGCGGTGAGGCCGGCAGCAGATGCAGCCCCCAGGCCGCGGCGATCGCCGACCGGGCCGCCGTACGCGGCAGCCGCACCGGGCGGCTGCCCAGCAGCTCGGCGAGCACGCCGGCGTCGAGCGGCGGGTCCGCGGCGAGGTTGAAGGCGCCCCGCGCGCCGTCCGGGTGCACGGCGAGCCGGTAGGCCTGGGCGGCGTCGTCCGTGTGCAGCGCCTGCACCCTGAGCCCCTGGATGTCCGGCAGGAACGGCAGCAGCTCCGGCCGGGCCAGCGGACCCGGCAGGAAACGCCCGCCGAAGATCCGCCGCTGCTCGCTCGCCGACTGCCACTTGAACAGGAACGCCGGGCGCATCCGCACCACCCGCACCTCGGGGTGGTCCCGCTCGAACACGTCCAGGGAGCGCTCCAGATAGGCCTTCTCCCGGCAGTAGGCGGCGTCCGGCCAGCCGTGCGTCGGCCAGGACTCGTCCACCGCGCGGTCCTTGGGGCCGGGTGAGTACGCGCCCACGGACGAGGCGTGCACCAGCACCGGCACCCGCGCCGCGGCGACCGCCTCGAACACCCGGATGCCGCCGAGCACATTGGTCCGCCAGGTGACCGCCGGATCGTGCGTCGGCCGGAACGCCCAGGCCAGATGGACGACGGCGTCGGCGCCCTCGAAGCGCTCGGCGAGGTTCGCCTGTTCGGAGGCGATGTCGGCCGCGGACCACTCGGTCTTCGGCGGCGACCAGGCCGGCGTACGCCGGGCCAGTCCGCGCACCGACTTGATCTCCGGGTCCTCCGAGAGCAACCGCACCACACTCGTGCCGACATTGCCGGTGGCACCCGTGACCACGACCCTGCTGCCCGCTGCGCCGCTCACCTTCGGCTCCTCTCGGCCCACGCTCCGGGAGACCGGCCGGGTACCCGGGCCCGGGCGCGCGCACACCCGGCCATGACGCGACAGGTAATCGACCGGTGCGCCGGATCCGGAGAGTATCGAGGACGTCAGCGCGACGCAGCGGCGTCGCACCAGCTCCCCACCGCCGAGGAGGCACCCCATGCCGTACTTCGACAGCCCGGTCGACGGCGCCCGCCTGCACTACACCGACCACGGCCCGGCCACCGGCCCGGTCGCCGTCTTCGTGGCCAGCGCCTACCTCGGCCAGGAGATGTGGGAGTACCAGACGCTGCCGCTCGCGGAGGCCGGATTCCGCTGCGTGGCGCTGGACCGGCGGGGACACGGCCGCTCCGAGGACACCTGGAACGGATACGACCTCGACACCCTCGCCGACGACCTCCACGGCCTGCTCGACCACCTCGACCTGCGCGAGGTCGCCCTCGTCGGGCACTCCGTCGGCACCGCCGAGGTGATCCGCTGCCTCACCCGGCACGGCACCGCGCGCGTGGCCCGCGCCGCCCTCGTCGCCGGCGTCAGCCCCGGCCTGGTCCGCTCGCCGAACCTCCCGGAGGGCATCGACCCCGCGGCCGTACGCGCCGACGAGGAGTCCTTCCGTCGTGACCGGGCCGCCTGGTTCACGCGCTTCGCGGACGACTTCTTCGCCGTCCAGCAGCCCGGCAACGACGTCTCCCCGGCCTACGTCCGCTATCTGATCGACCGCTGCCTGGTCGCCACGCCCCGCGCCGCGACCGCGGTCCGGGCCGTCGTCGCCGCGCTGGACCTCGCCGCCGAGCTGCCCGCGCTGGACCTCCCGGTGCTGGTGGTGCACGGCACCCACGACACCTCCGCGCCGTCGGCACTCACCGGTGAACGCCTGGCCCGGCTGCTGCCGGGCGCCGTCCTGAAGATGTACGAGAACGGCGGCCACGGGCTGTTCGCCACGCACGCCGCCCGGCTCACGGCCGACCTGCGGGAGTTCATCGAGGACGGGGCCGTGCGCACCGGTGAGCAGGTGGGCGTCGGAGCGGCCGGCCGGTGAACCGGTGCACACGAAAGAGCCCCGGCCGTGACGGGGGATTCACGACCGGGGCGGTCAGGTGGTGGGCACGGACGGCGGTCGCCTCTCGGCGAAGGGCTCCACAGGGCTTCAGCCGAACGATCGTCCCTGTGGGCAGAAGGTGAGGCCCGGGGACACTGTCCCATCCGTACCCACGGCCGGTTCAACGAACAACCATCCCGTGGTGTTCCGGCGGGCCATGTGACGTGTACCACCTCCCATGATGCTCACGCCAGTGGCCTCCCGTCGAGCCCTTCGAGCAGGTCTGCCCCCTCCTGGCTCACGCTGCGCGCCGGATGCCACGCCGGGCGGGTCAGGAACCCGCCACGCGCGCCGGGACCCGGCCCTCCCGGGTCCAGGCCAGCAGCTCGTCGGCGGACCAGGTGGTCACCACCCGCTCGGCGGGCACCCCGCACTCCTCGGCCCGGGCGCAGCCGAGGATCTGCCAGTCGAGCTGGCCGGGCGCGTGCGCATCGGTGTCGACGGCGAACAGCACCCCCGCCTCCACGGCCCGGCGCAGCAGCCGGCGGGGCGGGTCCAGCCGCTCGGGACGGCTGTTGATCTCCACCGCCGTACCGGACTCGGCGCAGGCCGCGAACACCGCGTCCGCGTCGAACTCCGACTCCGGCCGCCCCCGGCCCGTCACCAGCCGGCCCGTGCAGTGCCCCAGCACATCGGCGTGCGGATGGCGTACGGCGGCCACCATCCGGCGGGTCATCGAGCGGGCGTCCATCCGCAGCTTGGAGTGCACCGACACCACGACCACGTCCAGCCGCTCGAGCAGCTCCGGCTCCTGGTCCAGCGAGCCGTCCTCGAGGATGTCGCACTCGATACCGGTGAGCAGCCGGAACGGCGCCCACCGCGCGTTCAGCTCCGCCACCAGCTCCAGCTGCTCCCGCAACCGCTCCGGCGACAGGCCGCGGGCCACCGTCAGCCGGGGGGAGTGGTCGGTCAGAGCGGTCCACTCGTGTCCGAGCTCGGCCGCCGCCCGCCCCATCTCCTCGATCGGGCTCCCTCCGTCGGACCAGTCCGAATGGGTGTGACAGTCCCCCCGGACCAGCTCCCGCAACTCCGCCCCGGCGCCCTCCGCCCCGACCGACGCCCCGGCCTCCTCCTCCAGCTTCCGCAGATACCCCGGCACCTCCCCGGCCAACGCCTCCCGCACCACCTGCGCGGTCTTGGGCCCGACCCCCTTGAGCGCCTCCAGCGTCCCGGCCGCCGCCCGCTCGGAAACCTCGTCCGCGGGCAGGACGGCCAACGTCCGCGAGGCGGTCCGGAAGGCCTTCACCCGATAGGTGGGCGCGAGCGACCGCTCCAGCAGAAAGGCGATCCGGTCGAGAGCAGCCACGGGATCCATGCACCCAAGGTTCCCTCAGACGCTCCGAAGGGGCGCGGGGAACTGCGAAGCCCAGGCAAGCTGCGGAGGCCGGCCATGCCCGGCGCAGCGATCGTCACGGGCGCGGACTCCGGAATCGGCCGAGCCACCGCCGTACGCCTGGCCGGGGCGGGTCTGGACGCACGGCGGAGGAGGTCCGCGGCAAGGGCCGCCGCGCCGCCGTCGCCCGGCTGGGCCGCCTCGACGTCCTGGTCGACAACGCCGGTACCGGCATCATGAACCCCTTCCTCGACCTGACCCTCGCGGACGTACGCCGGGTCCTGGACGTCGACCTCGTCGGGCCGTTCCTGTGCGGGCAGCACGCGGCCCGGCGCACGATCCGGCAGGGCGACGGGGGCCGGATCGTCGACGTGCCGGGTCGGCGTGGCACCGTACTGTGCGGTGAAGGGCGGACCGTGAACGCGGTCGCGCCGGGGGAGATCGCCACGCCGAGGACCGGCCAGGAGGACACCGACGTGCACACCGAGCGGCGGCCCGGCGTGCCACTCGGGCGACCCGGTGACGCACGGAGGTCGCCGCCGTCATCGCCTTTCTGGCGAGCCCGGACGCCTCGTACGTCACCGGCGCGTGCTGGAGCGTCGACGGCGGCATGCTGCGGATGGGCCCGCAGGCCGGCTCTCACCTGAGCGCCGACGACTGGCGCCGGCCCTGAGACCGTGCGGCTGCGGACCAGCTCCTGCGACGGACCCGGCTACCGCCGCGTCCGTTGCGGCGGTAGCCGGGGCTTCCGCTGCGCCGATACCGCCGGCCGGCCCCTCACCCGCTCCGGCCGGCTCACCCGGATCCGGGCCCTGACCCCTCGCGGGGCGCGGGCCGAGCCCGCCCCGGGTCACCGCCTGCGCGGTGCGCCTGCTGGACCTCGGCTTCTTCCGTAGCGGCAGCGACCGGCACATGCGCTCCAGTGAGACGTACGGCCTGACGACCATGCTGCGCGAGCACGTCCGCTGCGGCCAGGGCGAGATCACCTTCAGCTGTGCGGCCAAGGGCGGCGTGGAGACGGTCCGGGCCCTCGAACAGGTCCGTGCCGTCACCCGGGCGCTGTTGCGGCGCCTGCCCGGCGGCGACCGCTTCCTCGCCTCCTGCGTGGGTGGCTTCTGGCGCGACCCGCACAGCGACGACCTCAACGAGGCGTCGCGCCGGCTGGCCGGTGCCGAGGTCACCGCCAAGGACTTCCGCACCTGGGGTGGCAGGGCGCCCGAATGGTCGAGGCGGCGGTTCTCGATCTTCTGGACGGCTCCGGTGGATGACTCATCGGGACGCGATGCGTTCTACGCTCTATTGCATGACCGAACAAGGAGCTCCCTACATCTCCCATCCACGGGTCCTGGTGCACGGAGTGTGCCCCGGCAAGCCCGGCGAGCCGCCTTTTAGGATCATGGAGATCGACGGTCAGGTCATCGGTGAGGCCAGGACCGTCACCGACGTACTGGAGGCCGCCGCCTCGTACGGCATCACCATCCACGACCTGGACGACCCCGACATGGTCCGCTGGGTCGGTGGTGGCAAGTACACCTGGACGCTGCACTGAGCGGCGCGCGGCTCAGCCGACCGTCCACTTCTGGTTGGCGCCGCCCGTGCACGTCCAGATCTGCAGACGGGTGCCGTTGGCCGAGTTGTTCCCGGTCACGTCGAGGCACTTGTCGGCCTGCGGATTGACGATGTCGTGCGCCCCGGTGACGGTCCACTTCTGGTTCGGGCCGCCGGTGCAGTCCCACAGCTGGACGGTCGAGCCGTCCGCGGTGCCGTTGCCGGTCACGTCCAGGCACTTGCCGAGCGCCCGGATCGTGCCGTCCGAGCCGACCGTCCACTGCTGCGCGGCCGTGCCGTTGCAGTCGTAGAGCTGCACCGGTGTGCCGTTCGCGGAGTTCGCGCCGGCCACGTCCACGCACTTGCCGGCCAGGCCCCGTATCGGCACCCCGGCCGCGCTGTCGCTCGTCGTCACCGACACCGAGTCCACCACCAGTTGCTGCGGGAACTGGGTGCTCGCGTCCGGGTCGCCGGGCCAGTAGCCGCCGACGGCCAGGTTCAGGATCAGGAAGAACGGCTTGTTGTCGAACACCCAGGTCTTTCCGCCCAGGTCGGCGGGCGTGCGCCGCTCGTAGACGGTCCCGTCCACGGACCAGGTGATCGAGCCGGGCGCCCAGTCGACGGCGAACGTGTGGAAGGCGTCCGCGAAGGCCTGTCCGTTCGGCAGGCTGTAGGCCGCGCCGATCCCGCCGGATCCCGAGTAGCCGGGGCCGTGGATGGTGCCGTGCACGGTCGAGGGTTCGAAGCCGACGTTCTCCATCACGTCGATCTCGCCCGAGTCGGGCCAGTTCACGGGCGTGCCGAGCATCCAGAACGCCGGCCACATGCCCTGACCGCGCGGTATCTTCATCCGCGCCTCGACGTGCCCGTACTGGGCGTTGAACTTCCCGGCGGTGTTCAGCCGGGCCGAGGTGTACTGGCAGCTGCCGTACCAGCACTGGTAACCGGCCGGGTTCTCCTTGCGGGCCGTGATGACCAGGTGGCCCTGGCCGTCCAGGGCCGCGTTGTTCGTGCCCGAGGTGTAGTACTCCCGTTCGTGGTTGTTGACGTTGTCGCCGGTCTCCAGATTCCACTTCGAGGAGTCGACCGCGGAGCCCGCGGGCCCGTCGAAGTTGTCGGAGAAGGTGGTGACGGTCGCCGCCGCTGGCGCGGCGGCCTGGGCCCGTGCCGGACCGACGGCGGCGGAACCGACCAGGGCGGCGGACAGGGCGGCGAGGAGACATCTGCGGAGCAGGCGTGGGGAGGCCATGGTTCTCCGTTCGGCGTGGGGGATGGAGTTGCCTCTTGATTTAAGGAGTGAGAAAAGGAGGCGTCAATACCCTGGTGCAGACCTGCTGTTGACGGGCCGTCATGCGGCACGGGCATCTCCGGCGGTGAACTCTCCCGCGCAGTGGGGAGGTTGCCGGGCGGCGAGCTCCGGATGCCAGGGGACGTTTCCTTTCACGCTCCCGGGGCACTCCGGTTGCGGACCCGCGTGCCGCCGCCCCTCCAGGGACCCGGCGGTGCTTGGATGCCCCGAGCGGCGCATCGGACCTATCGCCGCGCACGTGTGCAGAGCGGACCGAGGAGGTGGCGGATGACCCGGCGTACGGCCTCCCGCACGGTTCTCCTCACCTTCGGTGAACTCCTGGCCTGGTGGGGTGCGCTGGCGCTGCTGTGGCTGGTGTTCATCACATCGGTCGACACCCTCGAACGGGTCGTCGGCGGGAGCGCCGCGGCGGTCGGGGCGCTGCTGGCGCGGGCCGGCCGGCGGGCGGTGACCTGGCGGTGAACGGCTGGATCCTCGCGGCGACCGTCGAACTGGGCGGGGGAGGGGCGGCCGCTCTGTGGGGCGTCACCACGGGAGGACCGGCCCGCCGGGTCGTCGCCCAGAACATGACCACCTCGGCCCTGTGCCCGGCCCTGCTGCTGTTCTCCCAGGGCTACGGCCGCCCGGCCTACGTCGACCTCGCCCTGCTGCTGGCCCTGCTCGGCCCGGTCGGCACGCTCGTCTTCGCCCGGCTCCTCTCGGACGACCTGGAGGGCGAACGGCCGAGCGCGTGGGGGCTGACCTGGACCGCCGCCGCACTCAGCGCGGCGGTCGTGGCCGCTGTCTGCGCCGCCACCGGCCCCGGCCGCGCCATGGCGAAGCTCCTGGTCATCGGCGCCCTCCTCATCAGCGGCAACGTGATCGCCTCCCGCGCCCTGTCCGGCGGATTCCGGGGGGTGCGGGGTGGCTGACAGGAGCCCGGACAGCCCCCATGGACGCCCGGGCGTGGGCGTGTTGGCGCGGCGTTGCGCGGCGGCGGGCGTGCCGGTGAGCCTGCCAGTGGCCCGGCGGCCCGGATGCGGCATGGCTGTGAGGCACCCCCAGGGGCGCGGGGTCGCTGAGGGCCTGCCAGGACCCGGGAGGGCCGACGGGCCGCCGGGACGTGGGACGGCCGACGTGCCCGCGAGGCGCCGGCGGGAAGGCGTCGCGTTCCGGGTGAGCGCACGAGGGCTGCCCGGTCATGCCGTCGCCGATGTGCTGGTGGACCGGGTGGAGCAGTGCGTCGGAGCCGATGGGGGAGTACGCGCGTCGCAGGGGCGCGCGGTGGCCGGCGTACTGTCGGGCGGACCGGGCGGAGGTGCGGCGTGGACGATGCCGTGATCGTCGTGGCCCTGCTGCTGATGGCCGGCTGCGCCACCGCCGCCGTCGTCCAGCGCGACCCCGCACGGCAGGCACTGGTGCTGTCCGTGCTCGGGTCCGTGCTCGCCGTCCTGTTCACCGTGCTCCAGGCACCGGACGTCGGCCTGTCCCAGCTGGCCGTCGGCTCCGCGCTCACCCCGCTACTGATCATGCTGAGCGTGCGCAAGGTCAGACGCCGCGGTCGCCCGGAGGACGGTGGTGCGAAGTGAACCGGCTGCGGCTCGCCCTGCTGGCCGTCGGCGGCGCCGGCCTGGCCGCCCTGCTCGTCACCGCCTGCCTCGACCTGCCCGGCTTCGGCGGCCGGAGCCATCCGTACGGCACCCGGGCCGTGCACGCCTCCCTCACCCGGCACACCGCCAACACCATCGCCTCCGTCAACTTCGACCAGCGCGCCTACGACACCGTCGGAGAGATGACCATCCTGTTCGCCGCCGTCCTCGGCTGTGTGGTGCTGCTGCGCCAGGCCCGCGACGAGCACCGGGCACAGCCGCAACCCGCCGAGGTGGCCCGGCCGGTCCGCCGCTACGCCCTGATCGTGCTGCCCGTCGCCCTGGTCACCGGTCTCTACGTCATCGCCCACGGCCAGCTCAGCCCGGGCGGCGGCTTCCAGGGCGGAGTCGTCGCGGCGACCGCCCTGCACCTGCTGTACCTCGGCGCCGACTACCGCGCGCTGGAACGCATCCGCCCGCTCGCCGTCTACGAGGCCTCCGACGCCCTCGCCGTCTCCTCCTACCTGGTGCTGGGCCTCGCCGGAGTCCTGGCCGGCACCGCCTTCCTGGCCAACACGCTGCTGCCGTACGGCACCTTCAACACGCTGTCCTCCGGCGGCACCGTCCCCCTGCTGAACGCGGCCATCGGCATCGAGGTGGCGAGCGCGGTCGTCGTGCTGCTCGCGAACTTCCTCGACCAGGCCGTCGAGATCGAGGAGGAGCACGGGAGTTGACCACCGTGATGCACGTCCTTCCCTACCTGGTCGCCGCCTACGTCTTCCTGACCGGCTGCTACGGCCTCGCCACCAGCCGCAACCTCATCCATGCCGTCGGCTGTCTCGCGGTCTGCCAGTCCTCCACCTATGTGCTGCTGCTGGCGGTCGGCTACCGGAACGGCGGCACCGCACCCGTCTTCTCCGACCTCGAGCCCGGCTCCCGGCCGCTGGTCGACCCGGTCGTCCAGGCGCTCACCCTCACCGACATCGTCGTCGGCGCCACCGCCACCGCCCTGCTGCTCGCCCTCGTCCTGCAGATCGCCAAACGGCACGGCACGGTTGACCCCGACGAACTGCGGGAGCTGCGCGGCTGATGCCCCATCTGCTCCCGCTGCTGGTCGCGATCCCCCTGCTCGGCGCCGCCCTGCTGGTGGCCATCGGCCGCCGTCTGCCCCGGATCGCCGCGGAGATCACCGGCTTCGTGGTCTCCGGCGGTACGGCCGCCCTCGCGCTGGTGCTGCTGCTGAACTCCTCACCGCCGATGGTCGAGTGGGTCGGCGGCTGGCAGCCCGTCGACGGCGAGAGCGTCGGCATCGTCGTCGTCGGCGACGGCCCCTCGCTCGGCATGGCCGCGCTGGTCTGCCTGCTGACACTGGCCGCACTCGCCTACTCCTGGCGGTATTTCGACGAACCGCCGCGCGGTCACCCCGGCGCCTTCACCGCGCTGATGCTGGTGTTCCAGGGCGCCATGTGCGGGTTCGCCATCGCGGGCGACCTGTTCAACGCGTTCGTCTTCTTCGAGCTGATGAGCGTCACCGCGTACGCGCTCACCGGCTACCGCATCGACGACCCGAAGGCCGTACAGGGCGCGCTGACCTTCGGTGTCGTCAACTCCCTCGGCGCCTACGCCATGTTGATGGGTATCGGCCTGCTGTACGCCCGTACCGGCGAGCTGGCCATGGCGAAGATCGGGCGCGGTCTCGACGCGGCGGCCGGGCACGGCGGTGCGGACGCGCTGGTCCTCGCCTCCTTCGTCCTCGTGCTGACCGGGCTGCTGGTGAAGGCGGCCGCCGTGCCCTTCCACTTCTGGCTCCCGGACGCCCACGCCGTCGCCCCCACCCCGGTGTGCATGCTGCTGTCCGGGGTGATGGTCGAACTCGGCGTCTACGGCGTCTGGCGGGTGTACGGCACCGTCTTCGCCGGACCCGGCGGAATCCCCGCCGCCGACCTGACCCGGGCCCTGGTGACGCTCGGCGAGCTCACGGCCGCGACCGGCGCCGTCATGTGCTGGTACCAGCGGCACATCAAGCGGCTCCTCGCCTACTCCACCGTCGCCCACACGGGGCTGTTCCTCGTGGGCATCGGCGTCCTCACCCCGCGGGGCGACGACGGGGTCGCCCTCTACATCCTCGGGCACGCCGGAGTGAAGGCCGCGCTGTTCGCCTGCGCGGGCGTCCTGCTCGACCGCTACGGCGGCCTCGACGAGCACACGCTGTACGGCCGGGCCCGTGAACTGCGCGCGACCGCGGTGATGTTCGCCGTGGGCGGTCTCGGTCTCGCGGGCCTGCCCCCGTTCGGTACGGGTCTCGGCAAGGCGGTCACCGAGGAGGCGGTCGGCGGCCCGCTCACCGTGGTGTACGTGGCCGCCTCCGCGATCACCGCCGGCGCCGTCCTGCGGGTCACCGCACGGGTGTTCCGCGGCCTCGGGCCGCGCCCCGAGGAAGCCGACGCCGACCTGGAGACCAGCGGATCCGAGGAGGAACCGGAGACGACCGGACCGCTGAGCCGGATCCCGGACACCATGACGACGGTCCCCGCCGTGCTGCTCGCCGCCGCCCTCGCCGTCGGATCGGTCCCCGGATTCGGCGACCTGGTGGCCCGTTCCGTCAACGAGGCGGGGTCGGGCGGCGCCCAGGCCTCGGCGCAGTGGACGGTGCACGGTGTCCTGCTGGGCCTGGCCTCCACCGCACTGGCCCTGGCCCTCGCCGGTCTCGCGGTGGCCCGCCCGCACTGGACCGCCGCCCCCGACTGGTCCCGGTTCCTGCGCCGGCTGCAGTCCGGCCATGTCGGCGACTACGTGGCCTGGCTGCTGATGGGCGCCACGGTGCTGGGGGTACTGGCCCTGCCGGCGGTGTTCGGCGGCTGACCGGCACCTGTGCGACGGCTGTCGGATTCCTGTGTACAGCGGAATCCAGTCGCAGGTAAGGAACGCGCTTTTCCGCCGCAAATTCCATGTCGTGTGATTAAAGAGATGCCCTGGGTGTGGTGAGAGTTTCCTTGAAGCGGGCCGCTACGGCGTGGTGGGGGCGGGCGGTTGACGAACACTGCTGCGCATGGCCACGAACGTCCTCGACACAACCGCGTCCACCGGTGCCGCCCGCCGCGCACTCTGGCGATCACCGGCGGACGAGCCCGCGTACGCGCGCCCGGCGCTGCTGCTCCTCACCGTGCTCGCCGCCGTCCTCTACAGCTGGGGCATCGACCACAGCCAGTACCACACGTTCTATGCGAGCGCCGCCCGCAGCATGACGGAGAGCTGGAAGGCGTTCTTCTACGGCTCTTTCGACCCCGGGAATTCCATCACGCTCGACAAACTGCCCGGATTCCTGTGGCCGCAGGCGCTCTCCGCGAGGCTTTTCGGATTCCACCCCTGGGCGCTGGTCCTGCCGCAGGTCCTGGAGGGAGTGGCCAGTCTGCTAGTCCTGCACCGCCTGGTGCGCCGCTGGGCGGGGGTGAACGCGGCGCTGATCGCCTGCACGGCCTTCCTGGTGACCCCCGTGGCGGTCGGGTTGTTCCGCACCGCGGTCGAGGACCCCGCGTTCACGCTGTGCCTGCTGCTGGCGGCCGAGGCCACCGGGCGCGCCGCCCGCGACGGCCGGTTGCGCCCGCTGCTGGCGGCCGGTGCCTGGGTCGGCCTGGGCTTCCAGGCCAAGATGCTCGAGGCGTGGGCCGTACTGCCGGCGCTCGCCCTGGTCTATTTGCTGTCGGCACCCCTCACCCTGCGGCGGCGTCTGCTGCACCTCGGTGTGTCCGCCCTGGTGATGACCGCCGTGTCGGCGTCGTGGATGCTCGCCGTCACCCTCACCCCGGCCCAGGACCGGCCGTACGTGGATGGCACCACCAACAACTCCGCGTTCAGCATGGTGGTCGGCTACAACTTCCTGAACCGCTTCTCCTCGCTCGGCATCAGCGCGGCCTCCACGGGCAGCGTGAGCGCGACCCAGGGCGGCGGAGGCGGCCACACCGGCGCCGGACGGACATTCGGCGGCGCCGTTGGCACGGGTGCCGGGCTCGTCCGGGACGCTCGTGGACCGGCGGTCACCCCGGCCACGGCCGGGGCGGGTGCGGGCCGTCGCGGCGCCGGCGGGTTCGGCGAGGGCCAGAACGGCTGGTCGAAGATGTTCGGTACGGCGCTCGCCTCGCAGACCGGCTGGTTCTACCCGTTCGCCGCGGTGGCCGCAGTTTGCGGACTGCTGTGGTGCCGGGGACGGCCGCGCACCGACCGGCTGCGCGCCGGATACGTCCTGTGGACCGCCTGGCTCGCCCTGTACTTCCTGGTCTTCAGCGCAGGCAGCGTCGGCGGCCACACGTACTACATGGGCGTCATCGCGGTACCGCTCGCCGCGCTCACCGGTGCCGGGAGCGTGCTGATGTGGCGCGCCCACCGGGCCGGCGGCCGCCGCGCCCGGGCCCTGCCGGGCGCGGTCGCGGCGACGGCCGCCTGGAGTGCGTACCTGGCGGGCCGGTTCCCGTCGTTCCTGCCCTGGCTGGCCCCCACGGTGACCGTGCTCGGCATCGCCGCGGTGGTGCTGCTCCTCCTCGCCCGGCCCGGAGGGCCCCGCGCGGCGGGCCGCCTCGCGCTCGCCGGGCCGGCCGCCGCCCTGGCCGCCCTGCTCCTCGCGCCGAGCGCATGGGCCGTACAGGTCTTCACCCCCGGTTACCGCACCTCCGCCATGGGCGCGATCGGCCCGTCCGCCCTGAACCGCGGTCCCGGGGCGGCAGGTTCGGGACCCGGTCGGCTCGGCCGGGCGGCGTGGGCCGGCGGCGGCACGTTCGGGCAGGCGGTCCCCGGTGGCATGCGCGGCTCGGGCCGGATCGGATCCGTCGGCGGGGACGGTTCCGGCGGCTGGGGCGGCTTCGGGGGCGCCGACGGCAGCGGCTCCCTGAGCGAGGACCAGCGCCGGCTGCTCGACTACACCCGTGCGCACCAGGGCGCCGCCACCTACGTGTTCGCCGCCGGGAGCTGGAGCACCGCGTCGCCGTACATCCTGGCGACCGGCGCCCACGTGCTGCCGCTCGGCGGCTTCAGCGGCCGTGTGCCGTTTCCCACCCAGGCGCAGTTCCGGCGGCTGGTCGACGACGGCAAGGTGCGGTACGTGCTGCTGGGCGGCGGCCGCGGCATGGGCCCCGCGTCCGCAGGCACCGGGAGGACGGCCGCCACGCAGATCACCGCCTGGGTGCGGTCCGCCTGCACCGAGGTCCCGGCCTCGGCCTACGGCGGGACGACCCCGTTCGGCGACGCGCGGACGGCGACCGCCCAGACCCTCTACCGGTGCGGCCCCGGTCGGTAGCATGATCCCGGTCCTGCGGTGATCAGGCGAGGAGCGGATCATGCGAGACATCGCCGTCTTCAGCGGCAGTGCCCACCCCGACCTGGCCCACGAGGTCTGCGCCCACCTCGGCGTACCGCTCAGCCCGACCCGCATGAGCCGGTTCGCCAACGACTGCCTCGGGGTGCAGCTCCAGGCCAACTGCCGGGAGCGGGACGTCTTCCTGATCCAGCCGCTGGTCCGGCCGGTGCAGGAGCACCTGGTGGAGCTGCTGCTGATGTGCGACGCCGCCCGGGGCGCCTCCGCGGCCCGGATCACCGTCGTCATGCCCCACTACTCCTACGCCCGCTCCGACAAGAAGGACGCGCCGCGCATCTCCATCGGCGGCCGGCTGGTCGCCGATCTGCTCGTGGCGGCGGGCGCGGGCCGGGTGCTCGCCATGACCCTGCACTCCCCGCAGGTGCACGGCTTCTTCTCGGTGCCGGTGGACCATCTGAACGCGCTGCGCGAACTCGCCGCGCACTTCCGGCAGTACGACCTGACCCACACCACGGTCGTCTCGCCGGACCTCGGCAACGCAAAAGAGGCCGCCGCCTTCGCCCGGCTGATCGGGGCTCCGGTGGCGGCCGGAGCCAAACAGCGGTTCGCGGACGACCGGGTGACCATCAGCTCCGTCATCGGCGATGTCACCGGCCGGGACGTCATCGTGCTGGACGACGAGATCGCCAAGGGCAGCACGGTGGTGGAACTCCTGGCCCGGCTGCGGGAGCTGGGTGCCCGAACGGTCCGGGTGGCGTGCACGCACGGGCTGTTCGCGGCGGGTGCGCTGAAGCGGCTGAGCGAGCAGCCGGACGTGCTGGAGATCGTCTGCACCAACACCGTGCCGCCCCCCACGGAGGAGCGGCACACCGACAAGCTGAGGGTGCTCACCATCGCCCCGGCCCTCGCCGAGGCCGTACGGCGCATCCACAACGGTGAATCGGTCAGCGCCCTGTTCGAGCAGTCGTAGCCAGGGCCGCGTCCAGCGTCGGCTGCGGCGGCAGCAGCCGGGACAGACCCGTGACCCGGAAGACGCGCAGGGTCAGCGGATGCGTGCACACCAGGTGCACCTGCCCGCCGCCGTCCAGCACCCTGGCGCGGGCCCGGTACAGCAGCCGCAGCCCCGAACAGTCGAAGAACTCCACCGACCGCAGGTCGATGACGACGAGTGCCCCGGGCCGGCCGGTGACCCGGTCCAGCAACGGGCCGACCTCCGTCGCCGAGACCAGGTCGATCTCGCCCCGCAACTCCAGCACCGTGTGCGCCCGGTGCTCGTACACACGGAGGTGACGGGTGAGCGGTGCAGGCTCGTCTCGCACGACGGCATCACCTCCCACCCGTGCCCGGACGTCGGTCTCCCGATCGTCAAGTTACCCTCGATGGAAGGAATTTGAGCATGTTCGGTTGACATATGTCTTCGAGTTTGAGGCGTGTCGTCCGGTAACCCTTCTCAGCAGGCCGAGCGTTGCCGCTCAGTCGACCAGAAGGACCAGCTTCCCCGTGGTCCGTCCGGTGTCGCCCACTTCATGCGCCTTCGCCGCCTCGGCCAGCGGGAACGTCCCGGCGATCGTCGCCTTCAGCTTCCCGGACTCCGCCAGCTCCGCGACCTTCTCCATCCCGGCCCGGTCGGCGTCCACCAGCATGCGCACGGCCCGTACACCGCGCCGCTCGGCCTCGTCGTGGAACTCCGTCGAGCCCACCGGCAGGATCGACACCACCACACCGCCCGGCCGCAGCACCTTCAGCGACTCCACGGAGGTCTCGCCGCCGAGCGTGTCCAGGACCACGTCGACGTCCCGCACCGCCTCGGTGACGTCGGTCGCCCGGTAGTCGACCGGCTCGTCCACGCCGATCTCCCGCAGGAAGTCGTGCTTGCCCGCGCTGGCCGTGCCGATCACATACGCACCGCGCGCCTTGGCGATCTGCACCGCCACATGCCCGACCCCGCCGGCCGCCGCGTGGATCAGCACCCGCTGTCCGGGCCGCACGTCCGCGTGCTCGGTCAGCGCCTGCCAGGCGGTCAGGGACACCAGCGGCAGCGCGCCCGCCTGGGTGTGGTCGATCGAGGCCGGCTTGTGCGCCAGGGCGCGCACCGGGGCGATCACGTACTCGGCGTGCGAGCCGTGGCCGTACGGGTAGGGCAGCATGCCGAAGACCTCGTCGCCGGGCTCGAAGGCGGCCACGCCGATCCCGGTCTCGACGACCTCGCCGGAGACGTCCCAGCCGAGGACGAACGGCGGCTCGCCCAGGAAGCCGCCGGTGGCCCGGTGCTTCCAGTCGGTGGGGTTGACCCCGGCCGCCCGGACCCGGACCAGCACCTGGTTGGGGCCCGGCTTCGGCCGCTGCATCCGTACTTCCTTCAGGACCTCGGGACCGCCGAGGACGTCCTGGCCGATGGCTCGCATCGTGTTCACATCGCTCATGGTCACCCAGCCTGCCCGGAGCAGCCCTCCCGGAAAATGGCATGAATGCCAACCTTCGATAAGATCGTGCCATGCATGGCAAACGGAGTCCCGAGCGGGTGGTCGTCCTGGCCCTCGACGGCGTCTACCCCTTCGAGCTGGGCATCCCCAGCCGCATCCTGGGGGCCGCCGACGGCCGGTACGAGGTGCTGACCTGTACGGTCGACGGCCGCCCGGTGCGCACCAACGCCGACTTCACGATCGGTGTCGAACACGGCCCGGAGATCCTTCGGACGGCGGACACCGTGGTGGTCACCTCGATGCCGCCCGCCCACATCCCCGCCGGACTGCCGGACGAGGTCGCCGCGGCCCTCGCCCACATCCGCCCGGACGCCCGGATCGTCTCGATCTGCACGGCCGCGTTCGTGCTCGCCGAGGCCGGCCTGCTCGACGGCCGCCGGGCCACCACCCACTGGCAGGTGGCCGACCTGTTCCGCCGCCGCTTCCCGCGGGTGGACCTCGACCCGGACGTCCTGTTCGTCGCCGACGGCCGCATCCTCACCTCGGCCGGCGCCGCCTCCGGTGTGGACATCTGCCTGCACATCGTCCGCACCGACCACGGCGCTGAGCTGGCCAACTCCGTCGCCCGCCGCTGTGTCGTCCCGCCGTTCCGGGACGGCGGCCAGGCCCAGTACATCGAGCAGCCGGTCCCCGTCAGCGGCGCGGCGAGCACGGCCGCGACCCGCGCCTGGGCGCTGGAGCGCCTGGACGAGCCGCTCACGCTGTCCGACCTCGCCGGCCACGCCCGGATGAGCCTGCGCACCTTCGCCCGCCGCTTCAACGACGAGGTCGGCCTCAGCCCCGGCCGCTGGCTGATCCAGCAGCGCGTGGCCCGCGCCCGGCATCTGCTGGAGTCCAGCGACCTGCCGGTCGACCGGATCGCCGCCGAGGTCGGCTTCGCCACCGGCGCCTCGCTGCGCCAGCACCTGCACGCGGCGATCGGGGTGTCCCCGCAGACGTACCGCCGGACCTTCCAGCAGGCCCGCTGAACCGTTCCGGCCGGCTGCGGGGGACCCGGACGGCGGCCCACGCACTCATTCGGCGGCGTACACCCGCTCACCCCCCACGTAGGTGAGCGCCACCGCCGTCTCCGCGACCGCCTCCGGCGGCCCGGCGAACGGATCGCGGTCCAGCACCACCAGATCGGCGAGCGCGCCGACGGCCACCCGGCCGGTGTCGTCCAGATGGTTCACGTACGCGGACCCGGCCGTGTACGCCGTCAGCGCGTCCGCGAGGCCGAGCCGCTCCTGCGGCAGGAACACCGGGCCGCTGCCGCCCGGCTCGACCCGGTTGACCGCG
Source organism: Streptomyces sp. NPDC001153 (assembly GCF_053598315.1). Classification (NCBI taxonomy): domain Bacteria; kingdom Bacillati; phylum Actinomycetota; class Actinomycetes; order Kitasatosporales; family Streptomycetaceae; genus Streptomyces; species Streptomyces sp. NPDC001153. The sequence continues at coordinate 218,142 of NZ_JBSFJZ010000005.1, forward strand.
ACATGGATGCCCTGCAGCGGATCGGGGCTGCTCACCGGCCAGTCGCTGCCCGCCGCGAGCCGCGCCCCCGAACGCAGCAGCGCCCCGAACGGGTACTGCCACGCGGCCCTCTCCGCGCCGAGGAACGGGATCGTCAGCTCGTCCATCTGCGGCTCGTGCGCCGCCCACAGCGGCTGGATGTTCGCGGTCGCGTCGAGCCGGGCGAATCGCGGCACGTCGTCCGGGTGCACGACCTGAAGATGCGCCAGGTGCGGCCGGGTGTCGCTCGGCCCGTTCGCGGCACGGGCCGCCTCGATCGCGTCCAGCGCGTCGCGTACGGCCCGGTCGCCCAGCGCGTGGAAGTGGCACTGGAAGCCAAGGGCGTCCAACTCGGTGACGTACTTGGGCAGTTGTCCCGGGTCGATGAAGCTCTTGCCGCGGTTGGCGGTCGCGCACCCGCACCGGTCCAGATAGGGATCCAGCAAGGCGGCCGTACCGTTCTCGGCGACCCCGTCCAGCATCAGCTTCACCGTGCCCGCCCGGAACCGGCCGCGGCTCAACGCCGCCCGCTTCTCCGCGAGTTCGGGGATCTGCTCGGCCCCGCGTTCCCGGTCCCACCACAGCGCGCCCCGCACCCGCGCGGTGAGCGAGCCGTCCCGCGCCGCCGTGAGATAGGCCGCGGCCGGGTCGTCCATCCCGAGGAAGTCACCGACGAGCGCGTCCTGCCAGGCGGTGATGCCGAGCGCGTGCAGATGCCGCTGGGCGTGCAGCAGCGCGGCCAGCCGGTCGGCCGGTGTGGCGGGCGGGGTGAGCCGGCCGACCAGCTGCATCGCACCCTCCTGGAGCGTGCCGCTCGGCTCTCCGGAGGCGTCCCGCTCGATCCGCCCGTCGGCCGGGTCGGGCGTGTCCCGGTCGATCCCGGCCAGCTCCAGCGCCCGGCTGTTGACCCAGGCGCCGTGGTGGTCCCGGTTGGGCAGATACACCGGGCGGTCCGGTACCACCGCGTCCAGCAGCTCCTTCGTCGGCGTACCCCCCTCGAACGCCTCCATCGACCAGCCGCCGCCCAGGATCCACTCCCGCTCCGGACGGGCCTCGGCGTACGCCCGTACGGCGGCCACGGTCTCCTCGGCCGTCGCCCGGCCCGACAGATCGCACTGGGCCAGTTCCAGACCCGCCGGCACCGGATGTACGTGAGCGTCCTGGAAGCCGGGCAGCAGCAGCCGGCCGGCGAGGTCGACCACGTCCGTGCGCGGCCCGGCGAGGTCGCGCAGCTCGTCGTGCCCGACGGCGGTGATCCGGTCCCCGGTGACGGCCACAGAGGTTGCCGTACGGCCGTCCGGAGTGAGGACGGGACCGCCGGTGAAGAGGAGATCAGCGTGCATGATGCCTTTCCTGACAGGTCAGTTGGAGGTGGTGAGCAGCTCGGGCGCGTCGGCGTCTCTGCCCGCCCCGGTACGGAAGTACGGCGACCTGCGCACCCACCTGGCCCACGCGGCCACCGCGAACCCGGACACGATCATCGCGACCGGCATCAGCAGCAGGAACCAGCCGTTGTCCGCGCGGAGTTCGAGATGGTCGGCGGAGGTGTAGAAGGACCAGCAGAGATAGCCGCCGAGGCCCAGCAGGGCCAGCGCGCTGAGCGTGGGCAGCAGCACCGCCCGGACACCCTGCCGCCAGTCGTCCCGCAGCAGCGAGCGGAAGCGTACGGCGGCCGCCAGCGCGGTGAGCGCGTAGGACAGGGCGACGACGATGCCGACGGCGTTCACGATCGCGTCGATCATGTCGGCGAGGCGGGGGATCACCAGCGCGCCCGCCGCCACCGCGACGGCCAGCGCCCCGATCAGCAGCGTCCCGGCCGCCGGAGTCCCGTACTGGGCACTGACCCGGGACCACACCGGTCCGAGGGTACGGTCCCGGCTCATCGCGAACATCCCGCGCGCCGTCGGGATGACCCCGGCCTGCAGCGAGGCCACCGCCGAGAACATCAGCGCCACCAGCGGCAGCGCGGCCAGCGGCTGGTCGGCCAGCCGGTCCCCGTAGTAGGCGAGCCCCTGCGCGCCGTGACCGGCCAGCTCTCCCTGGGACAGGACCCGTTGGAAGGCCACCGAGCCGAGCAGGAACAGCCCGAGCATCGTCACCAGGGTGATGGTCCCGGCCCGGGAGGCGTCCCGGGGGTCGCGCACCTCCTCGTTGACGGTGAACGCCGCCTCGAAGCCCCAGTAGCAGAACACGGACAGCAGCAGGCCCTGCGCCAGCGCGGTCGCCGAGGGAATCGCGAACGGGTCGAACCAGGAGAGGCTGAAGGAGTGCGCCCCGGTGACGATGCCGTAGCCGCAGAACCCGAGCAGGACCACGTACTCGAAGACCAGCAGCCCGGTCTGCAGCCGGGCCGCCGTGCGCACACCGGTCACGGCGGTCAGGGTGACGGCGACCAGGACGACGATCCCCACCGCCGTCGTCTGGGCGGTCGAGCCCGGGTCGAGGCCGAGGGATCCGATCCGGTGCAGCCCCGCTTCACCGGCGAGCTGCAGCAGCGCCGACCCGGTGACGGCCGTCGTGTAGGCGAGGAACGCCACGCTCGCCACGAAGTTCACCCAGCCGACCATGAAGCCGAGCCAGGGGCTGAGCGAACGGCCCACCCACACGTAGCCGTTGCCCGCGTTCGGTTCCACCCGGTTCAGCCGCGAGTAGGCCCCGGCGATGCCGAGGACGGGCAGGAACGCCAGCAGCATGATGGCCGGCAGGTGCGGGCCGACCACGCCAGCGGTCACCCCGAGCCCGATGCCGATGCTGGTCGTGGCGGCCGTACTGGAGGCGGCGACGGCGACGCCGTCCACCACGCTCAGGGACCTGCGCAGCTCGGGCCGCGCGGGGGGATCCACTCCCAAGGGTGTGTCGCTCATGGCCGGTTCTCCGCTCGCACCGCGGGGCCCCGGACGGCCCCGGTGACCGGACATGTAACTGCCGGGGTACTTAACAGGTCAACGGTGTTGTCATAAGGTGCCGGGCACACCCCCAGGGAGGCCTCATGACCGACCGTGTCGTCCCGGCCGCCGCCCGGCAGCGCCGCCGCCCCACCAAACAGGGCGTGATGCTGTCCGAGGAGCTGATCGTGGAGACCGCCCTCCGGCTGATCGAGGAGCACGGCGCCGACGCGCTGTCCGTGCGCCGCCTCGGCCGGGCCCTCGGCGCCGACCCCAGCTCCCTCTACCGGTACTTCCGGCACACCGACGACCTGATGCTGGCCATCGCCGACGAGCTGATCGGCCGTACCCTGCGGACCTGGCGGCCGACCGGCGACTGGGCCGCCGACCTGCGCGACCTGGGCCTGCGCATGCACGCCGGGGCCCTCGCGCACCCCCGGGCGGCGATGCTCAGCGCCCACCGCGTCACCGGGCGCGCCCATGAGATCCAGGCCGTGGAGAGCATCCTCGGGGTGCTGCGCCGGGCGGGTTTCCCGGCGCCGGAGGCGGTGCGGATCTACCACGCGTTCGTCGACCAGGCCCTCGCCTTCGGCGCCCTGGACTCCGCGGGCACCGCCCTGCCCCGGGCCGCGCGCGAGGCCGAGGCAGAGGTGTGGCGGAGCACCTACGGCCGGCTGCCCGCCGAGACCCACCCGCACATCGCGGCCACCGCCCCCCATCTCGTCGCCACCATGCGCTCCAGCTCCTACCCGGCCGCCCTGGAACTCCTCCTGACGGCCGCCCGGACACGCCTTGATCACATTCGTGCGGGGACCGGGGGCTGACGGCCACACTGGACGGGACCGGATCCCGAGGAGGCCGTACGCCATGACCCCACCGCCCGCCCGCACCGCCGCAGAGCGCAAGAAGGACACCCTCCACCGGCTGGAGAACGACGTCGACGCGTGGGTCGCCACCGCCGGCCCCGACGGCGCCGCCCCCTATCTCGTGCCGCTGTCCTTCGTGTGGGACGGCGCCACCTTGCTGATCGCCACCCCGGCCGAGAGCCCCACCGGCCGCAACCTCGTGGCCACCGGCCGGGCCCGCCTCGGCCTCGGCCCGACCCGGGACGTCGTCGTGATCGAGGGCACCGTCCAGTCGGTCGTCCCGGAGGACCTCCCCGAGGAGGACGCGGAGGTCTTCGCCGGCAAGACGGGCTTCGACCCCCGCCAACTCGCCACGCGCTACCTGTACTTCAGGGTGCTCCCGCAGCGTGTGCAGGCGTGGCGCGAGGAGAACGAGCTGAAGGGCAGGGAGCTGATGCGCGACGGGCAGTGGCTCAGCGCCCCGTAGGGGCGGCTCGGCCTCGTGTGTCCTCCTCGGAGGCCACAGGCCAGACCCCCGTGGACCGGGCAATCGCCTTGGCTCCCGTACGATTCACCGCACTGCGCACCACGGCGAAGATCGCCCCCTGCACCGCCGCCGCCAGCAGAATCTCCCCCCACCCCCGGTCCCGGTCCAGGGCGTCGGGTGCCTCCTCCTCGTGCCGGAGCGCCATCCACGCCTTCCGGAAGGCGATACCGGCCAGCGCACCGCTCGCCCAGCTGAGCACGAAACCGATCGGCTGGTAGACGAAGGGAAGCTTCTTCTTCTTTGTCTTGCCCATGTGTCACTTCTTCCTCGTCGGGCGGCCCTCATGCGGGCCGCCCCTCGGGGGCCACCCGTTCGCCGGGGGGCGTGATGGACGGCGTCGAACCGGACCAGCGTCGCGAACAGCCGGATGTCCGCTTCCGTGCGGGTGCCGCCGACCGGGAACCGCCGTCCGGCCGGCCGTTCGACGATCGGTTCCAGCCACCGGAAGACACCCGCCCACCCCTCCTCGTACTCCTTCTGGCCCCTTTCGGCGCGTGGAACGGTGTGATCCGCCTGCTCGGGGGCAGTCGGCGTTGGGTGAGCGGGACATCGTCCGAGGGCGAGCGGAACGGTGAGCAGAGCCGCGGGACGCCCGGCACGGTCGTCAGGGCCGACCGGAGCACCAGGGTCACCGTCCTGGTGGCGCTCGCCGCCAACGTGCTGATCGCCGTGGCCAAGGCCGTCGGCGGGGTCCTCGCCGGCTCGCCCGCGCTGCTGTCCGAGGCCGCGCACTCCGTCGCCGACAGCTTCAACGAGGTGTTCCTGCTGGCCGCGCTGCGCCGCAGCCGGCGCCCCGCGGACGAACAGCACCCCTTCGGCTACGGCAAGGAACGCTTCTTCTGGTCCCTGCTCGCCGCCGTCGGCATCTTCGTCATGGGCGGCTGCTTCTCCTTCTTCCAGGGCGCCGAGGCACTGCGTCAGGGCACCGAGGAGAAGTTCAGCGGTTATGTGGCCGGTCTGGCCGTGCTGGGCGTGGCCCTGGTCGCCGAGGGCGCCTCGCTGCTGCGGGCCCTGTACCAGGCGCGCCGGCAGGGCGGCGGGCCGGGCGGGACGGGCGACCCGGCGCTGCGCACGGTGGTCGCCGAGGACGGCACCGCGGTGCTCGGTGTGACGCTCGCCCTCGCCGGGATGGGGGTGCACATGGTCACGGGGCAGGTCGCCTGGGAGGCGTCCGCGTCGCTGGCGATCGGCGTCCTGCTCGTGTACGTCGCCTACCGGCTCGGCCGCGAGGCCCGCGACCGGCTCATCGGCGAGGCCGCCGACCCGGAGCTGAGCGGCAGGATCCGCTCGCTGCTGCAGGCCCAGCCGGAGATCGACAGCGTGGAGGCGCTGTTCACGATGAAGATGGGCCTCGACTCCACCCTGGTGGCCGCCCGCATCGACCTGGCGCCGGGCCTGGACAGCGAGCGGGTGGAGGAGGTCGCCGTACGCATCAAGCGGTCCCTGGCCCGGATGTGCCCCGAGGCCGACCAGATCTTCCTGGACGTGACCGACCGGCCGGCGGGCGAGGCACGAGAAAGCCCCGCCGCGACGGGGGAACGCGGCGGGGCCTGACGCACGAGTGCCCGCCCCGGGACGGGCCCACACCCTTACGGCGCGGATATTTCCGAAACCCGCCGGTACCCGGCGCGAATCAGCTCTCGTCGAAGGGCTCCAGCACGAAGACGGGGATCTCGCGCGACGTCTTCTTCTGGTAGTCGGCGTACGGCGGGTACGCGGCGACGGCCCGCTCCCACCACCGAGTCTTCTCCTCGCCGGTGACCTCACGGGCCCTCATGTCCTGCTTGACCGGCCCGTCCTGCAGCTCGACATGCGGATCGGAGACGATGTTGAAGTACCACACCGGATGCTTGGGCGCGCCGCCCTGCGAGGCGACCACCGCGTACCGCCCCTCGTGCTCCACCCGCATCAACGGCGTCTTGCGGATCTTCCCGCTCTTCGCGCCCCGGCTGGTCAGCACGACGACCGGCAGCCCGGTGTCCATCAGGGTGGTGCCCTTCGTCCCGCCGGAGCTCTCGTACAGCTCGACCTGCTCGCGCACCCACTGCGCCGGGCTGGGTTCGTACTCGCCCTCAAGAGGCATGGGATCCGTCCCCTTCGTCGGTCCAACAGCTGTCTGCCACCGGCATTCAACACCCGTGGCCCCGCGAATCATCCGTGCCGCGGTCCGCTTGCGCCGACGGGGGGACGACCTCCGGGGTTCGCACCGCGGTGCTGCTGGTGGTTCAGTGGTCAGTGTCCTGACCGCCGAGCCGCGGGAGGTGACCATGGAGTCGGCCCCCTCGTGCCGACCGGCGACGTGGTCGTGCCCGGTGTCGTCCGGCGGACGGCGGCACCGGGCGGCAGAGCCCGCGCCGCCCCGCAGCTGACCGCCCGGAATCCGCCCCCGCGACCACTCGTCTTCGGCCAGATCACCCACATCGCCGAACTGGCCGAACTTCCAGTCGACCCATAGATGCCCGGGGCATCTAATGAAGATCGGCACGACGCACCTCTTCGTCTGCGAGGTCTTCCATGACGGAACTGACGGACCCCACCGGCCCGGCGAACCCGGCCGCCCCCGTCGCCTTCCCGCAGGACCGCACCTGCCCCTACCACCCGCCCACCGGATACGAGCCGCTGCGGGACGGACGAGCCCTGTCCCGCGTCACCCTCTTCGACGGCCGCGAGGTCTGGGTCGTCACCGCCCACGCCGCCGCCCGCGCCCTGCTCGCCGACCCCCGCCTGTCCAGCGACCGCCGCCGTCCCGGCTTCCCCATCCCCGCGGAGCGCTTCGCGGGCGTCCGCGACCGCCGGGTGGCCCTGCTCGGGATGGACGATCCCGAACACCAGCGCCAGCGGCGGATGATGATCCCGTCGTTCACCGTCAAACGCGCGGCCGAGCTGCGGCCGTGGATCCAGCGGACCGTGGACGGGCTGCTGGACGAGATGATCGCGCAGGGGCCGCCCGTGGATCTGGTCTCCGCCTTCGCCCTGCCCGTGCCGTCGATGGTGATCTGCGGCCTGCTCGGAGTGCCGTACTCGGACCACGAGTTCTTCGAGGAGCAGTCCCGCAGGCTGCTGCGCGGCCCGCGGGCGGCCGACTCCGTGGACGCCCGCACACGCCTGGAGGAGTACCTCGGCGCCCTGATCGACGACAAGGCGAAGCAGGCGGAGCCCGGCGACGGCATCCTCGACGACCTCGTCCACCAGCGGCTGCGCGACGGCACACTGGACCGCGCCGAGCTCGTGTCGCTGGCTCTCATCCTGCTGGTCGCGGGGCACGAGACGACCGCCAACATGATCTCCCTCGGCACCTTCACCCTGCTCCAGCACCCCGACCGGCTGGCCGAGTTGAGCGCCGACCCGGCGCTGCTGCCCGCCGCCGTGGAGGAGCTGATGCGGATGCTGTCCATCGCGGAGGGCCTGGCGCGGGTGGCGCTGGAGGACATCGAGATCGCCGGCACCGTCATCCGGGCCGGCGAGGGCGTGCTCTTCTCGACCTCGGTGATCAACCGCGATCCGGCCCTCTACGACGCCCCCGACACCCTGGACTTCCGTCGCCCCGTGCGCCACCACGTGGCGTTCGGCTTCGGGATCCACCAGTGTCTGGGGCAGAACCTGGCCCGCGCTGAGCTGGAGACCGCCCTGGGCAGCCTGCTGACCCGGCTGCCGGGGCTGCGCCTGGCCGTCCCGGCCGAGGAGATCCCCTTCAAGCGCGGCGACACGATCCAGGGGATGCTGGAACTCCCCGTGACCTGGTAAGAGGCTCTGCTCATGCACATCGACATCGACAAGGACGTCTGTATCGGCGCGGGTCAGTGCGCGCTGGCGGCACCGAACGTCTTCACCCAGGACGACGACGGCTACAGCACCCTGCTGCCCGGACGTGAGGACGGCGAGGGGGACCCGATGGTCCGGGAGGCGGCCCGCGCCTGCCCGGTGGGCGCGATCAAGCTGTCCTAGGCCCTGTCGTCGGACTCCCTCCACCAGCCGGGCGGGATGACGGGAGTTCGACGGCAGGATCTAGGCCGGACGGCCGGGCCCGCCCGGGCCGGCGGCCGTCATCAGGGCCCGCGCCGCCTCGCGGGCCTCGGCCGCCGGCCGGGTGGTCCCCGTGATGCCGGCGGTCACCATCGCGCCCTCGGCGAGCAGGAACAGGGGTCCGGTGAGCGCGGCGGGCAGTCCGGCGTCCGCCACGAGCGAGGCGAGGTAGTCCCGGAACGCCTCCTTGTGGGCCCGCACCTGCTCGGCGACCAGTCCGGAGGTGGCACCCAGTTCGCCGTAGGCGTTGATCCAGGCGCAGCCGCGGAAGCCGTCCTCGCCGAACCACCCCTCCAGCCAGTCGAACACGGCCGGGATCCGCTGCCGCGGGTCCCGCTGCCCGGCCACGTGCTCGGCGAGACGCCCGCGCCAGCGCTCGTCCCGCCGGGCCAGGTAGGCGGCGACGAGCTGCTCCTTGGCGGGGAAGAGCTGGTAGAGGCGCTTGAGCGAGACCCCCGACGCGCCGCGCAGTTCGTCCATCCCCACGGACTGCACGCCCCGGGCGTAGAACAGCTTCTCGGCGGCGTCGAGCGCCCTGTCCCGGGCGGCCGCGCTGTCCATCGGCGACACCATCACCCCTCCATGCCCCTGGCCTGCCGCGCTCCTTGACTGGAGAACGAGCGTTCTCCTACGATAGCAGCCGTCCGGAGAACGTGCGTTCTCCGCCGTTGTCCGAGCCCAGGAGGAGACCATGACGGACCGCCCGCCCCTGCCGCCGTTCACTCGTGAGACCGCCGCGCAGAAGGTCCAGGCCGCCGAGGACGCCTGGAACACCCGCGACCCGCACAAGGTGGCCCTCGCCTACTCCGAGGACTCCGTCTGGCGCAACCGCGACACCTTCGTCACCGGCCGCGCCGGGATCGTCGCGTTCCTGACCGCCAAGTGGGAGCGCGAGCTGGACTACGCGCTGCGCAAGGACCTGTGGGCCTTCGACGGCAACCGCATCGCCGTCCGCTTCCAGTACGAGTCCCGGGACACGGACGGCCGGACGTGGCGCTCCTACGGCAACGAACTGTGGGAGTTCGACGAGCACGGGCTGATGACCCGGCGGGAGGCCAGCATCAACGACGTACGCATCGAGGAGAAGGACCGCCGTATCCACGGCCCGCGCCCCGAGGCCGAGCGAGGGGTGTCGTTCCCGATTCAGTAGGGTTCCCGGGTGACCGAACAGGCCGGGAAACCCTTCCTCTACGTCGTCGTCTGCGCGGCCGGGATCGCCGCGGGCGTCAGCAAACTGATCGGCGCCGCCCAGGAACGCGACTGGGAGGTCGGCGTCATCGCCACACCGGTCGCCATGGGCGGCTTCTTCGACAGCGAGGCCGTGGCGGCGCAGACGGGCCGGCCCGTCAGATCGGCCTGGCGCACCCCGGCCGACCCGCGCCCCTTCCCGCCGCCGGACGCCGTCGTGGTGGCACCCGCCACCTTCAACACCGTCAACAAGTGGGCCGCCGGCATCGCCGACACCCTCGCGCTCGGCACCCTGTGCGAGGCCGCGGGCCTGGGCATACCGGTCGCCGTCCTGCCCTGCGTCGCCGACGCGCTGGCCGCCCATCCCGCCTACCGGGACAGCCTGGCACGGCTGCGCGCGATGGGCGTCCGCTTCGGCGACCCGTACACCGGCGAAGCCCGGCCGGACGGCGGGCGGCCGGACTTCGCCTGGGAACGTGCGCTGGATCTGCTCTAGCGGCAGGTCAGCGTCGGCCCGGCCAGCATGTTCCCGGTGAACATGTCCTGGCCCTTCGGCACCCAGTAGCCGAGCTTCGACACCACCGTGGAGCACTTCGCCCCCACCGTGAAGCGGACCTTCAGTGTCTCCGGGTGGCCGGGCTGCAGCTCGGTCACCGTACAGTCCAGGGAGTGCGCCAGCCGGGTCTTGCCCGGGTACCGCCCCACCAGCGGGTTGACGCAGCGCTTGTCGGCCGTGCTGATCCGCAGACCGGTGCCCTCCTGGCCGATCATCCCCAGCCGCGCGTTGCCGTCGCCCTCGGTGCTGTCCCGGCGGATCGTGTACGTCACCGTGGTCGTGGCGTTGCGGCGCAGCACGCTCTTGTCGACGGTGACGGTGTGCGTCGCCTTCGCCTTGGGCGCGGTCAGCGCGACGGTGGCCTGCACCGTGCCCTTGAGGTCGACCCCCGCGGGCGTCGACCGGACGCGCACGGTGGCGCTGATGTCGTAGGTGCCCGGACCCGGGTACAGCCCCGAACCGGGCAGCGCTCCGGTGCCCAGCGTCTTGCCGGACCGGGCGACCTTCCACGTGCCCTCGGTGCGGCAGGCGTAGCGGACCCGGGTGCGGCCGATCCGGCAGGTGGCCGGGGCCGTGATGTTGAATCTCGGGGAGCCGGTGTCCGCGCACAGGCTCACATCGGCCTCCTCGCCGTGCGCACCGCGCAGCGTGCCGGCGAGCGAGCACAGCGTGCCAGGGGTCTCCGGCGCCGGTGCGGCGGCGGACTGCGCGCAGGCGGGGGCGACGAGGGCCAGTGGCAGCAGCGCTGCTCCGGCAAGGATCCTCAGGGTGGTGGAACGAGTCGGCACCGCGTTTCCTCCGGGGCGGCCGAGACCGGCCGGATGCCGGTCGTCTGCGCCGAGGATGAGCCGACCGTACGACGATCGGCCGCTCCCACGCCGGATGATCACCTGGGGGTACCAATGCGGCGCCCGGCCACTCCGCCTTCCGTACGTACCCCCCGCTTCCCGGAGTGGACACGTCCTGCTCCCGCCGGACGATGCCCAGCCGGTCGCCCCGATGGGCGAGCGCCGAGCGCGACCCGCCGTCGGTGTACTCGATGTCCGCCACCCGGTCGTCGAACGCCTTCGCGAACACTGCGCGATGGCAAGGCGCGGGCGTGCGCGTGCCGGGACAGCAGGGTCATGAAGGCGGTCGCGTCGGCCGGGGTGAGCAGGCGGTGGGAGCGGGTGTAGCTGTCGTGGTTGTGCGGCTCGACGGCGTCGAAGCCCTTCTTCGCGCAGCCGTCGACCCACCCGTTCACCCGCTCGGCCACCCGCTCCCGCTCGGCCACCCGCTCCCGCTCGGCCGGGGTGCGGAGGCCGAGCAGGGCCTCGTTCCAGTCCACGCCGGGCGGCGCGGCACGTGGCAGGATCAAATCGCCCGCGCGCCGCGGTCGTCAAGCCGGTGCCGGGCCACGCCGTAGGCTCGTGGGTGACCATCGTCCCGAAGGCAGGAGCAGCAACGATGCAGTACGTGAAGCTCGGTTCGACGGGCCTGGACGTCTCGCGGATCTGTCTGGGCTGCATGACCTACGGCCTGCCCGACCGCGGCGTCCACGAGTGGACCCTCGACGAGGAGGCGTCCCGCCCGCTCATCCGGCAGGCGCTGGAGGCGGGCATCACCTTCTTCGACACCGCGAACGTCTATTCCGACGGCACCAGCGAGGAGATCGTCGGCAAGGCCCTGCGCGACTTCGCGAACCGCGACGAGATCGTGCTGGCCACCAAGGTGCACGGCCGGATGCGGCCGGGCCCCAACGGCGCCGGGCTGTCCCGTAAGAACATCATGACGGAGATCGACCACAGCCTGCGCCGCCTCGGCACCGACTACGTCGACCTCTACCAGATCCACCGCTACGACCACGCGACCCCCGTCGAGGAGACGATGGAGGCGCTGCACGACCTGGTCAAGGCGGGCAAGGTCCGCTACATCGGGGCGAGTTCGATGTACGCCTGGGAGTTCTCCAAGCTGCAGTACACGGCGGAGCGGCACGGCTGGACGAAGTTCGTGTCCATGCAGAACCACTACAACCTCCTCTACCGCGAGGAGGAGCGGGAGATGCTGCCGCTCTGCGCCGACCAGGGCGTCGGCGTGCTGCCGTGGAGCCCGCTCGCCCGTGGCCGGCTCACCCGTGACTGGGGCACGGTCACCGAGCGCAGCGCGAACGACAACTTCGGCAGCCGTCTGTACCTGGAGAGCGACCGCGCGATCGTCGAGGCTGTCACCCGGATCGCGAACGACCGGGGCGTGCCCCGTGCCCAGGTGGCCCTCGCCTGGCTCCTGCACCAGGACACGGTGGCGGCACCGATCGTCGGCGCAGCCAAGCCGCACCACATCGAGGACGCGGTGGCGGCCGTGGAACTGGAACTGACCGAGAAGGAGACCGAGGAACTGGAGCAGCCCTACACGCCGCATGCGATCAGCGGGCACTGAGGTTCCGGCGGCTCAGTGAGGTCCGTGTGGTGTGAACTCCGTGCCACACGGACCGGCGCCCTCGCTCTCCGGCAACGGCACCCGCTCGCCGGACATCGTGAGTGTCCGGTAGTACGCCCCGATCCGTTCCGCCGAGCGGCCCACGTAATGTCCGATGAACGAGCGCCGGAACCGGTCGACCGTGCGATTGGGCCCGGAGCCGTGCACGAGGCTGCCGTTGAAGAACAGCACGTCACCCGGTGCCAGATCCACCGGAACCGGGGTCAGGCCGGCCGGAGGCGGCACGTACTCGCGGGCGAACGACTGTTCCTCGTCGGCGAGTTCGGGGCAGAACAGGGCCATGCGGTGGGTGCCCGGGACGACCTCGAGGCCGCCGTTGTCCCGGTCGATCGGCTCGCAGGCCACCCAGGCGGCCACACACGTCCCCGGCTCGACCCGCAGATAGAAGTTGTCCTGGTGCAGCGCCTGCCCCCGCGCACCCGGCGGCTTGAAGTAGAACATGCTCTGCGCGGCCAGCACCTCCTCGCCGAACAGCACCTCCAGCACGGCCCGCAGCCGGGCGTCCAGCAGGAACTCCCGTGCCACCGCGCTGCATTCGTGCGGCTGCATCACCCGGGGGTACCGGCGCAGCGGGTCGGGGTCCGCCGGGCGGGGCTCGAAGTGACCCGGCACCGGACCGGCCGCGTGCAGCGCGGCGAACGCGGCACACAGCCGCTCGGTCTCGTCCCGGCCGAACAGCCCTCGTACGACGGTGAACCCGTCCTCCTCGAACCGCCGCCGCAGCGCCTCCGGGAGGATGGCGCCGTTGTCCGTGGCTGTCATGTGCCCGCTCCTGTGAGTCCGGTGGTCAGGTGGTCACTCATCCGCCACGCTAGGCCGGTGCGCCCGTCGGGAGGATGCCTGTGCATGCTGCGGACCTGCCCGTGACGGCTGCGGCCGCCGATCCGTCCCCGCCGCCGGGACTCGTGGTAACCGGCCGCTACGACCAGCTGCCGGGCTACGGCGTCAACCGGCCCCGGGGCTCGGACAGCTGGCTGTTCACCTTCACCCTGGGCGGCTGCGGACTGCTCCGCCAGGGCCCCGCCCGCGCACGCGCCGGCGCCGGGGATCTGGTGGTGCTCGCTCCCGGCACCGGCCACCGCTACACCGTCGCGCCCGGCGCCGAGAGCTGGCGGTTCTGGTGGACGCACTGCCAGGCCCGCCCGTCCTGGCCGGGCTGGCTCGCCCCGTACGCCGTGTCCGACGGCCTGTACGCCGTGTCGTCCGTGCCCGGCGCCCTGCACGGCCGGATCGAGGCGGCGTTCGGCCGGATGCTCGCCGACGCCCGCGGACCGGCCGAAGGCATCCCGGGCGAGGACATCCCGCGCGTGGACATCCCGCGCGAGCCGGACCCGGTGGCCGTGGCCCACGGCAGCCTGGCGCGGGAACTGGCCCTGTGCGCGCTGGAGGAGGTGGTCCTGCTCGCCGCCGGCGGTGCCCGGACGCCGGCGCCCGCACCGGACGCCGACGCCCGGGTGCGCCGGGCCGAGGATCTGATCGCCGCCGACCCCGGCGCCCCGCACACCGTCAGCTCGCTCGCCGAGAGCGTCGCACTGTCCCCGTCCCGTTTCGCCCATCTGTTCACCCTGCGCACGGGGCGGTCCCCGATGCGTGCGCTGCGCGAGGCCCGGCTGCGGCACGCGGCCCGGCTGTTGGAGGGCACCGACCTCACGGTGGAACGGGTGGCGACGGCCTGCGGATTCGGCAGTCCCTTCCACTTCAGCCGGGTTTTCCGGGAACGTTACGGAGTGCCGCCCGGCGCCTACCGGGCGGGCGAACGGCGGTAATGGGAGGAAAACGAATCTCCTGAACCTGCGTCAATAAGCAAGCCGGCCCACCGCTCATTGTCGATAATCGAGAGATCTCTTGTTCGTACCTGTGCGGCTGTGCAAAAGTGTGCGCTGTCGGCGCGCAGGCTCATCGCATTTCCCGCTGTATGCGCCAGGCCGCTCCCCGTACACCCCCCACGCTTCAAAAGAGCCGCCTCAGGTGGACGTTCGAGCAGCCCACCACCTTTCCATACTGCTTGGTATGGACCAATTTCCGTATCACGTCTGGAGGAATGCAGTCGTGAATGAGGCAGGCCGGTCGGACGAGCAACTGAGTGCCGAGCTGAAGAAGTGGACGGGGGGGACGCCCGCGCTCCATCCCGTCGGTGAACTCCTCGACCGGCACTGGGAAGCGGCCTTCGCCTACGCGCGGTTGTGCACGGACGGCACGCGGGCCGCGGGCATGCTCACCACCGCCGCCTTCACCCGGCTCTTCGGGGAATCGCTGCGGCAGTCCGGACCCACCGCCGCCTGGCGGCCCCATGTCCTGGTCGCCGTCCGGCGGATCGCCGCCGAGTGGGACGCCGACGGCCGCCAGGAACTCCTGCACCCGGCGCTGCGGTCCGGCGCCACCGGTGAGCGTGCCGCCGCCAGGCTGCTGCCGCCCCCCGGCCGGCGGCTGCTGTCCCGGGCGTTCCAGCGGGTGCCGCAGATCTCCCGTGCCGTGCTGTGGCACACGGAGGTCGAGGCCGAACCGCTCGCCCTGCCGGCGGCCCTGCTCGGCCTGGACCAGGAGGACACCGGCGTCGAGCTCCGCCGGGGGCGGGAACGGCTGCGCGAGGAGTGTCTCCAGGCCCACCGCGAACTCGCCCCCGAGAACGAGTGCCGGCGCTATCTGCGCATGCTCGACGTGACGTTCCGGCGCGGCGGTGTCGACGTCGACCCCGATCTGCGCGAGCACCTCGGCCGGTGCGGCCACTGCAGCCGCACCGCCGACCAACTGGCCGCCTTCAACACGGGACTTGGCCTCGCCCTCGCCGAAGCGGTCCTCGGCTGGGGCGCCCACGCCTACGTGAACTCCCGGGCGACCCGCGCCGAGGATCCGTCCGAACCGGCCCCGCCCCCCGAGACCGCCGCGCCCCTGTCCGGCGAGCCTTTCCTGCCCGCCGAGCCACCACGCCGGGACGATTCCGCCGGGTCTGCGGGTCGGGGCGGGTCCGTAGAGTTCACGCGTCGCAATGCCTCCGCCGAGCCCATGGATGGGAACGACTCCGCCGGGTCCATGGGTTCGGACGGCTCGGCTGGGTCCGTGGGTTGGAACGGCTTCGCCGAGGCCATGGGTTCGGACTCCGCTGGGTCCGCGGGTTGGGACGGCTTCGCCGAGGCCACGCGTCCGGGTCGTTCCGCCGGGGGCAAGCGTCGGGGTGGCTTCCCCGGGGGGACGAGCGGGGGCGGCACCGCCGGAGCCCCGCGCCGCCGCGGCTCCGCTGCCGGCGCCGGCGCCGACACCGGCGCGTTTGCCTCCGCCTCCGCCGACACGTCCGCCTCCGAGGCCGCCGCGTTCGCCTCCGCGTCCGCGGACGCCAACTCGTTCGCCTCGGGCTCCCCGTCCGCCGACGCCTCCGCCAACCCCTTCGACGCCTCCCCCTTCCCCGCCGACACCGGTCGTTCCCGCTCCTCCCGACGTTCCGCCGGCGCCCGTGCGTCGGTCGGGCCGGCGGACGCGGCTGCCTCCGGCCGGTCGGCGCATCGTGCCGCCCGTGCGCAGCGGGTCCGGCGGCGGAATCTGGCGCTGGCCGTCGTCACCGTCAGCGGGCTGGTCGTGCTGCCCCTGGTGCTGTGGACGGTGCTCGGGTCCGGCGACGGACCGGCCCCGGCCGGCAAGGACGCGTCCTCCCCTGCGCCCGGCAAGGGCGCCCCGAGCCCCGGGGCCTCCTGGGCCGGTGCGCACGCGGCGGGACAGGGCACCCTGCACGGCCGGCTGCACAACCTCGCCTCCGGACTCTGTGTCGGCGTCGTCGGCAAGAAGGCCGTCAACGGCGCCGAGACCGAACTCGCCCCCTGCTCAGCGACCCCGAGCCAGCAGTGGACGTACGAGCCCGACGGGCTGCTGCGCAATTCCGCCGCGCCCGGCCTGTGCCTGGACTCCCACCTCGGCTACTCGGTCCGCCTCACCCCCTGCACGGCCACCGGGAAGGCCGCCAGGAACATCCGCTACGACTTCACCCTGCAGGGCGCCCTGATACCCCGCTGGAACCAGGACCTGGCCCTCACGCCGGCCGCCACCGACGGCTCCGGCGCCCTCGTCCTCAAGAACCGCGCCCCCGGCGCCGCCCAGCGGTGGACCCTCGACACCGCCAAGCCCGATCTGCAGATGGAGAACGTCGACTGGGACGGCGACGCCACCCCGGCGCCGATCACCACTCCCCTCCCGGGGACCGGCGCCACGCCCACGCCCAAGGTCTCCAGGACCACCTCCGCCCCGCCCCGCACGCCGTACCCGACGGCGACCGGATCGAGCCCGGCGGCCACGCCGTCCGCCACGGCCGACCCCTGCTCCGCGTATCCGTACTACTGCGGCTGGGGCGGCGGGGGATACGGGGGCGGCGGGGGCTACGGCGGTGGCGGGCGCCGCAGCCGCTGACTCAGGGGTGGTGCGGTGGTGGGATCGGTCGGTGCCCGCCCATGAGAACAGACGCTCGTGACGGGTTCACGAGCTGTGGCTGCCCGCCGCGCCCAGGAACTCCGCCCAGCCGCCCGCCGGGGCCTGCCCCGGCACCAGCGTGCGCATCTTGCGCAGCACCGCCTGGTCCTGCGCCTCCAGCCAGGCCACGAGCTGTTTGAACGACACGAACCGCACGTCGTCGCCGTACGCCGCCATCTTCCCGATGGCCTCCTCGACGGCGTCCATGTAGATGCCGCCGTTCCAGCGCTCGAAGTGGTTGCCGATGAAGAAGGGTGCGCGGTTGGTCGTGTACGCCCGCTGGAAACCGGCGACATAGGCGTCCCGGGCCTGGGTGCGCCAGGCGTCGTACTGGGCGCGGTCGCCGTTCGGGTTGCCGCCGGACTGGTTGAACATCATGTTGTAGTCCATCGACAGCACCTGGAAGGAGTGTCCGGGGAAGGGTATGGACTGCAGCGGGAAGTCCCAGATCTTGCCGCCCTGCACCTTGGCCGGCCAGATCTGCAGCCCGCCGGGGGAGCTGGCGTCGTACTTCCAGCCGAGTGCGGCCGCCGTGGGCAGCAGGTTGGACTGGCCCTCCAGGCACGGGGTACGGCCGCCGATCAGCTCCTTGCGGTAGTCGAACGGGAGCGGCTCCAGGTCGGTGAAGCCGGTGTTGGTCTTCCACTTGGTCACGAAGTCGACCGCCTGGTCTATCTCGCTGCGCCACTCGGCCGGGGACCAGTTGCGCACGCCGGTCGCGCCGCAGAAGTGCCCGTTGAAGTGGGTGCCGATCTCGTGGCCCTCCAGCCAGGCCGCGCGAACCTGCTGGATGGTGGCGTGGATGTGCCGGTCGGCGAGGTAGCCGATGGCGGAGGCACCGACCGCGTGCTGCGGCGGACGGTACAGGTTCTTCTTGGACTCGGGCAGCGTGTAGATGCCGCTGAGGAAGAACGTCATCTTGGCACCGTGGTCGGCGGCGACCTTGCGGAACCGGGAGAACAGCTGGTTGCTCAGCTCGCCCGCGCCGTCCCAGGAGAAGACCACGAACTGCGGGGGCTTCTGGCCCGGCTTCAGCCGCTCGGGCTTCGGCTGGTGCGGCTGGGCCCCGGTGTCGGCGGTGGAGCCGTCGCCGATCGGCTTGACCGGCCGGGCCTGGGCCGTGCCCTTGCCGTCCGCCGGGCCGTCGACCCGGATGCCGGTGCCGGAGGAGCACGCGGCCAGTGTGCCCAGGGCGCCCGCCGCCGCGCCCGCCGTCAGCACCCGCCTGCGCGATATCCCGCTCATCTTGTCCCCGATTTCCTGTCACGGCCCCTCGCGGGGCCTGCTCGCCGGTGTGGGTCGACGGGTTCGATGACGGCAGTCACGGAGAAGATCGCGGCCTGCGGCGCCTGTTGCCGTCCTGTGACAGTTGTGGCGCGAGCATGACGAACCCCGCTGCCCGTGGAGTGGGACAGCGGGGTTCTCGGGGGGTGTCCGGGCCGGTCAGGGGGCCGTGCCGGGGCTGAACACCGACAGGAAGACGGACGAGGAGTTTCCGGAGACGGGCACCGCTCCGCCCGTCCACGCGACCTTCAGCGAGTCGCGCTCGTCCGGCGGTGTCACCAGCAGCGCGGCCGGGGTGGCCGTCCTGGCGCCGCTGATGCCCGGGTTGGAGAAGGTCAGTCCGGCCCAGGCGCTCTGCCCGGGCCTGAGGGTGATCGTCGTGGGGGAGCCGGACTCACGCTTGGGGTCCGATCCGAGCTGGCTGCCGGAGGCGCTCACGAACGCCGCGCCCGGATAGCCGCGCACGGTGCAGGTCCGGCCGGACGCGTTGGTGAGGACGACCGGGAAGTTCTCCTGGCCGGCGCCCGGGTCGTTGCGGCCCACCGAGGCGCGCAGCTCGGAGGTGTGGCAGCGGGTGCTCGCCGCGGGCGTGGCCGTGTCGCCGGAGCTCGCGGACGGGGCCGCCTTCGAGGCGGCGGACGGGGCGGCGCCGGTGGACGTGCCGGACGGGGCCGACCCGGTCGACGCCGGGCTCTGCGTGGTGCCCGTCGCCGGCGCGGCCGTACCGGAGGCCGTGATCGGCGGGTTGCTGTGGACGTCCTTGCCGTTGCCGCAGGCGGTCAGGAGGCCCAGCACGGCGACCGTGCCCACGAGCAGGGCCCCGTGCCGCGCGGACCGGGGTGTGTACACCATGTCGCTCAACACTCCTGGAGGGTCAGGGCACGCGTCGGAACGCGCATGCCTCGAGGCGCGGGTGCGCCGTCCTCACACTGCGATGCGCGCAGCGCCGGAAAAGTTCGGCACACGCAGGAATCTTTTCCCCGCTGTGACCCTCCGCAGGCGCCCGTCAGGACACGCTCAGCGAACGGAGTATCCCCTCGGTCGCGTCCCCCGTACCCCGCTGCCGCACCTGCACGTACACCTGGGGCTGCGCGGCGCCGTGGGCCGGGCTCAGTGCGGTCTCCGTGACCGAGCCGCCGTCGGGGCAGCCGCTCCAGGCCCGCACCAGACCGTGCCAGTCGGCGTCGGCGAAGCTGCGGCTGCCGGAGTAGCTGCAGCCCGTGTGAGCGAGGGCCTTCACCTTCGCGGTGACGTCGCCGTGCTCGCTCACCCCGACGAACACACCGTCCACCGCCCTGCCCAGATCGGGCCACCGGGTCAGGTCGTCGGCCACCACCAGGCCCGGTTCGTGGCCCTTGCCGAGGCCCAGCGCGCCCGGGTCCCAGCCGGAGTCGCGCAGTTCGCGGCCGAAGCCCGCCGGTACCTTGACGGCCACCCGCCCGGTCGCGTCCGAGACCCGCACCTGGTCCGGGGAGCCGCCGTAGTGGATCGTGAAGGTCACCGCGGCCGCGGCCGCCGCCGCCGTGAGGACCGCGACCAGGGACAACGTGACCGTGTTCAGCCGGCCGCGCACACCGTCCAGCCGCCGGGCGGGCCGGCGCGCGGGCGGCCCCGCCGCCAGCCGGTCCAGCTCGTCGGCGAACGCCTGCGCGCCGGGCCAGCGGCGCGCCCGGTCCGGCTCCAGAGCGCGCAGCAGGGCCCGCTCCACGTCCTCGCCGAGGTCCGGCCGCAGCCGCCGGGGCGGTACGACCCGCCCCGGCGGGCCCGGCACGGTCCCGGTGACCAGCTCGTAGCCGACCGCGCCCAGGCTGTAGACGTCGGCCCGCTCGTCGATGCCCTCGCCGGGCTCGGCCTGCTCGGGCGGCTGATAGCCCGCCGAGCCCGCGGCCAGTGTGAGCACCGAGGCCTGCGCGAGGCTCTTGGCGAGTCCCAGATCGGCCAGCAGCACCCGCCGGGTGCCGTCCGGGGCGGTGTGCAGCAGCACGTTGGTCGGTTTGATGTCCCGGTGCACGATCCCCGCCTCGTGCAGCGCCGCGGCGGCCCGCGCGGCCTCCGCCGTCAGCGCGAGCGCGTGCCCCACCGGCAGCGGTCCGCCCGCCAGCAGGTCGGCAAGCGTGCCGCCGTCGGCGTACTCCATCACGAAGTACGGCCTGCCGTCGGGGAGTTCACCGATGTCGTAGACCTGCACCACGCGGTTGGAGCCGGCCCGGCGCAGCAGCCGGGCCTCGGACAGGAAGCGGTCCCGGATGTCGAGCCGGTGCGACCAGTTCTCGGCGAGGACCTTCACCGCGACCGGTGCCTGGAGCTCGTCGTCGTGGGCGAGCCAGACCGTGGCGAAGGCGCCGGTGCCCAGCGGCCTTTCGAGGCGGTAGCGGCCGATCCGCCCTGGGGATTGCATACGACTATCATGCCTGGCCTGAGATCGACTCGAAGGGGGACCCCGGTGCAGGACCAAGCGCCGATGGAAGACCTCGCCCGGCGGGCCGCCGCCGGCGACGGAGCGGCCCTGGACCGGCTGCTCACCGAGATCCGGCCGGAGGTCGTGCGCCGCTGCGGGCGCTTCCTGCCGTGCCGGGAGGACGCCGAGGAGGCCGCCCAGGACGTGCTGCTCCAGGTGGCCCGGTACATCTCCGCCTTCGAGGGCCGCAGCCGCTTCGGCACCTGGCTGTACACGGTGGTCGCCAACTGCTGCCGGCAGAAGTACCGCGAGCTGAAGCGGCGGGCCGCCGAGCAGCCGGCCGCCATCGAGCCCTCGTTCGCCGTCGACCCGCGCACCACCAGCGTGATCGCCGGCTCCCGGGTGGACCTGCTGGAGGCGCTGGAGCGGCTGGAGCGGACGCATCCGCACCTGGTCGCGCCGCTGGTGTACCGGGACATCTGCCAGCTGGACTACGCGGAGGTCGCCGAGCGCGTGGGCATCCCCCTCGGCACCCTGAAGTCCCGCCTGCACGAGGCCCGCAAACAGGTACGGCCGTGGCTGGCGGGCTCCTGAGCGCCACCGGTTCCGCTAGAAGCCCCGCTGGTCCTGCTCGAACAGCGGCAGTTCCGCCCAGATCGTCTTGCCCTCCGGGGTGTGCCGGCTGCCCCAGCGCTGGGTGAGCTGGGCGACCAGCAGCAGGCCGCGGCCGCCCTCGTCGAAGACCTTGGCCCGGCGCAGGTGCGGGGCGGTGTGGCTGGTGTCGGACACCTCGCAGATCAGCGTGGTCGCGTCGTGGATCAGCCGCAGCCGGATGGGGTGCGAGCCGTACCGGATGGCGTTGGTGACCAGTTCGCTGACCACCAGCTCCGCCGTGAACGCGGCCTCGCTCAGCCCCCAGGCGTCCAGCTGCTCCACGACCTGCTTGCGGATCGGCGCGACCAGTGCCGGGACGGCCGGGATGTCCCAGGTCGCCACCTGCGCGGCGGGCAGGCCCTGGGTGCGGGCGAGCAGCAGCGCCACGTCGTCCGCGGAGCCCCCCGGCGGCAGCAGGGCGTGCAGGACGCGGTCGCACGTCCCGTCCAGGGAGTCCGCGTCCGTGCCGAGCGCCTCGAACAGCAACTCCCGGCTCGACTCCGGGTCCCGCTCCCGTGACCACACCAGCCCGTCCGTGTACAGCGCGAGGACGGTGCCCTCGGGCAGATCCACCTCCGTGGACTCGAAGGGCAGCCCGCCCAGCCCCAGCGGGGGACCGGCGGGCACCTCCAGCGCCTGGGGCACGGCGCCCGGCCGCAGGACCACCGGCGCAGGATGCCCGGCGCGGGCCACCGTGCAGCGCCTGGAGACCGGGTCGTAGACGGCGTACACACAGGTCGCGCCGGCCTCGCCGGGGCTGCCGGCCTCGCCCGGGCCGCCGCCGACGCCGGACTCCTCCGACAGCCGGACCACCAGGTCGTCCAGGTGGGTGAGCAGCTCGTCCGGGGCGAGGTCGATGTCGGCGAGGGTGCGCACGGCGGTCCGCAGCCGGCCCATGGTGGCCGAGGCCTCGACGCCGTGCCCGACGACGTCCCCGACGACCATCGCGACCCGCATCCCGGACAGCGGGATCACATCGAACCAGTCGCCGCCCACTCCGGCCCGCGCGGCCGGCAGATAGCGCGAGGAGGCCTCCAGCGCGGCCGTGCGCGGCAGCGTGCGCGGGAGCAGGCTGCGCTGGAGCGCCAGCGCGGTCTCCCGCTCACGGGAGTAGCGGCGGGCGTTGTCGATGCAGACGGCGGCCCGCGTCGTGATCTCCTCGGCGAGCAGCCGGTCGTCCGCGGTGAACGGGTCCGGCCGCCGGTGCCGGGCGAACACCGCGACACCCAGGGTGAGCCCGCGGGCCCGGATGGGCACCGACATCGAGGAGTGGATGCCGAATCTGCGCACCTGCTCGCCCCGCGCGGTGCTCCAGGTCAGCCACGACCGCATCTCGCCCGCGGCCACCGAGGCGATGATCGTGTGCCCCGCGGTCAGCGAGTCCGCCTGGGGCGAGCCGGCCGGGTACTCCTCGGTCCGCCCGGGCATGGTCACCGCCTCCGGCACGCCGTCCAGGACCGACCGATGGGCGGCCCGGCGCAGGGTGAGCGGGGCCGAGAGGCGGGCCGGGGGCTCGCCGCCGTAGTCCTGCGGATCCAGCAGGTCGATGGTGATGAAGTCGGCGAGCGCGGGCACGCACACGTCCGCCAGCTCCTGTGCCGTACGGGTGACGTCCAGCGTGCTGCCGACGCGCACGCTCGCCTCGTTCACCAGCTGCAGCCGCTGGCGGGCCCGGTAGTTGTCGGTGACGTCGTGCTTGGCCAGACACACCCCGCGCACCCGGCCCTGAGCGTCCCTGACCGGGGCCATCCGGGCGAGCCAGGCATGGGCGCGGTCCTCGCCGCCGGTGCGCATACAGGTCTGCACGTCCAGCGGGCTGCCGGTGGTCAGCACCTGGAGCATGCCCTGTTCCAGCTCCTCGCTCTGCGGCTTGCCGCCGATCTCCGCGAGCCGCAGCCCGCGCACGTGCTCCTCCCGCAGACCGACGACGTCGGCCATCGCGTCGTTCATCCGGCGCAGCCGCAGTTCGGCGTCGTACACGGCGACGGCGCACGGCGACTGGGTCAGGCCCGCCGCGGCGAGCGGGTCGTCCTCGGCGGGCGGTTCCGTGCCGGTCAGCGGGGTGACCACGAGCCAGCTGCCGCCGTGTCCGTCGCGCGCCGGCCTGCGGTGGGCGAGCAGCCAGACCCCGACGGTACGGCCGTCCCGGTGGCGCAGTCCGACCGTTCCCTCCCACCGGGGGCCCGCGGGCGGGGCGGGGGCGTCCTTCCCGGCCAGCAGCAGGGCGGCGGGGCGGCCCAGCACGGACTCCGCCCGGTGGCCGAGCAGGCGCCTGGCGCCCTCGTTCCACTCGACCAGCGTTCCGTCGTCGTCGATGACGGCTCGGGCCGTCGCCGCATCGTCGAACGGATAGCCCCGGCTCATCGTCGCCGCTCCCAAGCGCACACTCAGAGTGAAGAGGTGGCACCTCTCGCGTTCCAGCGTAGTGCTTCGGGGACTGCCATGACCCGCCACCGCCCTCCACCCCGCCGGTCGGTCGAACACGGTCCACGGGGAAAGTCTGTTTGTTCACGATCAGTTGTGACACCCGCGGCCGGAGCGCTGCTGAACGTCCCTGCGGGACGGCCGGTGCTCCTGGCGCGAGATCGCCGTCCCGCACGACGGGAGCATCGAGTCGGACCCCGGCGCCGGCCACGGCACCACCAGCGGCACCGGCTTCCTCCCGGGCGCCCGCTGACGGTCACCGCACGGGCGGACGGCCTGCGCACCGGCGCGGTGAGCGTGCCCGCCGCCCCGACGTCCGACACCGCACGCACAGCCGACTTCCAGCCTGCCCCCCCGGTCGCCCCCGAACTACCCCTGCACGGACGCCGGTTACTCCGGCCGTCCGGACACCCTGCCCGCCGCGATGCCCGACGGCGACCCGGGCACCGGCTGGTCCAACGCCTGCGCCGAGGCGGCCGCCGCGCCGCTGCCCGCGAACGCCCGCACGGGGCTCCCGACTGCGCCTGGAAAGGCTGGTGTTCCTCTGAGAATCCTCAATTGTCTTGCCGTGCACGCAGGGTGACGGCCACGGTGATCCCATGGCACCTCTCGCGGGACTGAACAGGAAACACAACGTCGTGCTCGTCATCCGGGACGCGGACATGATCGCGGCGGCCTTGCGGCAGGCGCTGGCCGAGGCGTCGCCCGAGGAGCTCCCGGGCCTGGAGCGCGCCGCCGCACTCGTCGAGCCCACCGCCGCCGCCACCGAGGGAGAGCTGCGGGCCCGTTGGGTCCGCTCCCGGCTGGCCGCCGTCGGCTTCACCGGGGACATGGCCTCGATGGCGGCGCTGAAGACGCTGCGCCAGGCGGAGCCGCAGCTCAGCCTGATAGCGGCGGTGCAGCTGCAGAAGGACGCCGTGGCTCATCCGGAGTGACCGACTCGGCTGCCGGAAGCGCGGTGCCCTCACGCCGCGTCGTGGAACACCAGCCCCAGCGTCCGCCGTCGGCCCCACCGTACGGTGCTCACCCCGTGCCGCATCGCCCCGGCCGACCAGCCTCGGCGGGTGCGGACGGGGCGGTCCCGGGTGGTGAAGACCAGGCCGTGGCCCTGGCGCAGGATGCTTGCCGTGCCCCGGGACTGGGCGCGTGGGCGCTGTTCGACCATCAGGAACTCGCCGCCGGTGTAGTCGGTGCCGTACGCGTCCAGCGCGACCACCACCTGGAGCGGGAAGACCAGCTCGCCGAACACGTCGCGGTGCAGGGCGTTCCAGTCGCCCGGACCGTAGCTGAGCAGGATCTGCGCCGAGCGGTCCTGGCCGGTGGCGTGACAACGCTCCAGCCACTCGTCGAGGGAGTCGGGCCAGGGCGCCGGGCGGTCCAGGCGGACTGCCCAGTCCCGGGCGACCGGCAGCAGCCGGGACCAGAGCGCGGCGCGCAGCGCGGCCACCGGGGCGGGCAGGTCGTGGGTGAAGTAGCGGTACTCGCCGGAGCCGAACCGGTGCCGGGCCAGATCGACCGTCGTGCGGAACAGTTCCGGCTTGTCGTAGAGCGCGGCCAGGCCGGCGCACTCGGCGGGGGAGAGCAACGGACCCGTGGGTGAGCTGCCGTGCTCGTCCAACTCGGCCGACAGCGCGGCCCAGTCCGTGCGGGCCACCCGGCGGCGTGCCTCGGCCGGGGTCAACGTCATCACGTCCTCCCTCACAGGAGAGCCGGCTGCAGCGCGCCCTCGTGCGTGAGCAGCCACAGCTTGCGCTCGACACCGCCCGCGTACCCGCGCATCGAGCCGTCCGCCCCGATCACCCGGTGGCAGGGGCGGACCAGCAGCAGGGGGTTGCCGCCGAGCGCCCGGCCCACCGCGCGCAGCTCGGCGCGCGGCACACCCAGCCGGGCGGCCAGCTCGCCGTACGTGGTCGTCGTGCCGTAGGGGATGTCCTCGAGGGCCTGCCACACGGCCCGCTGGAAGGGGGTGCCGGTGACGGCGAGCGGCAGTTCGAAGCGGGTCCGGCGGCCCGCGAAGTAGGCGTCCAGCTGCCGGTGCGCCTCGGCGAACGGCCCGTCGTCGCGATCCTCGGCGCGGACGGCGGGCGCGCCGCGCTGCCCCGGCATGCCGAGCGAGCCGAGCGTCAGGCCGGCCGGCGAGACCGTGCCGGTCAGCAGCAGGTCGCCCAGCGGGCTCGGGTGGACGGTGTGGACAGTGCGTGTACTCATGGCAGGACTCCTTCGGTTGTGCTGCCGGCTTCTTCCGTGCTGCCGAGTCTGCTGCGTCGCGCGCCGCGTGACCGGCGGGAATCGGACATGGCCTTCGGACCCCGCGGGTACCGGTGGGAAGGGCGTCTGACCTGGTGATATTTACGGGTAAGTACCCGCGCGGTACCGTGAGGGGCATGCCAGCTCTCAATGTGGAGTTCAGCGAACGGGAACTCGAGGACCTGCGGCAGATCGCCAAGGAGCGCGGTACGTCGATGAAGGCCCTCGTCCGCGAGGCCGCCGCCGCCGACATCGCCCGGCACCGCGCCCTGCAGGAGGGCGCCGAGGCCTTCCGCCAGTTCTTCGCCGCGCACGCCGACGAGTTCGCCGCGGCCTTCCCCGACGACGAGCCCCCCGCGAAGGACGAGGCAGCCTGACGCATGCCCTCCGTCATCCACATCGACGTCCCCTGGCTGCTCCAGCGCCACGAGGAGGTCCTGCCCGACCAGCCCGCGGTCGACGACTTCTCCGCCCTGGTCGCCGCCGTCGCCCGGCACCGCGTGGATCCGCCCAGGCTCGGCGTGGACTCCGACCCCGCCTGGCGGGCCGCCGCGCTGCTGCACACCCTCGCCCTGCTCAAGCCGCTGCCCGCGGCCAACGCCCGTTTCGCCTGCGCGACGGCCGTGGCCTACATGTTCGTCAGCGGCGTCGGCATCGACCCGCCGTACGGCGCCCTCGTCGACCTCGCCCGCGATCTGATCTCCGGCAAGACCGACGTGTACGGCGCGGCCGACCGGTTGCGGTCCTGGCAGATCTGAGCGGCCCCTCGCGGGCCCGGGGGCCCGTCCCGCCCCGGCCGGCGGGGGAAGCCGCCGGGGCCGCCGGCCGGGGCAGGGTGGGCGGGGCCGCCGGCCGAGGACGGGAGGAACGGGGCCGGCGGCCGGTTTCGCACGGGAGAGCCTCCCCCGGCTCTCGGCTCCGCTCGAGCCGGGGGACCCCCACCCCGCGCGGGGCCTTTTCCGAGGAGGCCGGCCCCAGTCCACTACCGGGCCGCACACCCCGGAAGCGTGCGCGGGACCGCCGGTGTGTGTGCGTCCTTCACACGGGGCGCATGAAATGCCGAAAGGCGCCGCAGGGGAGCCCCGCAGAGGCGGTTTCTGACTTTCTTTCAACACCGCCGATGTCACGCGGGCGCCTTGTTGCTCGTGTGGAAGTTGTGCAAGGGTTGAAACGACCGTGTGGGGGGTAAAAACCGAAGTTCTTCCGGCAGTAGCGGAACTTCACCGGCCGAACGCCGGCCATTCCTTCCTGCGCGTCGCAGAGGTACGCATCAACGCACGTCGCACCAAAGGAATCCGCTCAGTGCCAACCCCCCACCCCCCTCGTCCTCCCTATCCGCCGCCGGGCGGTGACCCTGGGGAGTCCGACGAGTCACTCGCCGGTCCGCTGCGGGCCGGCTCCGACGCGGAGGCCTCCCGGTCCGCCGCCCTGCTGATGGCCCGGCACTGGCAGCCCGCGCAGGACTACGCGGTCGTCTGCCTGGCCCTTTCCGGGCCACTCGCCCACATGGTCACCGCCACCGCCTTCCACCAGGTCCTCGGCCGGCTCGCGCTCGGCGAACCCGCTGAGGCGCTGCGTCCCCGGCTGCTCGTGGCGGTCCGGGACACGGTCGTCAACTGGTCCGGCACCGACCGGATCACCGCCGTACTGCCCGGACTCGGGAAACCCGCCGGGGGCCGCGGTATGCGCGCCGCGAAGACCCTGATACCGGAGAACCGCGCCCTCTCCGACCGCTCGTTCCACGCCCTTCCCCGGCTGGAGCAGGCACTGCTGTGGCACATGGAGGTCGAGGCCGAGCCGATAACCG
This sequence comes from Streptomyces sp. NPDC001153, assembly GCF_053598315.1. Classification (NCBI taxonomy): domain Bacteria; kingdom Bacillati; phylum Actinomycetota; class Actinomycetes; order Kitasatosporales; family Streptomycetaceae; genus Streptomyces; species Streptomyces sp. NPDC001153. The sequence goes on from NZ_JBSFJZ010000005.1 coordinate 245,945, forward strand.
TTCCCGCCGGACTGCTCGGCATGGACATCGAGAGCGCGGCGGTCGCGCTGGAACAGGCGCGCGAGAAATTCCGCGAGGGCCTGGTACGCGCCCACCGGGAGCTCGCGCCCGGCACGGAATGCCGCTACTACAACCGCCTGCTCGACGCTCCGATCCGCCGCGGCGGCGCCGGTGCCCTGCTGCCCGACGTCCAGGAGCATCTGTCCGGCTGCTCGTACTGCCGGCACGCCGCCGAGCAACTGGGCCACGCCGACGCCGCATTGGGCGTACTGCTCGCCGAGGCCGTGCTCGGCTGGGGCGCCCGCCGCTACCTCGACTCGCGTCCCGGCCGCCGCCCCGGTCCCGGCCGCACCCGCGGTGGCTCCCGGCGCTCCGGCGGACGCCGGCGCGGCGGCGACAAGCGCGACAAAGGTCTGTTCACCCGCGCCGCCCCGCCCGGCACCCGGCGCCGCGCCGACGGCGAAGCCGGGGCCCGGTTCCCGGGGTCCCGCGGCCGGCGGCACGGCGGCGAGCCCGGACCGCTCGCCCGGATCCCCGGCACCGCCTGGTCGTCCAGGACGCTGCTCACCGGGGTCGGCGTGGCCTCGGCGGCGCTGCTCGCGACCGTCCTGGCGATCAGCGTGTGGCCGGACGGCGGCGACGGCACCGACCCGGTCGCCTCCACCAGCGCCGTCCCCGGCAGCGCCCCCGGCCAGTCCCCGCACGCCTCCGCCACCGCGCCCGGCACCGCGGGCCTGCCCACCGCAGGCCGCCCCACCCGGCTGCGCAACGCGGCCGCCGACCTGTGCCTGGACATCAGGGGCACACCGAAGGCCGGTGCGGGCGCGGTCCTCGCCGTGTGCTCCTCGGCACCGACCCAGCAATGGACGTACGAGGCCGACGGGCGCCTGCGCAGCGCGGCCGCCGCGGGGCTGTGCCTGGACTCGCACGCCGACGCCGGCGTGGTCATCCTCGGCACCTGCGCCGCCGCCGGCACGCCGCGGGGCGACGACGTACGCTACGACCTCACCGCACAGGGCGAGTTGCTGACCCGCTGGGACCGGACGCTGGCGCTCGCCACCACCGCGTCGAACGCCGGCGCCGATCTCGTCGTCAAGGTGCGGGACGGCTCGGCCGGCCAGCGCTGGACGACCGACGGGGCCACTGCGAGCCCGAGCTCACTCTCCGTCGCCGGTACGGGCGGTCCAGCACTCCGAAGGGGCGCGGCTCCCGTCTGATACGCGGCTGCGCCGCGTGGGCGCGACCGGCAACGACGGTGCCGCACACGCCTCACGGCCTGCCGTGGCACCCGGCGCAGCGTCCGGCGGACACGCTCAGCTCGGGTCCTCGACCAGGTCCGCCCCCGACACCGTCCCCGGGCCCGTGTGCCCGGACAGAGCCAGCGTCAGGTCCAACTCGGCCAGCACGCACCGGATCACATGCTCCACGCCGGCCTGTCCGTCCAGCCCGAGCCCGTAGACGTACGGCCGCCCGAGGAGCACGGCCCGCGCGCCGAGGGCCAGCGCCTTGAACACGTCGTCGCCGGTGCGCACCCCGCTGTCGAACAGCACCGTCAGCCGGTCGCCGACCGCGTCCGCGACCCGGGGCAGCGCATCGGCCGCGGCGACCGAGCCGGCCACCTGCCGGCCGCCGTGGTTGGAGACCACCACGCCGTCCACCCCGGCGTCCGCGGCGAGCCGGGCGTCGTCCGGGTGCAGGATGCCCTTGAGCACGATCGGACCGTCCCAGTGCTCCCGCAGGAACGCCAGGTCCGGCCAGGTGTGGCCCGCGTCCCCGAACAGGCCGAGGAAGTGCAGCACCGCCGCGTTCGGGTCCTCGTGCACGGGCTTGGCGAGCCCTGCCCGGAACGCCGGGTCGGTGAAGTAGTTCGCGGTGCCCACCCCGTGCAGGAACGGCAGATACGCCTGGTCCAGGTCGCGCGGCCGCCACGCCAGCAGCGGGGTGTCCAGGGTGACCACGAGCACCGAGAACCCGGCGGCCTTCGCCCTGCTCAGGAAACTCCGCGTCACCTCGCGGTCCTTGCCCCAGTACAGCTGGAACCACCGCTCGGCGTCCCCCATCGCCTCCGCGACCCGCTCCATCGGTGTGCTCGACGCCGAGGACAGGATGTACGGCACGCCCTGCGCGGCGGCGGCCCGGGCGGCGGCGGACTCGGCGTCCGGATGCATGATCGACAGCACGCCGACGGGCGCCAGCGCCAGCGGCGCCGGCAGCGCCCGGCCGAGCACCTCGAGAGACAGATCGCGCTCGGCCACGTCACGCAGCATGCGCGGCACGATCCGGCGCCGGGCGAGCGCGGCCCGGTTCGAGCGGGCCGTGCTGCCGTCGCCCGCGCTTCCCGCCACATACCCCACCGGGCCCGGACCGAGCCGGTGTTCGGCCAGCTCCTCCAGCCGGGTCAGGTCGGTGGGAAGCCGCGGCACGGCACCCGTCATCCCGCTCAGATAGATCTCGTACTGGAAATCAGCCCAGTGCTTCGCCATCCGGCCGTCCCGCCTCTCGTCGCTGAGTACGCGTGCAGAGCGACGATACTGGCGGGTAGCAGGGGCGTCAGCGGCGGGCGCCCGCCTCCTTCAGCCTGCGCACCAGGTCCTTCGGCCTGGAGAACATGGGCCAGTGCCCGGGGTTCCACCGCGGGCCGGGTCGCCACACGCCGCCGTGCTCGGCGAGCGACCGCCGGATGTGGTCGCTGTCGAACCCGTCGCGGAACGACACCCCGTCCGCGGGCACGTCGGAGCCGACGCATACGACACGGCGCAGCCGGTCACCGATCCGCTCAACCTCCTGCACCATGTCCTGGACGTGCGTCCTCGCCGTCGGTGGAGGGATCGGCCACCTCCTCCGCGTCGGGTCCCTGCGCCCGTACCCGCTGGACGTGTTCCAGCGACTCGCGCAGCTCGGTCAGCCAGTCCTCGGTGTGCCGCTGGACCAGGCGTACGCACCAGGCGAGGGCGTCGCTGCGGCTGCGGGCGACGCCTCCGGCGATGAGGGTGTCCAGCACCTGACGCTCCGGCTGGCGCAGCCGGGTCATGACCGGCGCGGCCACATGCGTGAACAGGGCGCGCTCCGGGCCGCACACCACGCCCCACGAGACCTTGCGGCGGAACAGGTGCTCGGCCTCCCGGGCCACCTCCATCCGGCCCTCGCGGGTCCGCTCCCGGAACTCCTGTATCCGGGCGCGCAGCGCGGTCTCCCGCTCGGGGTCCGAGGCGTCCTCGGCGAGCCGCGGCTCGGGGATGCGGCCGATCACCGTGATCTCCTCGCGGTCGGCGGTGATCTCGACCAGTTCCTCGAAGAGATCGTCCGGCAGGCGGCAGGCGAACCAGCCGCGCAGCTTCTCTTTTTGCTCCGTTGTAATCATGTAATCAGCCTTACGCGGCCGCCTACATGAACGCAAGGAGACGTGAAGGCATCGTGAAAGGTTTCACTCACGGCGAACCCGGAATGTTTCAGGCCGATTAACGAGCCGGTGATTTTCGGCCATGTGACCGCTTCCAGCGATCAAGAACCGCTCAGTTACGCGGTCAGGCTCTTCCATTTCCGTAACTTCACGCCACTGTTTCAACACGCAAGGTTACTGAAACCTGCGGGTTCGATGTGTGTTTCGGCGGCGGACTCGGCAGAGTGGCGCTCGCCGCTCCGGCGCAGACCGGGCCGGAGCCGGCACCCGTCTATCCCAGCGGAAGGATGCATACAATGCGGAACACCGCGCGCCGGGCAGCGGCCCTCGGCCTCATGGCCGCCGCCGTTTGCGGATCCCTGACCGGGGCCGCCGTCGCTGCACCGGGCGCCGCCCCGTCGTCGCTCTACGCCCCCTCGGCGCTGGTCCTCACCACCGGCCACGGCAGCGACGCGGCCACGGCCACCCCGGAGCGCGCCGTCACCCTGACCTGTGCCCCCACGGCCTCCGGCACCCACCCGGCCGCCGCCGTGGCCTGCGCCGAACTGCGCGGCACCGGCGGCGACTTCGACGCCCTGAAGCCGAGCGTCGACGTGTGGTGCAACAAGCTGTACAACCCAGTCGTCGTCACCGTCCAGGGCGTCTGGGAGGGCAAGCGCGTCTCGTACGAGCGCACCTTCGGCAACACGTGCGTGCGCGACTCGGTGGGCGGCGGCGTCTTCGCCTTCTAGGGCCGCCTCCAGGACCGGGATCGCAGCGTGCTCCGCATACGCCGGAACAGGTCCGCAACTGGGGAGTGCGGCCCCTGGAAGCGGGGAACCTGCGATCTCGCACCGGAGCCGACGGGCGGAGTGGGGCCGCCCGCCGGCTTCCGGGCACACAGCCGCTCCCCGGGCGGGCCCGTGGGGGGCCTTGTCCGGGGAGCGGCGAAAAACAGCTGGTTTCAACCGCTGTCCTTGGCCTTGCGTCGGTGACTCGTGTCGCACCAGGGGTAGCGGCGACTGCGCCGGCAGGTGCACAGAGCGACACGGAAACGGTCCGAGGACACCGTGGTGCCGTCCGCCAACTCGACCTCCACCGGCCCCTCCACGAGCAGCGGCCCCTGCTGCTGGATGGTGATCCTGCGGGCCCGGTCAGCGCGTTCGTTCGGCACGGACGACCACCAACTCCTCCTCATGTGCGGCCGGTGCGAGCAGACCGCGCCGGCGCAGCCAGTCCTCCCGCGAGCGCAGCACCGGACCGAAGGGGATCCGGCGGCGCCGGACCACCGAGGCCTCCAGGCGTGCGGCGCGCAGCAGTCGCAGGGTGCGGTCGGGATCGCTGAGCGCCGAGTGCACGATCAGCAGCACGCCTCCGGGGCGGAGCAGCACGGGCGCGTCCCGGCAGATCCGGTCCAGCAGCAGCCTGCCGTCCCGGCCCGCGTCCCAGGCGAGGGCCCGGCCGCGCGGCCGGCGTCCGGCATCGGGTGCGGGAACGTACGGCGGGTTCGCGAGGATGAGGTCGTAGGTGCGGCCCCGGACCGGTCCGAAGAGGTTGCCGCGCCGGATCCGCACCGGCAGCCGGGTCAGCCAGGCGTTCATCCGTACCGTCCACACCGCCAGCCGGGACACGTCCACCGCGGTCACCTCGGCGCCGTGCCGGGCGGCCTCCAGGGCCAGCGCCCCGCTGCCGGTGCCGACGTCGAGCACCCGGGCACCGGGCGGCGGAGCCTCCTCGCGGAGGGACTCGGCGAGCAACTCCGTGTCGTCCTGCGGGGCGTACACGCCCGGAAGCACCACAGCGATCACACCGCGCGAGTACCCCGGCATTCAGGATGTATGGGATGTCTGTGGCGCCAGAGGTGTGCGCAGCGACGGGCGCCCGGCGCGCCAGTCGGCGAGCAGCCGCCGCGCCAGCCGGTCCTCCAGATACTCGGTCGCGTCGATCCCGAAGGCCACGTCCGCCGCGAGCTCCGGCTCCTCGGCGAGCAGTCCGCCGATCACCTCATGGCGTACGACCTGCTCGTGCACCGCGTCCGCCACGACGTGCTCGTCGTAGAAGAACTCCGCCGCGCATCCCGCGCCGGTGCGGCGCATGGCCTCGGCGAGCCGGCGGGAGCCCGGTGAGGAGGTGATCTCCACGTCGGCGAAGTGGCCCACCAGCGCGCCGCGCAGCCCGCGGTGCAGTCCGAACAGGGACATCAGGTTGACGACGGCGAGCATCTCCGTGCGGGCCGCGTCCAGATAGCGGCCGTAGCTGCAGTCCAGGCCCAGGTCCGTCATCAGCGCGGCGAACAGGTGCGCGTGGGCCCGGTCGGCCCGGCCGCCGCCGAACTCGTCGAACTCCACCGCCGCCATCCCCGCCTTGGCCCGGCCCCACAGCCTCGGCAGCACCCAGGCGTGCGGGTCGGCCTCCTTCAGGTGGTACAGCGAGCGCTGGGCGGCGTACTCGCGCAACTGCCACAACTCGCCCTCGGTGCCGAGGAAATGGGTGACCCCGCTGCCCTCGGCCGGTTCGGTCAGCAGCGCGGCGAGGGCGTCGTCGAGGCTGTCGTGGCCCGGCGCGTCGGCGCGCAGCGCGGACAGGAAGCGGCGCTCCAGCGCGGCGCGGACGCGCAGCAGGTCAGGGTCCCACTCGCACTCCGGGGCGACGCCGGCGAAGCCCCGGTAGTGCAACTCGTAGCAGAGGTACAGGGCGAGTTGCAGGTCGTCGCCGTACGGATCCGCCTCCCCGGCCTCAGCGGGCCCGGGCAGGGGCCCCGCGCCGCGCAGACGAGCGGCGACCGCGGCGGAGAGGGGCCCGCGGGGCGGAGGCAGCCCGGGTCCGCACTCGTGGCTGTTCATGAGGACCGGGTACCCCGGCCCGGGAGGACACCGCCGCCCGAGCGGCCTCGGGAGGCTGTTGGTGGCCGCTGGGCCTCGGGAGGCGCCGGTCGTCGTTCCGCCTCGGGGGCACGGGTGGCCGCTGGGCCTCGGGAGGGCATGGCTGGTGGGGCCGCCGTCCCGGGAGGGACGCCGGGGCTTGCTCGTCCCCGGGCGGGTCGGCTGCCGGTGGTCGGTTCGCGCCCGGAGGGCGCGGGTGGTCGCCATGCCTGGAGGGCACGACTGCTCCCGCGTTCGGGCTTCTCAGTCCTCTTCCGGCCGGTCAGCCTCCTCCTGCGCCTCGGTGTTCGGCGTGATCGCGTCCCCGGCCTTGCCGCCGGCGGCCTTGTCCTCGTCGCGCTTCTCGGCCTCCTCGACCTCCCGGAGTACTTCCTCCAGGGCGGTGTCGAACTGTTCCTTGCGGTCCTTCTCGTCCTGCTCGCCGGACATGGCCTCTCCTTCCACCGTCGTGCCCCTGATCAGCTGAGTTACCCGCCGACGGCCGTCTCAAGCGCCCCGCCGGGGAGGGCGCCGGGGACACCGGGCCGGCACCGCCCGCCGGTAGCGCTCGTACTCGGTGCCGAAGCGTCGCACCAGCCCCGGCTCCTCGTACCAGCGGACGAACGCCCAGGTCAGCACCCAGGCGCCGGCGGCGTAACCGAAGAGCACCGGCCGGGCCGGCAGCAGGCCCTGTCCGAAGAGTACGGCGACCACCGCGACGTAGATCGGATTGCGAACGTACCGGTAGGGGCCGCTCGCCACCAGCCGCACGGGCGGCGCGACCGGCACCGGCGTGCCGAGCCCCTCCAGGGCGAACCGGCTGAAGGCCTCCAGAATGACGGCGGCACCGGCCGGCAGGGGCAGCAGGCCGAGCAGCCGCAGCGGCGGCCACCAGTGGCCGCAGCGCCGGCCACCGGTCAGCCACCACGGCACCACCACGGCCGCGCCGCCCGAGACGAAGACGAGGAACAGGACGCTGCCGAGCGCCGCCGACGCCTTGCGCATACTCCTCACCATGACAGGGCGAGGAGCCGCCGTCTCCCTGCTGACGGCGGCCCCTCGGGCTGGATGGCGCGTGGCTGTCACATGTGGACGACCGGTGCCGCTCCCGCGTCCTGCTGCGGCACCCCGCGCCGGTAGAACAGGAAGGCGAGCACCGCGCCCGCGGCGAAGAGCCCCGCGGACCACGAGAAGGCGGTCGTGTAGCTCTCGATCGTCGCCTGTGCCCGCACCAGCCTGCTGGTGGCGTCCCGGCCGGAGAGGTAGTCCGTGGCGGCGCTCGCGGCGAGGGTGTTCAGCAGCGCCGTGCCGATCGAACCACCCACCTGCTGCATGGCGTTGACGGTCGCGGAGGCCACGCCCGCGTCCTCGGCCGCGACTCCGCCGGTGGCCAGCTGCATGGCCGGCGGCATGACCAGGCCGAGACCCACGCCGATCACGATCAGCTGCGGCAGGACGGCGCTCAGGTAGTGCGAGCCGAGGCCGATGCCGGTGAGCCAGGCCATGCCGGCCGTCGCGATGGCGAAGCCCAGCGGGATGACCGTCTTCGGGCCGAGGCGGGGCACCAGGATCGTGGTGCCCACCTGCGCGGTCACCATCAGCGCGCCGACCATAGGCAGGAACGCCACACCGGTCTTCGTCGGGCTGAAGCCCAGGTTGAGCTGGAGGTAGTAGGTCAGGAACAGGAACACGCCGAACATGCCCGCGCCGGTGATGAGCACCGCGAGGAAGGAGGCCGCGCGGTCGCGGTCGAGCAGGATGCGCAGCGGCAGCAGCGGGTGCGCGGCCCGGGTCTGCCACCCGGCGAAGGCCGCGAGCAGCACACCGCCCGCGATCAGGAAGCCCCAGGTCAGCGGCGAACCCCAGTGGTGTGTCTCGGCGTTGGAGAAGCCGTAGACGAGGGAGAACAGACCGGCGGCCACGAGGACCGTGCCCGGCACGTCCAGCCTGGCGTTCTCCGCGTCACGGTGGTTGTCCAGCAGGATCCAGCCGCCCGCGAAGGCGACGACCGCGATGGCCACGTTCACGTACAGGGTCCAGCGCCAGTCGAACGCGTCGGTCAGCACACCGCCGAGCAGCAGGCCCACGGCGCCGCCGGCGCCGGCGATCGCGCCGTACACGCTGAAGGCCCGGGCCCGTTCCCTGGCGTTGGTGAACGTGGTGTTGAGCAGCGACAGCGCGGCGGGCGCCAGGAGCGCGCCGAAGGCGCCCTGCAGGGCCCGGGCGACGACCAGCATGGTGAAGCCGTTCGCGGCGCCGCCCAGCGCGGAGGCCGCGGCGAAGCCGACGACGCCGACGAGGAAGGCGGGCTTGCGGCCGAACAGGTCGGCGATCCGGCCGCCGAGCAGCAGCAGGGAGGCGAAGGCGAGGGCGTACGCCGTCACGATCCACTGCCGGTTGCCGTCGGAGAAGCCGAGGTCGGTCTGGGCGGACGGCAGGGCGATGTTCACGATCGTGGCGTCGAGGACGACCATCAGCTGGGCGATGGCGATGACCGCGAGGATCCACCACCGCTTGGGCGAGGCCACCCCACCGTGTTCGATCGCGGCGGCTCCTGCTCGGGAGCCCTCGGCCAGGGTCTTCTGGGGCATGGGGAACCACTCCAGGGCAAGTCGTTCGGGTACGGGCGAGCGAACAGCTCGTAAACGAAACTGTTTCGTACACATACGACCTTAGGGCACGGCTAGCGAAACGGCAACGTTTCCTTTTCTCTTGCATTCCTTGACGGGAATATAACTACCGAGGCATATTAAGTCTCATGTCCGACGCAGCGCTCTGGTCCGCCCTCGCCGACCCCCACCGGCGTGCCATCGTCGCGCTCCTGCTGGAGCGACCCCGGCCCGTCGGGGAGATCGTCGAGGCCTGCGGACTGAGCCAGCCGAGCACCTCCAAGCACCTGAAGGTGCTCCGGGAGGCGGGCCTGGTCCGGGTCCGGCAGGACGCGCAGCGCCGCGTCTACGCCCTCGACCCGGCACCGATCGCCGCCCTCGACGCCTGGCTCGAGCCCTACCGCCGGCTGTGGAACCGCAGCCTGGACGCCCTGGGCCGGCGCCTCGACGAGACGTCGGACGACACCTGACACCCCCCACAGCGAAGGACCGGAACCCCATGCCCGTCGATCTCACCGGCACCTATCTGACCCTGGAGGACGGCCGCCCCGCCGTCCGGTTCAGCCGCACCTACGACCACCCGGTGGAACGCGTCTGGCGGTTCGTCACCGATCCCGGCGAACTGGCCCAGTGGTTCCCCTCCCGCGCCGAGATGGAGCTGCGTCCCGGCGGCACCATCCGCTTCAGCGGCGACCCGAACATGCCCGAGTCCACCGGCAGGGTGCTCGCCGTCGACCCGCCCCGGCACCTGTCCTTCGCGTGGGGCGGCGACGAGCTCCGCTTCGACCTGGAAGCCGTCGGCGAACGGCGCACCCGGTTCACGCTCACCAACGTCCTCGGCGAGTCGGACACCGCCGCCCGCAACGGCGCCGGCTGGGAGGTGTGCCTCGCCGCCCTGGACGCCAAGGCACGCGGCGGGCGCTTCGAGGGCGCGCACGCCGGGGTGAGCGCGCCCTGGAAGGAGTTCTACGACGCCTACATCGGCGCCGGTGTGCCCTCCGGCGCGCCCGTGCCGGGCCTGGACTGACCGGCCACGCCGCTCGCTCGCGACCACCCGGGCCAGGGCCCGCCTCCGCGTCCCCGGCTGGACACCGAACGCCTCGGCGTACGGCAGCCGGTCGATCAGCCGGAGCACCCCGGCGCAGGTGATGCCCTTCTGCCGTCGGATGCCCCGGCGTACGGTCGTGATGTGGGCGTCGGCCCGGTGCACCGCGACCGCTGCCTCGCTCCCCGAAACCCGTGGTCGTCCCGACATACCGACCGGCGCCCGAGCCCCATCCGTTCACCTGCGGCGGGCGTTCGGCGGGGCTTCGCCGTGCGCGGTGTTTCAGTGTGTGGCGCCCTGGATACACCGCGAAGGTTCGGCCCCGGAGTTCGCGAGCCCGTGCCCACACGTCGCAGTGAGGTCGTCACCATGTCCCACGCCCCGCCACCCGCAGGACCGTCGAAACGCGCCGGGCCGGTCGCGACCTCCGTCCCGGCGGCGGGCCCGGCCCTCGGACCCGCCGGGAACCGGGCCGGCCGGGGCGGCACCGCGCTGGTGACGGGTGCCTCCTCGGGCATCGGTGCCGTCGTCGCCCGCCGGCTCGCCGCCGAGGGAGGCTGGCGGCTGGTGCTGAACGGGCGGGACGCCACCCGACTGGAGCAGGTGGCCGCGCCGCTCGACGCCCTGGCCGTGCCGGCGGACCTGACCCGGCCGGGCGCCGACCGTCTGCTCACCGATCTGGTCCTCGACCACGCGGGCCGCCTCGACCTGCTGGTGGCGTGCGCGGGCCTGGGCTGGGCCGGCGACTTCACCGGCATGCCGCACGCGCGCATCGACGAGATCGTCGGCGTCGACCTGCTGGCCACCCTGCACCTCGTGCGCGCCGTGCTGCCCCACATGGTCGCGGCCGGCTCGGGACGCATCGTGCTCATCGGGTCCGTCGCGGGCAGCCTCGGCGTGCGCGGCGAGGCCGTGTACTCCGCGGCGAAGGCCGCCCTGGCCGCCTTCGCCGACGCCCTGCGCTACGAGGTGCGCCACACCGGGGTGGGCGTGTCGCATGTGATCCCCGGCGCGGTCGACACGCCGTTCTTCGAGCGCCGCGGTGCCCCCTACACGCGGGCATGGCCGCGCCCGGTGCCGGCCGAGCGGGTGGCGGACGCCGTCTGGGCCGCCGTGCTGCACGGCAAGGACGAGGTGTACGTCCCCGGCTGGCTGCGGTGTCCCGCCCTGGTGCGCGGCGTCGCGCCCGGGCTCTACCGGTGGCTCGCCGCCCGTTTCGGGTGACCGGCCATGACCGGCGTCACGGTCCTGCTCGCACTGCTCGCGGCCCTGAGCAACGCGTCCGCGTCCGTCCTGCAGCGCCTGGCCGCCGTGCAGGAGCCGTACGACGAGGAGGGCGCCGGTGGTCCGGGGGCGGCCGTGCGCCGGTTCGCCCGGCTGCTGCGGCGCCCGTACTGGCTCGCGGGTGCCGCGCTGCTGGCGGTCTCCGGGCTGCTGCAGGCCGGGGCGCTGGCCGTGGGCAGCCTGTCCCTGGTCCAGCCGCTGCTCGCCACCGAGCTGCTGTTCACCCTGCTGGTGGGCGGTGTCGTCTTCCGGCGCCGCCCCGGCCCGTGGACCTGGCTGGCTTTCGTCGCCCTCGCCGCCGGACTGGCCGTGTTCCTGCTGGCGGCCGCCCCGGGCGCGGGCGTGCCGACCGCGCCGCCCCGGGCCTGGCTCCTGGGCGGCGGCGGGGCGCTCGGCCTGGTCGTGCTCCTCGTGACCGCCGCCCGCCCGGCGAAGGGAGCGCCCCGGGCCGCGCTGTTCGGCCTCGCCTCCGCCGTGTGCTTCGCCACCACCGCCGCGCTGCTCAAGGAAGCCGTGGGGCGGCTCGGACACGGGCCGGCGGCGATGTTCACCCACTGGTCGCCGTACGCCACGGCCGGCGCCGGACTCATCGCCTTCCTGCTGCTGCAGAGTGCGCTGGGCGCCGGATCGCTCACCGCCTCGCAGCCCGCCCTCACCCTCGGTGACGCGCTCACCAGCGTCGTCCTCGGCTGGGTCCTGTTCGCGGAGGCGATCCACCTCGGGTGGCGGATGGTGCCGGAGGCGATCGGCATCGCCCTGATCGGGGCGGGCAGCATCGGACTGGCCCGGGCGCCGGCCGTCGGACGGGAGTGGGACGCGCGGTCACGGGGCGGGAAGGACAGCGGGAGGCGTCTGCACCGGACGCACGGTTACCGGACGCACGGTTGAGGACACGTACGGAAGGCGGGTGAGCGCTGTCCCCCATGTCCGGCCGCCCATGGCGGACCGCGGCCGTCCCGCTGCCGGCCGCCGTCGCTCGCCGCCGCGCACATCGGACCGGCGGCCACCTGGCTCCCCGGGTGCGGCTGCTGCTGTTCCCGCGGCTCGCAGGCACCGGCCGCCGCCGACACGTCGCGCTGACCTTGGACAACGACCTGGACCCGCGGTCCACACCACATATCCTCGACGCGCTGGACGACCTCGACGTGACGGCGAGCGACGTTGCTCGTGCTCGGCGAGCACGTGGTGCGCCATCCCGCGCTGGTCCGGGAGACCGCCCGGCGCGGACACGAACTGGCCGTGCACGGCTGGACCCACCACCGTCCCTGACGCCCCGCACCCGCCCGGCACGCGCGGCAGGTCGCCCGGACCACACGAGCGCTGCACGACGTCTGCGGCCACCGGCGGGATCCTCACGTGCGGCCTGTGCAGTGGTCGGCATGGGGCAAGGACTGGACGGCCGAGGCCACCCCGGCGTCCGTGCGGGCCCTGGTCGCGGCGGACCTGATCGGCGGCGGCACGATCCTGCTGCCCGACTCCGACCGGCCAGGAGCCCCCGCCTGCCGGCGCTCGGCACACTGCCCGCCCTCGTGCAGGACTGCCGCGAAGCCGGGCTTTCCGTCGGCTGTCTGCGTGAGCATGGGCGCGCTGCTGAGCAGGGCGGTCGGTTGTGCGCCACGCGGGGCCGGACGGGGCGATGCGTTACCCCTGGCGCGCGGGTGGTCGGCGCGGTGGTTGAGCGGAGGCGGGGAGCCGCCGAGGCGCCGGTTGGTGCCCGGCGGCACTGCCTGCCCGGGTGCGGACTGCCGGGAGTCCGGGCTTTGCGTCGGCTCTCTGCGTGAGCATGGGGCGCGCTGCTGAGCGGGGCGATCGGTTGTGCGCCGGGCGAGGCTGGACCGGGCGACGCGTCACCCGGTGCTCCGGGACCGGTGGTGACAGTGAGCAATGGCCGGGGGAGCGGCCGCCAGGCTCCGCGTCCCGGAGCGCAGGGCGAGCGGACGCCGGACCCAGGTGGGCCGGTGGCCGTGGGTATCCCGCCTCCCCCGTCTGCCCGTCTCACATCCCGGTCACGTGCGCCATCGGATCATCCCGGAACAGCGCCCGCCCCCGCGACACCCGTTCCGCCCGCTGCGGGCCGCCCTCCGTGAGGCTGCCGAGAGCCGTCAGCAACGCGGGCCCGTCGGGGGCGAGTTCCGACACGCCGAGGTCGGCCATCCGGCGGACTCCGTCCATCCCGTGGCCGGGCAGCGGCCGGTACCCGAGCACGGGCAGCCCGGCGGCGAGGGCCTGTACGGCGGTCTGGCCGGCCGCGTTGTCCACCAGGGCGTACGCGGCGGCCAGCAGCCCGGGCATATCGTCCACCCAGTCCAGGGCGAGCACCCCGGGCACCCGGGACACCCGCGCCCGCAGCCCTGCGTTGCGCCCGCACAGCACCACCGGCAGCCAGCCGGCCGCCGTCAGCAGCCGGGCGGTGGCGTCCGGGCGGTACGCCGCACCCCAGGCACCCGCGGAGAGCAGCACCGCCGGCCGGCCGGGCGCCTGCCGGGCGAAGCGCCCGCGCCACCGCGCAGCCCCGGGCGCCGGCGCGTGAAACCCGGGCGCGACCGCCGGGCCGGTCGTCACAGCGGGCGTGCCCAGGGCCCGGCGCACCTCGGCCGCCGCCCCGTCGGTGAGGCACAGGTAGCGGTCGTTGCCGGGATGCAGCCACTGCCGGTGCACGGCGAAGTCGACCAGGAACACCGCGCTCGGCACCCGCAGCCGGCCCCGGGCCCGGAGATGACCGGTGAGCTGCGCGGCCAGATGGAAGACCGGAACCACCACATCGGCGTCGGTCCGCTCCACGAGCTCCGTCAGCCCGGCGGCGGCGAGCCGGGCCAGCGGCACCCCGCTGGGGCGCGGCCCCCTGCCGCCGCGCAGGAACGCGCCGTAGACGCCGGCGTACGCCCACGGGAAGTGCCGTACCGAGGCCTGGTAGGCGCGGCGCAGACCGTCGCCCAGGCCGTACGGCAGCAGGCGCAGGACGTCCGCCACCTGCGGCTCCTGTCCGCGCGCCACGGCTCGGCGCGCCAGTTCGGCGGCCACGGTGTCGTGACCCGCGCCCATGCTCGCGCTCAGGATCAGCGGCCGCCGCCGGCCGACCGACGGCTGGGGGGAGGGCACCTCGGCAGGAGTACGCACGGGGTCCGATTCTCCGGTGGACGCCGCCCGCAAACCGGTCACTCCGCCGCCGTGTCGCCGTACCGTGAAGTCACGACACGGCAGCCACGTGAGTTGCCCGGAGCCCGCCGGGATGGATGAATCGGCTTCAGCAGAGCGTGTGGGTGGCGAGCACGGGAGGAGCCGTGAGGCGGTGGCGGCGCGGCCTGCACCGCGCTTGGGAGTGGCTCAGGGCCGGAGCCCTGCTCGAACGCGGCCGTGAGCTGGAACTGATGCACCGGGCCATGGGGTTCGCCACCCTGGCGCTGGTGACGCTGGCGCCGCTGCTGATCGTGGTCGCCGCCGCCGATCCCCTGGTGCGGGGCGGTTTCGCCTCGTGGCTCACCGACGGCATGGGCCTGTCCGGCCGGTCCGCCCATGTGATCACCGACGTCATCAGCCCGCCGCGCAACGTCATCGGCACGACCAGCATCTGGGGCGGTGTCCTGCTGGCCGTCTTCGGCGTCTCCTTCGGCGGCAGCGTGCAGAACGCCTACGAACGCATCTGGGGCCTGGCCTCCGGCCCCTGGCACCGGGTCTGGCGGCAGGCGACCTGGCTGGTGGTGCTCACCGCCTACCTCTACCAGGAGGTGGCGACCAAGAACGCGCTGCACGGGGGCCAGCGGATCACGCTGTCCGCGGTGAGCGGCATCCTCTTCTTCTGGTGGGGGCAGCGGTTCCTGCTGGGCGGCCAGATCCAGTGGCGCTCCCTGCTGCCCGGCGCGCTCGCCACCGTCCTCGGCCTGGCCGGCCTGCGGGCCTTCTCCTACCTCGTCTTCACCCCGCTCATCGTCACCAACGCGCTCAGCTACGGCGCGGTCGGCACCGTGCTCGTGGTCGAGTCCTGGCTGATCGGCGTCGGGTTCGTCATCTACGGCGGTGCCCTGTTCGGCCGCTGGTTCTGCGAGCACCACTGGACGCCGACCCACGACGACCGGGGAGACGAGGAGCGGGGGCCGCGCCGGGGCAAGTACTGAACGCGCCCGGCCGCCGCGGACGCTACGTCAGCTGGCGGCGCACCAGTTCGTGCAGCCGGCCCGTGGTGTCCGCGAGCAACTCGGCCGGAGTGCCCTGCTGGACCACCTTGCCCTCCTCCATCACGATCACCCGGTCGGCGTCCAGGACCGTCGACAGCCGGTGCGCGATCACGACACGGGTGGCGTTCAGCTTGCGGGTGCTGTCGATGACGATGCGCTGGGTGTCGTTGTCCAGGGCGCTGGTGGCCTCGTCGAAGAACAGGATGCGCGGGCGCCGGATCAGGGCCTGGGCGATCATCAGCCGCTGCCGCTGGCCGCCGGAGATCGCGCCGTTGCCCGCCACGATCGTATGGAGGCCCATCGGCATCCGCTTGATGTCCTCCGCGAGCCCCGCCATCTCGGCCGCCGCCATCGCCTCCTCCGGCGTGTACGGCTCGGTGCCGCAGATGACGTCCAGGATGGAGCCGGTGAACGGCTGCGCGTGCTGGAGCACGACCCCGCACTGACGGCGCACCGCCGACTGGTCGAGCGCCGCGAGGTCCTGGCCGTCGTACAGGATGCTGCCGGAGACCGGCTTGTCGAAGCCGATGAGCAGGCGGAGCAGGGTGGACTTGCCGCAGCCGCTCGGGCCGACGACCGCCACGAACTCGCCCGGCCGCACGGCGAAGGAGACGTCGTCCAGGACCAGCGGGCCGTCGTCGGCGTACCGGAAGGACAGCCGGCGGGCCTCGATCCCACCCGACAGCGGCCCCGGCCGGGTGCTCGACGTCCGCACCTCGGGGGTCGCCTCGAAGACCGGCTTGATCTCCTCGAACAGCGGCAGCGCGGCCACCGCCGAGACGAAGGAGCCGGTCAACTGGGTGACCGAGGTCAGGACCATCGTCACCGAGGTGTTGAAGGTGAGGAAGTCCGCCGCCGACATCGCGCCCCTCGCCGGGCCCGCCAGCAGCATGAACATCAGCAGCGTGCACACGGGCAGATAGATCCCGCCGAGCACCGTGGTGAGGTTCTTGATCCGGCCGACCTTCTGCTGCAGCTCCCGGCTGCGCGCGAACTCCCGCGCCCAGGCCGCGTACGCGTAGTTCTCCGCCGCCGCCACGCGCAGCTTGGGCAGGCCGCGCAGGGTCTGGAAGGCCTGGTTGTTGAGCTTGTTGCCGAGCACCGTCAGCTTCCGCTGCCAGCGCACCTGCCACAGCCCCAGCCCCAGGAACACGGCCGCGATGACGACGAGCATGCCGAGGGCGGCCAGGGCCATCGACGGGCTGTACCAGAACAGCAGGCCCAGGTTCATCGCGCCGACCGTCAGCGACTGCACGACCACCGGTCCGACGCCCGCCAGCAGCCGTCGTATGGCGCTGATGCCCATGGCCGCGCTGGCGAGTTCACCGGTGGAGCGCTGGGTGAAGAAGCGGGTGGGCAGGCGCAGCAGCCGGTCCCAGACGGCCGGTTGCAGGGCCGCCTCGATACGTCCTTCCAGGCGCAGGATGGACAGGTTCTCCAGCAGCGTGAACGCCGCCGCGACCACCCCGCTCACCATCACCGCCAGGCACACCTGGACGATCAGGCCCGTCTGCGCCGTCGGCACGTACTCGCCGAGCACCTTGCCGGTCGCGACCGGCACCAGCGCGCCGATCGCCACCGTCACCAGGCCCGCGAGGAGCAGACCGAGCAGGTCGCCGCGGGTGCCCTGGAGGCTGAACCGCAGCAGACCGAACGGCGTCAGCGCCTTGTCGGGCAGTGGCCGGTAGAACATCACCGCGCGCGGCTCGAACTCCTCCGCGTTCGCCTTCTCGATCGGCGTCTCGCGTCCGGTGCCGGGGTGCACGGCCACATACCCGCCGCGCCGCCACAGCAGCGCGACCGGTGCGCCCGACAGCGCCCGGTGCCCGACCAGCGGGCCCACGTTCTCCCGCCACCAGCGCCCCTGCAGCCGTACGGCACGGGTGCGCACCCGGGACGCGAGCGCCACCCGTTCGACGGGGTCGAGGCGTTCGCTCTCGGTGCCGCTCTGCGCGGGCTCGGCGAGCTTGATCCCGGCCGCCTCCGCGACCAGCTTGCAGGCGGCATGACCGGCGTCGGCGTCGGCCGCGGTCGTCCGGCGGGCCGAGCGCTTGCCGATGGAGGCCAGCAGGGTCTGGTCGGCCTGGGCGCGCACGGCCTCACCGGCCTTGATCCCGGCGGCCGTGCGGTTCTCGTGGGTGCGCTCCAGCTGCTCTATCCACCGGTCCAGCGCGGTCAGCAGCCGGTACTGCTGGTCGACCATGGACTGCCACAGCGCCGGGTCCATCAGCAGGTCGGCGGTGGCCTCCGCGCCGTACAGCGCGCCGTACTGGACGCTGCCCGGCGGCACCTGCATCCAGAACACGTCGTCGTCGGTGGGCGCCTGGGACCGCTCCTCGGCCATCGGAGCCTGGAACAGGACGGACAGGCCGCGGCCGACGCCGAGGGCGACCGCGTACTCCAGCGGGCTGGTGGCCGGCGGTACGTACTGGGGGTTGCCGTACTCGTCGTAGGACCAGGTCTGGGTGTTCGCCGGCTGGTACAGCTCGCGCAGGTTGATCCGGTGCACCACACAGTCCCGGACCGGGCGGGCCACCAGGGTGTGCTGGGGCCCGGCGACCGGGCCGAGCAGCAGCGCGCCCGGCTCCAGCCGGCCGAGGTGGTGCCAGTGGCCCTGCTGGGCGGCGTCCACCGCGAACAGGTCCAGGGCGCCGGCCGTGACCAGCCACAGCACCTGCGGGCCTTCCAGGTCCAGCCGGTTGAAGCCCGCGCAGTCGATGCGGGTGCCCATGGAGCCCAGCGCACCGAGAACGAGGTCACCTTCGCCGACGGTCGTCATCTCATCGCTCCCTGACCAGCGCGGCGTACGCGCCACCGTGCGCCACCAGTTCCTCGTGCCGCCCGCGCTCCACGACCGTGCCGTGCTGCAGCACCACGATCTCGTCGCTGTCGCGGACCGTGCTCAGCCGGTGCGCGATGACCACGCAGGCACAGCCGCGCCGGCGCAGGTTGTCCATCACGACCAGCTCGGTCTCCGCGTCCAGCGCGCTGGTCACCTCGTCCAGGACGAGGATGCTCGGCCTGCGGACCAGGGCCCGGGCGATCTCGAGCCGTTGCCGCTGACCGCCGGAGAAGTTGTGGCCGTCCTGCTCGACCCTGCTGTGGATGCCGCCGGGCCGGCGCATCACCACGTCGTACAGGGCCGCGTCCTTCAGCGCCTCCACCACGGCCTCGTCGGGGATCGACGGGTCCCACAGGGCCACGTTGTCGCGGACCGAGCCCTCGAAGAGGAACACGTCCTGGTCGACGAAGGAGACGGAGGCGGCGAGCGCGCCGCGCGGGATGTCCTCCAGCCGGCGGCCGTCGATGCGGATCACCCCGTCCCACGGCGCGTACAGGCCCGAGATCAGCCGGGACACCGTCGACTTGCCGCTGCCGGAGCCGCCGACCAGCGCCACCTGCTGACCCGGTCCCACCGTCAGGTCGAAGCCGCTCAGCAGCGGTTTGTCCAGCGGGCTGTAGCCGAAGGTGACGTTCTCCAGCTCGACGTGCCCGTGCAGCCGGCGCGTGGAGTCGGCGCCGCCGGGGCGGGCGTAGAGCGGGTCGGCCTGGAAGTTCTCCACGTCCTTCAGCCGGGCCACGTCGGCGGCGAAGTCCTGGATGCGGCCCGCGACACCGTTGAGCCGGGTCAGAGGTGCGGTGAACCGGGTGACCAGCGCCTGGAAGGCGACGAGCAGGCCCACCGAGATGTGCCCCTCGACCGCGCGCAGGCCGCCGATCCACAGGATCAGCGCGCTGTTGAACGTGGCGAGCGTCGGCGCGACCACCCCGAGCCAGGCGCTCGGCACCCCGAGCCGCTGCTGCTCCTCCAGGGTGGTGGCGTGCTGCCCGGCCCACTTGCGGAAGTAGCCGTCCTCGCCGCCGGTCGCCTTCATCGTCTCGATCAGCTGAAGACCGGTGTACGAGGTGTTGGTGAGCCGTGCCGTGTCCGCGCGCAGCTTGGCCGTCCGCGTCGCGCGCAGCCGTACCACCAGCCGCATGGCGACCACGTTGAACAGGGCGACGCCGATGCCGACGAACGTCAGCTGCGGGTCGTAGGTGTAGAGCAGGACGGCGTAGAGCACGACGACGATCGCGTCCACGCCGGCCGCCGCGAGGTCGCGGGCCAGGGTCTCGGCGACCTGGTCGTTGGACTGCAGGCGCTGCACCAGGTCGGCGGGGGAGCGCTGGGCGAAGAACGTCACCGGCAGCCGCAGCAGATGGCGCAGGAAGCGGGCGCTGGAGAGGGTGGAGGAGATGATCCGGCCGTGCAGCAGATTGGCCTGCTGGAGCCAGGTCAGCACCAGGGTGAGCAGGACGCAGGTGCCCATCGAGGCGAACAGCACGCCCAGCAGGGAGGTCCGGCCGCCGATGAGGAACGTGTCGATGTAGGTGCGGCTGAGCGCGGGCACCGCGGCGCCGACCGCGACCAGCAGCAGGCTCGCCAGGACGGCGGCGGGCAGGGTGCCGGCGGTGCCGCGCAGCCGGGCCGGCATCGCGCCGAGCACGCCGGGACGTCGCCCGCCCTTGGTGAAGCCGTCGCCCGGCTCCAGCACCAGCACGACACCCGTGAAGCTGCCGTCGAACTCCTCCATGGGCACGAAACGGCGGCCCTTGGCGGGGTCGTTGATGTACACGCCGCGCCGGCCGAAGCGGCGGCCCATGCCGTCGAAGACGACATAGTGGTTGAACTCCCAGAAGAGGATGGCCGGTGCCCGCACCTCGGCGAGGGCGGCCAGGTCCATCTGCATGCCCTTGGCCGTCAGGCCGTAACTGCGGGCCGCCTTCAGCAGGTTGGAGGCGCGCGAGCCGTCGCGGGAGACGCCGCAGGCGATACGCAGCTGCTCCAGCGGGACGTGCCGGCCGAAGTGCGCGAGGACCATCGCCAGGGAGGCGGCGCCGCACTCGACGGCCTCCATCTGGAGCACGGTGGGCGTACGGACCGGGCCGCCACGGGGCTTGGGGACCGGGCGCTTGGCCGGTGCGGCGCGTCTGCGGCCGCGTTCCTGCGTGGTGGTCACGGCAGCAGCCAATCGACGGGGTGCTGGTCGGCCAGCTTGATGGAACCGGAGGCGAGCGTCATGGAGTCGAGCCGGAACGGCGGTCCGTCGGTGGTGGACCATCGGTAACCGCTCTTCGTGCTCGCCGACCTGTCGAGTGCGACCAGCACGGCCACCGGGCGACCCCGGCTGGTGAACTGCTGCCCGAGCTGGCTGTCACCGAGGAACGCGGAGATCGACTGGGCGGACTGCGCGGTGCGGTCCACCGACTTCACCTCGCCGCGCAGCACGCCGTAGCTCTGTGCCGGCACCGAGGACACGGTGAGGTCGACGGAGGCGTGCGTCGGGATGGCGGCGGCGTTCTCGGCGGGCACGTACACGGTGGCGTACAGCGGGTCGGAGGCGTGGGCGACCTTCTCCACGGCGGCGACATCGGTGCCGGTCTGGATGATCTGCCCGATGGTGGCGGCGAGCGTGGTGACCCGGCCCGCGGCGACCGTGCGGACCACCGCATCGCCCTGGGCGGTACGGACCTTGAGGACCGGGGCGTTCGCGGGCAGCCGCTCGCCCTGCTGGGCGAGGACGGCCGTGACCTGGCCGGACACCGGGCTCTGCAGCAGATAGCTGCCCTGCCCGTGGGTGAGGACGGCCGGTGCGCTCACCGTGGAGGCGACCGAACCGGTCACCGCCCAGACGGAGGCCGCGGCCATGACGACGACGGTGACGCCCAGGGCGAGCCACCCCTGGGGGCGGGCCAGCCGGACCGGAAGATCGAGCTCTTCGGGCGACTGGAGCTTGGCGAGGGCCTGTTGGCGGAACTGCACGGAACTTCCCTCACCTGTGGGAGAGACGCTGGTGTTTCAGGGCATCGATGAGCCCCGGAGCCGAGGGACGGCTCCGGGACCTTCGATGCAACGAGGTGCGATCAGAGACCGGCGACCAGGTTGGTGACCGGCTGGACGTTCAGGCCGGTGACACCCTCGACGGTGCCGATGGCCGTGTCCACCGTGCCGGAGACCGGGGCAATGCCGTTCACGGCGCCGGTGACGGTGTTCAGGGTGTTCAGGGACAGACCGCCGGAGACGTTGTCCAGCTCGGCGTCCGAGATCTCGACGGTCTCGACCTGGGGGGTGGAGTTCATGATGGAACTTCCCTTCCTATGGATATTTCACAAGGGGGAGCGGCCCCCTCTGGGGACAGATGGACGGCCGCGACCGCGGGCGCCGGACCCCCGTCTCCGGGAGCCCGCCGCGACCCCCGCGGTGCGATGGATCAAAGCACGCAGGTGGCGGGCGCTTCCAATCAACCAGGGCCCTCACCAGGGCACTTGGCTCGGGACGGGCGTCATCCGTGCAGGCGTGTGCACGACATGTCGGCCACTCCTTCACATGCCGCACGGCATCGTCGCGTACGAAGGCTTGCCTGCCGGATCGCGAATCCGGCACTCCGCGCCAAAGGAGTGACCAGGGGCGCGCGAATGTGCAGATCCCCGGTCGTCAGTGACTTGGTTGAGTATTCAATGTGCAGATTCCCTGAAGCAGCGATTCCGCATCGAGCACGGAACGGACCGTTACTGATCGGTAGCGGAACGTGTCAGCCCAGAAGGGCGTAGACCGTGCTCGCCCGGGCCGCGAGCGCGCCCGAACCCGCGTCGCTCAGGGTGATGTCCGCGAACGCCATCCGGCGGCCCAGCTTCGTCAGGACCGCTTCGATCCGGACATCCGAACCGGTCACCGCCCGCTGGAACGACGTCGACTGCTGAACCGTCGTCATCGGCACGAAGCCGCCCCGCGCGGCGGACACCGCGATCACCGTCGCCGTGTCGGCGGCCGCCATCAGCGCCTGCCCCGACAGCCCGCCGCCCTCCCGGGCCAGCCGCTCCGACCAGGGCAGTCGCAGCACGGCCCGGTCCTCGCCCAGCGCCTCGACGGTCAGCCCGAGATCGAGCACCCAGGGGGCGAAGTTGGCGGAGAGGATCTTGTCGGCTTCGGCGGGGGTCATCGTCATATGGGGGATTGTTCCCGGCCGCTCGCCGTGACACGCGCAGGGTGGCCGATTCGCCCGCCCGGCACGGCCGTTGGGAAACGGAATTGAACACACCGCACGGCCGGTGCGTACGTACAGCCATCCAGGCGCCCCGATACGAACTGCCCGCAAGCGGCAGACCCCCGTCCCCAGGAGGTCGAGAAGTTTGAGTCACAAGCGAATGCCCAAGCGCAAGGCGGCGATAGCGGTGGGCGGTGTCGCGGCGCTCGGAGCGGCGGCCATCCTGCTGCCCAACGCCATGGCCTCACAGGACAAGAACCAGGCATCCGGTGCCACCGGCACAGCGAGGACGCTGAAGGCCACGCAGGCCTCGAACCTCGCTGCCCAGCTGCAGAAGGTTCTCGGTGACGCCGTCGCCGGGTCGTACTTCGACAGCGGCAAGCAGCAACTCGTCGTCAACGTGGTCGGCGGCGACAACAACGTCGTCGCGCAGGTGAAGAAGGCGGGCGCGGTCGCGCGTCAGGTGCAGAACAGCACCCGCGAGCTCAAGGCCGCGGCCACGACGCTGAAGACCAAGGCGACGATCCCCGGTACCTCCTGGGCCGTGGACCCGCGCACCGACAAGGTCGTCGTCACCGCCGACTCCACCGTCACCGGCGCCAAGTGGAACAGACTGCAGTCCACCGTGCGGAGCCTCGGCTCCGGCATGGCGACGCTGACGAAGTCCGCCGGCACCTTCAAGACCTTCGTCGCCGGC
This sequence comes from Streptomyces sp. NPDC001153, assembly GCF_053598315.1. Lineage (NCBI taxonomy): Bacteria > Bacillati > Actinomycetota > Actinomycetes > Kitasatosporales > Streptomycetaceae > Streptomyces > Streptomyces sp. NPDC001153. Next base: position 269,017 of record NZ_JBSFJZ010000005.1, read on the forward strand.
GGCGACGCCATCTTCGCCCAGACCCAGCAGGGCGGCGTCCGCTGCTCCCTCGGCTTCAACGTCACCGCCTCCGACGGCAGCCCCGCCTTCCTGACGGCCGGTCACTGCGGAGTCGCGGCCAAGGACTGGTCCGACTCGCAGAACGGCCAGCCCATCGCCACGGTCGACCAGGCCAAGTTCCCTGGCAACGACTTCTCCCTCGTCAAGTACAACGACAAGACCACCCAGACGTCCAGCACGGTCAACGCCGGCAACGGCCAGACCGTGCAGATCACCCAGGCCGCCGACGCCACCGTCGGCGAGACCGTGTTCCGCATGGGCTCCACCACCGGTCTGCACAACGGCCAGGTCACCGGCCTCGACGCCACCGTGAACTTCGCGAGCGAGACCGTCCCGGGCGGCACCGACACCGTCAACGGCCTCATCCAGACCAACGTCTGCGCCGAGGCCGGCGACAGCGGCGGCTCCCTGTTCACCCAGGACGGCGGAGCCGTCGGCCTCACCTCCGGCGGCAGCGGCGACTGCACCAGCGGCGGCCAGACCTTCTTCCAGCCGGTCACCGCCGCCCTGCAGGCCACCGGCGCGACCCTCGGCGGCGGCAACGCCGCGGGCGGCGCGGGCGGCCAGTCCGGTTCCGCCGCGCCGTCGGCTTCGGCGGGCGGGGGCGACCAGTCCGGTTCCGCCGCCCCGTCGGCCTCGGCCGGCGGTCAGTCCGGCGCCGGTGACCAGTCCGGCTCCGCGGACCCGTCGGCCTCGGCGAGTGACCCGGCCGGCGCGGCCGGCGACCAGAGCGGCGGCTCGGCCGCCCCGCCCGCCTCGGCCGGTGACCAGTCCGGGAACGGCGCCGGCTCCGGCGACCAGTCCGGCAGCGGCTCGGCGAACGACGGGTCGTCCCTGACCAGCACCCGCTGAGCAGCGCCCCGAGGGGGCGCGACGCAGTGCCCCTGCCTGCCTGAACACCCCATCGCCCCGCCGGCCTCACCCGCGGTTCCGGCCGGCGGGGGAACGGTCCGGCCCTCCGGCGGGAGGGCCGGACCGTCACGCGTCGTCGCACGCGCGCAGCAACAGCAACGCCACGTCGTCCACCCGCTCCCGCGTCGCGACGGTGTGCCGGACCACCTCGTCCGCCAGTTTCTCCAGCGGCTGGTCGCCGGCCTCCGACAGCAGCGCGCCGAGATCGGCCAGCGCCTCCTCGATGTCGACACCGGGCGCCTCCACCAGACCGTCGGTGTACAGGACGAGCACCGAGCCGGGTACGAGGGACAGCTCGGTCGTCGGATACACCGCGCACGCGTCGATCCCCAGCAGCGGGCCCCCGGCCAGGTCCAGCACCCGCACCCGGCCGTCCGGCGGTCTCAGCAGAGGCGGCGGATGACCCGCCCGCGCCATGACGGCCCGCCCGCGTGCCGGGTCCAGCCGCAGATACAGGCAGCTGGCGAACAGCTCCGTGCCGAGGTCCATCAGCAGCCGGTTCGTGCTGCTCATGACCTCGTGCGGGGCCTGCCCGACCGTGGTGTACGCCCGCACCCCGGTGCGGATCTGCCCCATCAGGCCCGCCGCGGTCACGTTGTGCCCCTGCACGTCCCCGATCACCGCGGCCGTGAGCGGCAGCGTCGGCACCAGGTCGTAGAAGTCGCCGCCGATCTCCATGCCGTGGGTGGCCGGCAGATAGCGGGCGGCCGCCTCGATGCCGGGCGGCGGTGCCAGCGAGTTCGGCAGCAGGGCCTGCTGGAGCCCGTGCGCGAGCCGGTGCTTGGCGTCGTAGAGCCGGGCCCGCTCCAGCGCCTGCGCGATCAGGCCGCCCAGCGACGTCAGTACGGCCCGCTCGTCGGCCGGGAAGACATGCGGCTCGGCATAGGCCAGCACACAGGTGCCCACCGGCCGCCCGGACGCGATCAGCGGCAGATACGCCCAGGCCGCGAAGCCGTCCGGGGTCTCGCGCCGGCCCGGATACAGCCGCTGAAGCTCCTCCTGGGAGTCGAAGAACGCGGGCACCCCGCTGTTCAGCACCTGAGTGCCCGGGGTCCGCTCGGTCAGCGGCAGCCCGTGGAACCGCTCCACGGCGTGCGGGTCGGGGTACCCGCGATGTCCCAGTACGTGCAGCCGACCGCCCTGCGAACCGAGGACCACCAGCGCCTGGCTGCCGACCGCCGGCGCCACCTCGTCCCAGACCAGCTGCACCACGTCCTGTACTCCGACCGCCTCGGTCAGCGCGCCCGCGAAGCTCAGCACCTGGGAGATCGTCACCAGCCGGGGTGGTGCCGCGTCCTTCTGCGCCGGGCCGCGTGCCATCTCCGCCACCGCCCTGGCGCGGCTGATCCGCACGCTCAGCCCGGTCGTGCTCGGATACATCCGGAACGACAGCCACTCGCCCGGCGGGCGCAGCGCCACGAACGACGTCGCCTGCTGGCTGAGCAGCGCCCCCCGGTAACGGTCCTCGTACATCGGGTCGTTCAGCCAGGGCACCGACCCCCACAGCGGCGTGCCGAGCAGCTCCCCGGCCGGTCTGCCGAGCAGCTCGGCGGCGGCCGTGTTGACGAACCCGATCCGGCCGTGCAGATCCAGCGACACCAGGCCGTACGGCAGCCGGGACACCATCCGTGTCGCCTCCACCGAGCCCAGCGTGTCCGCCACGGCCGACACCGGCTCCGTCAGCACATCGGCCTCGTGCTCGAGCGGCCCGTCCTCCCACGTGGCCCGCTCCAGCCGCAGGCCCAGCCGCTCGCAGGCCGCCCACAGATGGTCCCGCTCCCAGTCGGACAGCTCCGGCGGATGCGCCCCGGGCCAGGTCACGAACGCCGCGCCGTACACCTGCCGCTCGGTCGCCACGGGCAGCGCGGCCAGCGCGAACGGGTACGGGAGCACCACCGCGATGCGCGGGTAGCAACGGGCCATCTGCTCCTCGCCGCCCACCCACACCAGCCGACGGTCGCGCACCGCGTCGGCGACCGGGATCGGCGCGGACAGCCCGACCCGCTCCCACGGCGCCGCGAACGCCCGGGGCATGCCCGCGTGCACCGTCATCTCCAGGACCGGCTCGTCGGGCCTGAGCAGGTAGACGGCGCCGGAGTGTGCGTGCACCTCCTGCATCATCGAGACCAGCGCAAGCGACATCACGGTATGGGCGGCCGCTGCCCCGTCGGCCGCCGGTGCCGGTCCCGGCCCGTCGGACACGCCGACCACCTCCTCGCCCGGCCGCGTCGCGCATCCTGGGCACCACATTCCCTCGCGAGCGCGCAGCGCGCACGGCGAGCACCCCGGCCGCCCGCCGGGGCCGCCCCGTGCGCGGACGCCTCCGGATACCCCGTCCGGCCGTATCCAAGCCCGGCCGTCGGAAGCGCGGGCGGCGTACGGGCGCCTCGCGTGCGCCCCCGCGCACCCTGATGGCCTGATCTCCGCGCCCGCGAACGGTACCGGCGCCCAAGAATGGGCACGCGCTTTGCCGTGCCGGGGCCATGGCACGGACCGTGGCGGGCCGCGAGGGGTACGAGGAGCGGACCACGACGGCACGGGCGGCGACGAGGAACGGAAAACGCGGGCGTACGACGACCATCCGAGGGGGCGGGGCAGTGATCCGGGTGCTTCTGGTGCAGGACGCGTGTCTGGTGCGATCGGTCCTGGCCGAATGGCTGCGGCGCGAACCCGGGCTGGACGTGGACGACACGCCGTGGCGGGGAGCCGCCGCGCGCATGCGGTCCTTAGGGCCGGACGTGTGCGCGGCGGACCTCGACTGCGCCGACGGCCATGGGGTGCCGCCGCTCGGCGAGCTGTGCCCGCCCGGCACCGGCGGCAGGCCGCCGGCGCTCGTGGTGCTGGCCCAGGCGAACCGGCCGGGCCTGCTGAAGCGGGCCGCCGAGGCGGGCGCGCTCGGCTTCGTGGACAAGGGGGGCTCACCGGACCGGCTGGTGCGTGCCATCCGGTCCGTCGCCCAGAGGGAACGTTTCATCGACGACTCGCTGGGCTTCGGTTTCCTCAAGGCCGCCCAGATGCCGCTGACCAGACGCGAACTGAGCGTGCTGTCCCTCGCGGCCGGAGGCGCGTCCATCGCCGAGATCGCCGGCAGCCTGCATCTGTCCCACGGCACGGTCCGCAACTACATGGCGTCGATCACCCGCAAGACCGGGGCCCGGAACCGGATCGACGCGATTCGGATATCGCGCGGGGAGGGCTGGGTGTGAGCGGTGACCGGCGGGGGAGCGGCGCCGGCTCCGTCCAGCGGCCGGCCAGGTCCCGGTACAGCGCCGAGCTGCGCAGCAGCTCCGCGTGGGTGCCGCAGGCGGTGCGCGCGCCGTCCATGACGAGGATCCGGTCGGCGCGGCGCGCGGAGCTCATCCGGTGGGCGACGACGACCAGTGTGCCGCCCGGGCGCGCCGCGAAGGCCCGCTCGGCGCGCGCCTCGGCCGCCGGGTCCAGATGGCAGGTCGCCTCGTCCAGCAGGGCCAGCGGGGCGGGGGAGAGGTAGGCGCGGGTCAGCGCGACGAGCTGCCGCTCACCGGCGGAGAGCTCCGCCGGCTCGACGGGGGCGCCGGGTCCGCCCAGTCTCCTCAGCAGGGGGGTGAGCCCGACGGCGTCGGCGGCGGCGAGGAGTTCCTGCTCGGGCACCGGGTCGGAGCGGTGGAGGGACAGGTTCTCGGACAGGGTGCCGGTGTGGACGTAGGCCTCCTGCGGGATGAGGACGGTCGCCTCGTGCGCGCGGATGGTGCCGTGCGTAGGGGTGAGCAGGCCGGCGATCAGTGCGGTGAGCGTTGATTTGCCGACGCCGCTGGGGCCTACGACGGCCAGGTGGGCGCCGGTGGGGAGGGTGAGGTCGAGGTCGTCGAGGACGGGTTCGCTCGCGGGGCCGTAGGCGAAGGTGACGGACGTGACGGAGAGTGCGCACGAGGAACGGGGGAGTGCCGTTGCCGGGCGGGCGCGGGTCGTGTGCGGCTGGTCGCGCCCCGCGGCGGAGCCGCTGAGGGACACGGCCTCGCGCCCCTCAGGGTCCCGGGCGGTCAGCCGGCGAAGGACCACGGTGAGCCGTGAACCGCTCGTGCCCAGGCCGTGGACCAGGTTGTCGAGGGCGGGGAGCAGGGACTGGGTGACGTAGGCGAGCGCGCCCACCAGGGCGCCCGGGGTGACCCCGTGCTCCAGCAGCCAGGGGGCCGTGAACAGCAGGAGTACCGCGGGGAGTTCGCCGCCCACCGCCAGGGCGGCCACGCGCGCCACGCCCCAGTGGGCCAGGGTCCGGGCGGCCCGCAGTTCCGCCGCCGTGCGCTCGCCGACGGCGCCGGCGACCCGCTCCTCCGCGCCGGCCGCCGTGACGTCCCGCAGTCCCGGGCAGACCTCGCCCAGCGACTGCGCCAGCGCCTCGTCGGCGGCGAGGAAGGCCTCCTGACGGCGGGCCAGCGGGCCGAGCGTCGCGGCGAACAGGGCCACCCCGGCGAGCAGCGGCGGCAGGACGACCGCCAGCAGCAGCGGGGCCAGCGAGAACAGGCCGATCAGGGCGCCGGCGGCCGTGAACAGGAACGAACGCGACACCATCACCACACCGGCGAGCGTGTCCCGGGCTATCTCCACCTGCTGGGTGAGCCCGGACAGCGCACCCGGGTCCGCCTCCCGCACCCCGCGCGCCACCACCGCCGTGACCAGCCGGTCCCGGGCCGGCTCGACCAGCGCCGCGACCACGCCGTACACCCGTCCGGTCCCGTACGCCCCGGCACCCACGGCGAGCCCCGCGGCGCCCAGCCACAGCAGGCCGGCCCGCGCGTTCCCGGCCAGGAACCCGGCGTCCAGCGCCCGTGCGAGGGCGTATCCGACGACGAAGGTCTGCCCGGCCTCCAGCACGGACCACGCGCCGAGCCGGGCCAGCACCGGCCATCGTGCCCGCAGGAACCGGCACGCCTGGCTGCGCACACGCGCGCGGTGCCCGCGGACCGGCCCGCGCATCCGGATTCCGTCCACCCCAGCGGGGCGGTCCTCCTCACGCACGCCTGTCACCCCCCTCGCTCCCGCCGGTCCGGCCAGCGGCCCCGCACCTCCACCCCGGGCTCGTCCCGGATCTCCTCCTCGCCGTCCCCGAACACCGCCCGGTACTCCGCCTCCTGCCACAGCTCCCGGTGCGTCCCGACGGCCCTGACCCGGCCGGCGTCCAGCCAGGCGACCCGGTCCGCGCGGGCCGCCGTCGCGGCGCGGTGGGCGATCAGCAGGCGGGTGCGGTCCGGGTCGGGGGCCAGGAGGGTCCGGGTGATGTGGTGTTCGGTGACCGTGTCGAGACTGGACAGCGCGTCGTCGAGGATGAGCAGGCGGCCGCCGTGGGCGAACGCCCGGGCGAGGCCCAGGCGTTGGGACTCGCCGCCCGAGCGGGGCGCGTCGGCGAGGCGGGTGGCGTAGCCGTCGGGGAGGCGCCGTACGAAGTCGTCGGCGTGGGCGCGCCGGGCGGCGGAGCGGACGGCGGCCCCGGTGGCGGCCGTGAGCCCGAAGGCGATCGTGTCCTCGACGGTCGTGCCCAGCAGGGCGGGGCGCTCGAAGGCGTAGGCGACGGCGCGGCGCAGCTCGCCGTGGGCGAGGTCGGAGAGCGGGACGCCGTCGAGGAGGACCTCGCCCGTGTCGGGATCGGCGAGCCGGCCGGCCACCTCGGCGAGCAGGGACTTGCCGGCGCCGGAGCGGCCGACGACCGCCAGGGTGGTGCCGCCCGGGACGGTCAGGTCGACGCCGTCCAGGACGGTCCGTCCGCCCCGGCGCGCGGTCACCGCCCGCAGTTCCAGCCGTCCGTTGCCGGGCGGGAGGCGGCGGGTGCCGTGTCCGGGCGCGGGCTCGGCGCGCACCTCGGCGAGCCGGCCGGTCGCCGCGCGGGCCCGCGCGAGCGCGGCCAGCTGACCGACCAGGGCGCCGACGCCCGTGGCGAGGCCCGCGTACCGGGAGGCCGCCAGCATCTCGCCCACGGACAGGCGGTGCCGGGCCAGCAGCAGTCCGGCCACCGCCAGCACGCCCAGGTTCAGCAGCGGTGCCACGGTGACCGCGCGGGCGGCCGCCCGCCCCTGCACCCGCCACATGCGCTGTCCGGCGCGGGACAGTTCGGGCAGGGGCGCCAGGATCCGCGCCGTCTCGCGCTCCTCGGCACCCGCGGCCCGGATCGTACGGAAGCCGCCGACCGCCTCCGCCAGCGCGCCGGCGATCCGGCCCTGCACCCGCTGGTAGTCGGCCACGCATGCCGATGTGTCCCGGGCGAAGGCACGCAGCAGCAGGGCCAGGACCGGTGCCCCGGCGAGGAACACGCCGGCCAGCCACGGGTCGATGAGGCCGAGTGCCACCACGCCCCCGACGGGCCCGGCGACCGCGGCGAGCAGCGCGGCCAGCGCGCCCGGCGCGGTCCCGGCCTGCGCCGCGTTGCCGACCAGCCGTGCCACCAGGTCCCCGGCACCGAACCGGGCCGTCGCGCGCGGGCCGAGCGCCAGGACGTGCCAGGTGAGCTGCCCGCGCAGCCACGCCGTGGCGTGCGCGTCGGCGGTGCCGGTGAGCACCCCCGCGCAGCCGTCCAGCAGGGCGAGCAGCAGGACGACACCGGCACAGCAGCCGAGCCAGCGCGCGGCCGGGGCGTGAGCCAGCAGCAGGTCCAGGGTGTGGCCGAGCAGGGCGGGCAGCAGCAGGCCCGCCGCGGTGGCGGCCGTGCTGACGGCGCACAGCGCGGCACAGCGGGCGCCGCCCTGCCGCACCACCGCGCGTGACAGCGCGCGGCCGGCTGCTGAAGTGGCGCTGCCGGGGCCGGAGTTCATGGGCTGAGGCCTCGCTGGGACTTCGGACGGGAACGGGAGGGCTCCAGGACGGACGGCCGCCGCCGGGACGGAGGCCTCGGGCGGCCTCTGCTCACGGCGGCTGCCGGGCGGGGCTTTCGACGATGGTTCGCCGGTGGAGGCTGGACAGCCCGCCGGACCGAGGCCCGTCACCACCCGGCGCGGCACCGACTGACGGCTACCGCTTGCTCTCGCGGGGGGCTCCGGCGCCCCTTCCGGCCGGAGAGGCTCCGGACGGCCCCTCCCACGGGGGAGAGAGCCGTCCGGAGCCGTGGACTCACCGGCCCGGTCAGAGGCAGAGGAGAACGCTCGCCGCGGATACACAGGAGAGCAGGCTCGCGGTGCTTGCGCCGGTGTGGGTGTGCTCCTCGGACTCGAGGGTCTGCAGGTCCAGCAGTGCCATGACGGTGTCCTTTCCCTGATTGGGGACGGGGTTGTGTCACGACTCCGTCGGTGCGGAGCCGCGTGTGCGGGCCGCCGGTGGCGGCGGAAGGAAGGGCAGGTGCGCGGTGCGGGCGCCGTCGCGGGCCGCGGCGAGCGCGAGCAGGCAGCCTGCCGTACCGGTGGCGAGGTCCATGGAGAGCCGCATCATCTGGTGCCCGGGGAAGGCCAGTTGGCCCTGGTAGTCCATCGCGAACCAGCCGAGCCCCGCGATCTGCTGCTCCAGCCGGTCGCGCCCGGCACCCGGTGCGGTGCTGCGAGCGAGGTGCAGGATCATTCCGGCGCGGCCCTGGAAGAGGCCGGGCTGCGCGTAGAAGCGGGAGGTGGCGGCGGTGAGGATGGCGGACCGGGCGCGCTCGAACTCCGCGCTGTCCGCGTGGGCCAGGAAGTCGTCCAGGACCAGACCGATCCCCGCGCTGCCGTCGCCGAGGTAGGGCAGCGTCCGCCAGCCCTCGTCCACCTCCAGGCCGCCGCCCGCCTCCTGGGTCACACAGCAGTCCAGGTCGCGGCGGAGCGCCTCGCCCGCCGCGCTCAGGCAGCCCTCCTCGCCGGTCTCCTCGTACCGCCTGAGGAGGAACAGCGCCGGCCCGCTCGCGCCGCGCAGCAGCCCGGCGCGCCGGGGCGGACCGTCCGGGACGGGTTCGGCGAGTCGTCGTACGAGGATGTCGGCGGCCTCTGCGGCGTGCTGTCGCAGGGCCGGCTCGCCCGTCGTGTCCGCGAGGCGTCCGAGGACCAGGCCGAGCCCGGAGAGTCCGCCGTGCAGGTCGGAGGCGAGGCTGCGCCAGTTCTCCCGCAGGATGCCGTCCAGCAGGTCCAGCGCCCGCTGCCGGTGGCCGAGTTGATCGAGGACGAGGGCCACGCCCGCGAGGCCGTCGTACAGGCCGAGCGGCGTGCCGGGCGGTGGCGGGACCGTGTGGTCCAGCAGCCAGCGCTCGCCCTCGTCGTACCGGCCGGCGCCGGACGCCTGCAGCGCGTACAGCACACCGGCCGCGCCGTGCGCGAGGCCGAGGCCGCCGCCGTCCGCGAACTGGGCGATGTCACCGGGGAAGAGCCGGTCGTCGCGTTCCGGGGTGGCGGAGGCGAGGATCGCCTTCACCATCGAGTCCCGGCTGTAGGGCCAGTCGCCGGGCACCACCGGCGGGGCGGGCCGGGGGCGCCGGCCGCCCGCCGGATCCCGGGTGATCTCCGCGACCGCCTCGTCCAGGAAGGCGCGCGGCACGTCCGGGAACTGCTCGGCGATCACCTCCGCGAGATGCGCGGCCTTGCCGCGGTCCACCACGAACAGCGTGGTCACCGGAAGGAACAGGGCGAGCCGCAGACAGGCCAGCGCATAACGGTCGACATCGCTGCCGCGGCGGTCCGGCGGGGCGAAGAAGCCGGGGTGGGCGACGGTCTGCCGGGCGTTCTCCTCGGCGGGGGCGGCGGCCTCGAAGTCGATGAGGTACACCGACCGTTCGTCCTCGGACACCATGATGTTGAAGACATGCAGGTCGTTGAAGACCAGCCCGCGCGCGTGCACCGCCGCGACCGCCCGCTCCACCGCCGCGTTGATCCGCAGCGCCCACGCCGTGTACGCGGCGACCGCGGCCGGGTCGGGGTCGGGAGTGAGCAGCGGATGCCGCTCGGCGAAGAAGGAGTTGAGCGGGCGGCCCGCCAGGTGGTCCATGACCAGGAACCGGTGCTCGCCCAGCATGAACCAGTCCCGCACCTCGGGCACCACACCGGTCCCGGCGACCCGTTCCAGCGCCGCCCTCTCCCGCTCCAGCCGGGCCACCGCGTCCGCGCCGTCGGCGGCGAGACCCGCGTGCGGCCGGGCCTCCTTCAGCACCACCCGGCGCCCGTCCCGCGTGTCGGTGCCGGCGTACACCCCGCCTCCGTTGGAGAAGTGCAGCGCCTTCTCGATGCGGTACGGCAGCTCACCGACCGTCGTGGTGTTGCGGGCGTCGAGATGCGGCCGCAGGAACTCCGGCAGGGTCACCCACTCGGGCACCTGGAAGGACGGCGCCCGCCGGTCCGGCACGAGACGGCCGGCGCCGTCGGTCACCGCCGGGACCAGCGAGCCGCGCTCGTCGACGACGTACCGGCGGGCGAAGGCGCCGTAGCGGACGTAGAGCGGACCGTCGTACCAGCGCAGGTCGGTGAGGATGTACGGCCCCTCGGAACCCTCCAGCAAAGCACCCAGTTCCCGCAGGGTCCGGTGCAGCTGCTCCTCGTCCGCCGGATACACCGTGACGAACTTGCCGCTGGTGTCGCGGCCCGCGTACTTGGCGTTGCGCAGGTGCAGCAGGTGCGGGCCCGGCACGAACTTGAACGGGATGCGGCGCGGTACGCAGTAGTCCCACACGGTCTCCGCGATCCGCTCCGCGTTCGCGGCCGTCGCCGAGGAATGGATCTTCCAGCCCTGCGCCGGTGACGGCAGCGGCGCGCCGTCCGCGCCGACCGGGGTCAGCGTCAGCCAGTCGCCGGAGCGCGCCGCGTGCCAGCCGTCCGGGACGGCGCGACGCGCCGTCGTGAACAGCGGCGCCGGCTCACCGGCCGCTCCCGCGAGCCGGTCGGGCGTGTCGTAGAAGTGTCCGTCGGCGAGCGCGTACACCTCGTACCGCTTGTCCATGCGCCTCCCGTCCCTCGTCGTGTGGCCGCGAGACGACACTCGCAGGAGTCGGACGGTCGCGGACAGTCACACATGTCACGAGGTCACCGTGCGGAACGCACGCGTCAAGATGTGTTCGGCCCACTTTCGAGCGAACGAGGCCCCGCCATCGCGTCCGGAGCCTCCGCAGGGGCTGCGCCGGAGCCTCACACGCGCTGTAATGGCGAACGTGGTGAGGAGCGAGGGCGCTGCGATCAGCAGAACGAGAACGGAGCGTGCCGAAGCCGCCCTGGACACGCTCACCGCGGGGTCCGCCACGCCCGACCGGCTCCGCCGGGTCCTCGAACAGGCGCTGGTGTTCGCCGGGGCCGCCTTCGCCGGGGTCTACAGGCCCGGCGACGACCCGGCCCAGCTGCGCCTCGTCGAGTCGGCGGGCCTGCCACGCACCCTGTACGGGCTCCGCGACGGCTATCCGGCCGCCGGTGGTTCCCCGGTCGCCGAGGCCCACCGCACCGGGCACCCGCTCTGGCTCGGGCCCGAGCAGCTCGCCGGCTGCTCCGAGGCGCGGCGCACCCCGTCCCTGGACTTCTCCATGGCCGTCCTGCCGCTCGGCCCAGCGGGCGGCGGCTGTCTGCTGGCCGTCAGCGAGCACCCCGGCGGCTTCGGCAACGACGACCGCGCCTGCCTGGAGCTGGTCGCCCGCGCCATCGCCGTACCCTGTCCGACCGCGCCCGCCGGCGACGGCGGGGAGCTGCCGCCGGACGCCTTCAGCCTGGCCATGGACAGCGGCCGGGTCGAGGTCGGCGACGAGATCCTGCGGCTGTTCGGACTCGCCCGGGACACCTTCGACGGCCGCGTCGAGACCCTGCTGGCGCTCACCGTGCCCGAGGACCTGCCCGCGCTGATGTCCGTGGTCGAGGCCGACCACATGTCCATCGGCGACCGCGAGCTGGAGTTCCGCATCCTGCAGCCCTCCGGTCCGCCCAAGTGGCTGCGGCTGCGTGGCCGGCTGCTGCCCGGCGACGAGGGTCGCTCCGCCCGGCTCGTCGGCACCGTGGCCGACGCCTCCACCCTGCGCTCCGGCGTCACCGACGTGGCCCGGGTGCAGCGCCTGGCCGCCTCCCTGGCCACCGCCACCACGGTCAAGGACGTCGGTGAGGCCGTGGTCGCCGCCCTGCGCGGGCCGCTGCAGGCCGCCCGGATCGCGCTCGCCGAACTGGAGAACGAGCGGCTCGTCGTCACCGTCCTCGACCCGCCCGAACCCGATGCCTGGCCCGAGGTGTGGCGCAGCGAATGGCGCACCGAGTGGCCCGACGCGCCGGTGCGCGCCATGCCCACCCTGGCCGCCGCGCTGCGCGAGGGCCGCTCCCGGATCTGGCCCGCGGGCAGTCCGCTGGAACCCGCCCTCGCCGAGGTCGGCCCCGGGGGCCTCGCGGTGCTGCCGCTGCCCGCCGGTGGCCGCATGGCCGGCGCCTGCCTGATCGGCTGGGACCGCCCGCACCACTTCAGCCCCGACGAACGGGCCCTGCTCACCGCCTGCGCGGGCCTCGCCGGGCAGGCCCTGCTGCGCGCCCACGCCTTCGACGCCGAGCACGAACTCGTCGGCATGCTCCAGCGCACCCTGCTGCCGCGCCGGCTGCCCCGGCTGCCCGGCGCGGTCGCCGTCGCCCGGTACCTGCCCACCACCGCCGGACTGGAGGTCGGCGGCGACTGGTACGACGTGATCCCGCTGGCGGACAACCACGTGGCCCTCGTCATCGGTGACGTCCAGGGCCACAACGCGGGCGCCGCCACGCTGATGGGCCAGATGCGCACGGCGCTGCGTGCCTACGCCGCCGAGGGGCACGCGCCGGACGTGGTCGTCGCGCACGCCAACCGACTGCTCCTGGACATGGAGACCGACCTCTTCGCCACCTGCGCCTACGTCGACGTCGACATGGAGGAGGGCACCGCCTGGTGCGTGCGCGCCGGTCACCTCCAGCCCGTGCTGCGCCACCCGGACGGCACCGCCGAGATCCTCCGGGCCGAGGGCGGGCCCCCGCTCGGCGTGCTCGGTCAGGCCGAGTTCCCGATGACCCCGCTGCGGCTGCTGCCCGGCACGGTGATCGCGCTGACCACCGACGGCCTGGTGGAGGCGCCGGGCGCCGACATCGACGCCGGTATGGACCGGCTCGCCGCCCAGCTGGCCACGGCGGATCCCACCCACCTCGGCCTGGTGGCGGACGCCCTGCTCACCGGCGCCCACCGGGGCGACGACGTCGCCCTGCTGCTGATGCGCTACGACGGCATGACCGTTCGCCCGCTGCGGGAGAGCTGGACGGTGTGGCGGGTACCGCAGGCGGTCGGGCACGCCCGTCGCTTCACCCGGCGCACCCTGCGTGTGTGGGGCGTCTCGCAGGAGACCCTGGACGCGGCCCTGCTGGTGGTCTCCGAACTCGTCACCAACGCCCTCGTGCACACCGACGGCCAGGTCCGCCTCGACCTCAGCCTGGTCAACCACCGCCTGCGGCTCGCCGTCGCCGACGCCTCCCCCCGCAGCCCCGTCAAGCCCACCAGCATCGGCTGGGAGGCCACCGGCGGCCGCGGCATCCTCCTCGTGGAGGCGGTGTCGGCGGCCTGGGGCACGGTCCCGGTCAGCGGCGGCAAACAGGTATGGGCGGACCTGGTCCCCGGCCCTTGACGCCCGCGACCGGCCTCCGGCCCGATTGCGGCGCGTTGACGGCCACGGCCGGCCTCCGGCTGTGGTGCCTTGACGGCCACGGTTGCCCCCCGGCTGCCGCGCCTGATGGCCAGGACCGGCCGCGCCTGCGGCGGCTGACGGCCGGGACCCCTGCTTGCGGTGGCTGATGACCACGACGAGCCCCGGGCTGCGGTGCACAACGGCCAGGACCTGCCCCCGCCTGCGGTGCCTGACGTACAGGGCTGGTCCCCGGCTGCGGTGCCTGATGGCCAGGACCGGCCGCGCCTGCGGCGGCTGACGGCCGGGACCCCTGCTTGCGGTGGCTGATGACCACGACGAGCCCCGGGCTGCGGTGCACAACGGCCAGGACCTGCCCCCGCCTGCGGTGCCTGACGTACACGGCTGGTCCCCGGCTGCGGTGGTTGACAGACAGGGCCGACTCCCGGGTGCGGTGCCTGACGTCCGCGGAGGGCCCCGGCTGCGGCGCCTGATGGCCAGGAATGGCCGCGCCTGCGGTGCCTGACGCTTACGGTCGGCCTCCGGTTGCGGCGCGTCTGACGGCCAGGGCCGACCTGCGGCGGTGCCTGACGCCCACGCTGGTCCCCGCCTGCGGTGCCTGAGGGGCCAGGGCCCGCCCTGCCCCCTCCGGGGACCTCCCCCGCCGGCGGCGCCCGACAACCACAGCCGGCGCCGCCTGCAGCAGCTGACGCACCCCCGGCTCACCCCCCCGCCAGTGCCCGCCCCCCGCCAGTGCCCGCCCCCGGCTCCCGCCCCCTCGCCAGTGCCTCGCACACCCGACCCCCCGCCCCGCCGGACCGTACCCGTCCCCTGACCGCCACACGGGTGCGTTTCGTGCAGGTCGGTGAGGCTTGGGGAGGCGCATGCCGGGAGGGGTGCCTAGGGTCGATTGGTGTGGCACACACCTTCGACGAACTCGTGCAGAAACAGCGCGCGGCCGACGCGGCCCACGCCACGGTCGAGGAACTGCGGGACGCCTACGGCCCGCCGGCCGAGCGGCGGATGACCGGCGCCCAGTCGGGCACGTACGAGACCGCCCTGCGCGCCTGGCGGGACCTGGACCGGGACGTCCAGACCGCGCTGAGCGAGTTCGCGAGGGAGACGGGCCGGCCGCGCCCCGAGGTGGAGGCCGAGGTGGCCCGCGCGGCGGCGGAGTCCGAAGACGCATGAGCCGTGCCGGCCGCCGCGCCGAGCGGCTCGTCGACGCGGCCGACTCCCGGCTGCCCGTCCTGGAGGGCGGCCCGCTGCTGCGCAAGGCGTTCCCCGACCACTGGTCCTTCCTGCTCGGCGAACTCGCCCTGTACAGCCTGCTGGTGCTGATCCTGACCGGGGTCTGGCTCACCCTGTTCTTCCAGCCGGAGATGCGCGAGGTCGTCTACACGGGCCCCTATGCGCCACTGCAGGGAGTGCGCATGTCGGCCGCCTTCGACTCCACCCTGTACATCAGCTTCGACGTGCGCGGCGGACTGCTGATGCGGCAGGCCCACCACTGGGCCGCGCTGGTCTTCGTCGCCGCGATCGGCGCGCACCTGCTGCGGATCTTCTTCACCGGCGCCTTCCGCAGGCCGCGCGAGCTGAACTGGGCGATCGGGGTGACCCTGTTCGCGGTCTCGCTCGCCGAGGGCTTCGCCGGCTACTCGCTCCCCGACGACCTGCTCTCCGGCACCGGACTGCGCATCGCGCAGGGCATCATGCTGTCGATCCCGGTCGTCGGGACGTACGTGGCGTTCTTCGCCTTCGGCGGCCAGTACCCGGGTCACGACATCATCACCCGCCTGTACCCGCTGCACATCCTGCTGCTGCCGGGCCTGCTCCTCGCCCTGGTGGCCGCGCACCTGATGCTCGTCGTCCACCTCAAGCACACGCAGTGGCGCGGACCGGGCCACACCCAGCGCAACGCGGTCGGCAAGCCGTTCTTCCCGCAGTTCACCGGCTCGTCCGGCGGCCTGGCCGTCATCGTCGCCGGCGTGCTGGTGCTGCTGGCGGGCATCGCCCAGGTCAACCCGGTGTGGAACTACGGCCCCTACCGCCCCGACCAGGTCTCCACCGCCTCCCAGCCCGACTGGTACGTCGGCTTCCTGGAGGGCGCGCTGCGGCTGGTCCCACCGTGGGAGACGAACATCGCGGGACACACCCTCATGTGGAACGTGCTGCTTCCCGCGGTCGTCCTGCCCGGCCTGCTGTTCGCCGTGCTGTACGCCTACCCGTTCGTCGAGCAGCGGCTGACGGGGGAGTGGTGGGCCGAGCGGCACCTTTGCGACCGGCCCCGCGAGCGGCCGGTGCGCTCCGGCCTCGGCGTGGCGGGCACGGTCTTCTACGGCGTGCTGCTGCTGGCGGGCGGCAACGACGTCATCGCCCAGACCTTCCACGTCTCGGTCAACGCCATCACCTGGGTGCTGCGGGTCGCCTTCGTCGTGGCGCCGGTCCTCGCCTTCCTGGTCACCCGGTGGCTGTGCCGCGCCCTCACGGCGGCCGAGGAGGAGCGGCTGGCCGAGGGCGTGCCCACGGGCGAGATCCGGCAGAGCGTCACCGGCGGCTACGAGACCGATCACGAGCCCGGGGAGACGTTCCGGCCCGGCGCCCCGCGCAGAGCGCTCACCGGTGCGCGTACTGGAACACCATCCCGAACACCCCGCGCGCCAGAACGCCCAGCCCGATGAGGAACAGCCACAGGCCGAAGACCACGCCGGTCGCCGTCAGCGCGAAACCCAGCGCGGTGACGATCGGCCACAGGGACTCGTCGGGGAAGAAGGCCACCGGCCCGGCCGCGTCCGCCACTTCCGCCTCGGTCCGGTCCTGCGCCCGCGTGCCCCGGCGCCGGTACTGGATCAGGCAGAAGAACGCGACCAGTCCGGCCATCGCACACGCGACGACCAGCGCGACCGTGCCCGTCTCGTCCTGCGACCACACCCCGTACAGCGCCGCGGACCCGCCGAAGAACGCCGCGACCCCGCCGAACAGCATCGCCTCCGCCTTCATCGCGCCAGCTCCTCTCCGGCCGGGCTCTCGATCTCCGGGTGGTGCAGGTCGAAGGCCGGGGACTCGGAGCGGATCCGGGGCAGCGCCACGAAGTTGTGCCGGGGCGGCGGGCAGGACGTCGCCCACTCCAGGCCGCGCCCCCATCCCCACGGGTCGTCCACGGTGACCTTCTCGCCCCTGGTCGTGGTGCGCCACACGTTGTAGAGGAACGGGAGGGTGGAGACGCCCAGCAGGAACGCGCCCGCCGACGACAGGCTGTTGAGCAGTGTGAAGCCGTCCTCGGGCAGATAGTCCGCGTACCGGCGGGGCATGCCGGCCTCGCCGAGCCAGTGCTGCACCAGGAAGGTCAGCTGGAACGCCGGGAACAGCAGCCAGAAGTGCAGCTTGCCGAGCCGCTCGTCGAGCATCTTGCCGGTGAACTTCGGCCACCAGAAGTAGAAGCCGGCGAACATCGCGAACACCACCGTGCCGAACAGCACATAGTGCAGGTGCGCCACGATGAAGTAGGTGTCGGTCAGATGGAAGTCCAGCGGCGGCGAGGCGATCAGCACCCCGCTCAGCCCGCCCAGCAGGAACGACACCAGAAAGCCCATCGACCACAGCATCGGCGTCTCGAACGACACCGAGCCGTGCCACATCGTGCCGATCCACGCGAAGAACTTGATGCCCGTGGGCACCGCGATCAGGAACGACATGATGGAGAAGAACGGCAGCAGCACCGCGCCGGTGGCGAACATGTGGTGCGCCCACACCACCGCCGACAGCATGGTGATCGCGATCGTGGCCCCGATCATCGGCAGATACCCGAACAGCGGCTTGCGGGAGAACACCGGGATGATCTCCGAGACGATCCCGAAGAACGGCAGCGCCACGATGTAGACCTCCGGATGCCCGAAGAACCAGAACAGGTGCTGCCACAGCAGCGCGCCCCCGTCGGCCGCGTCGAAGACCTGCGCCCCGAACTTGCGGCCCGCCTCCAGCGCCAGCAGCGCCGCCGTGAGCACCGGGAACGCCGGCAGGATCAGGATCGAGGTGAACAGCACGTTCCAGGTGAAGATCGGCATCCGGAACATCGTCAGGCCCGGCGCCCGCAGGCACAGGATCGTGGCGATGAAGTTCACCGCGGTGAGCGTCGTCGACACACCCGAGACCACCAGCCCCATCGCCCACAGGTCGCCGCCCGCGCCGGGGGAGAAGTAGGCGCTGTTCAGCGGCGCGTAGGCGAACCAGCCGAACGCCGCGGCCCCGCCGGGCACCAGAAAGCCGGAGACCACCATCAGTCCGCCGAACACGAACATCCAGTACGACAGCGCGTTCAGCCGCGGGAAGGCCAGGTCCGGCGCGCCGATCTGCAGCGGCATGATGGCGTTGGCGAACCCGGCGAACATCGGGGTCGCGAACAGCAGCATCATGATCGTGCCGTGGACCGTGAAGAACTGGTTGTAGCCGTGCTCGCTCAGGAACTGCAGACCCGGCCGGGCGAGTTCCGCGCGCATCCCGAGGGCGAGCAGCCCCGCGAACAGGAAGAAACAGAACGCCGTGACCATGTAGAGCCGGCCGATCACCTTGTGGTCGGCGGTGGAGACCCAGCGCAGCAGGGCCCGGCCGGGACGCGGGGCGGGCGTCGTGTACCGCGCCACGACCTCGTGAGTGTCCGACATTTCCGGTAGTTCTGTCATCCCGGGTGACGCTACTCCCCGTGACCTGCGGCCTCCCGTGCGCCACGCCTTCACGGCCGGGGTCGTATCCGCCGCTCGGCCGGGTACCCGGGGGCCATGAACTCCGCCGTGCACACAGCCTCCATGGGCGCCCAGGTGTTCGGGTACGTCCTCATCCTGCTCGCCGGGGTCGCCTGCGCCGCCGGACTGATCTGGGCCTTCCGGCTCGGTTTCCGGGTGCGCAGCCGCGAACCTGCCCCGCCGCGACCCGATGAGCAGCCCCGGATGCCGGCGTCCGGGCCCGTCCACGAGATCCGCGAGATGCGCGAACCCGACGAGGTGCCCCGGGCCGCGGACGACAGCGAGCGGCTCACCCCCTACCAACTGGGCAACATCCGCAGCCGGCGAGCCGCCGACCAGCGCCGCCCGCGCTGGTCGCCCGGCTCCAGCGGATCCTTCGGCGGCGGGGGCGGCGGCCGGACCTGAGCCGGCGCGGCGTTTACGGGCGTGGCGGCACGGGGACCCGGTCGGGCACAGATCGCACACGGGCCCGCGCGGCGGGCCCGACCGACCGGTCCCGGCCGGCGCACGACGCAGAAGGAAGATGAACGACGTGACCGCGCATGCCACCGAGAAACCGTCCGTGCCCTATGCCGAGACCGGCTGGGCGAAGGCTCGCCGGCGGCGGAACCGGGGCGTGCGGACCTGTCTCCCGGCCGTCGTGGACCGTGGCTCCGTGCAGCGGCAGGGCACCGGGCCGGAGGAGAACATCGTGCGGGGCGAGGACTGAGCGAGCCGGGGCGGCCTCGGACGGGGAGCCGCCGCGCCGCACCGGCCGCGTACGCGCGAGCCGCGTCAGCCGCTGAACTCCCCGGAGCGCAGCCGCTGGTAGTGGGCGGAGCAGTCCGCGTACGTGGGCAGCAGCCCGGACCGCTCCGCCTCGGCCAGCGAGGGCGCCTCGGCGTCCTTGGGCGACAGCACCGGCCCGATGCCCTCCGGCCAGGCGATGCCCAGCGCCGGGTCGAGCGGATGCAGCCCGTGCTCGCGCTCCGGGGCGTACCCGGCCGAGCACAGGTACACCACCGTGGCGTCGTCGGTGAGCGCCATGAAGGCGTGCCCGAGGCCCTCGGCGAGGAACACCGCGCGCCGGGTGTCCTCGTCCAGCCGTACGGCCTCCCACTGCGCGTAGGTGGGGGAGCCGACGCGGATGTCCACGACCACGTCGAGGACGGCTCCGCGCACACATGTCACGTACTTGGCCTGGCCGGGCGGCACGTCGGCGAAGTGGATGCCGCGCAGCACGCCCCGCCGGGACACCGAGCAGTTGGCCTGGGCCAGTTCGAGGTCGTAACCGGTGGCCTCGCGGAACTCCGCGCCCCGGTACCACTCGTGGAAGCTGCCCCGGTCGTCCGGGAACACCCGGGGCTCCAGCACCCAGGCGTCACCTATCCCCAGTTGCCGCACGCCGTCATGCCTTCCGTGTCGTCGTGGTCGTCCGCGTTCCCCGTGTGCCACCGAGCAGGC
Source organism: Streptomyces sp. NPDC001153 (assembly GCF_053598315.1). Taxonomy (NCBI): domain Bacteria; kingdom Bacillati; phylum Actinomycetota; class Actinomycetes; order Kitasatosporales; family Streptomycetaceae; genus Streptomyces; species Streptomyces sp. NPDC001153. Next base: position 288,676 of record NZ_JBSFJZ010000005.1, read on the forward strand.
GCCGTGCCCTGCGCAGCAGCCGGCGCAGCATACCGGGCGGGGACGGCCGGACCACCTCGACGGCACCGTGCGTGCGGCCCACCCGCAGCAGCAGGGGCAGCTTCAGGGTCCGCCCGCCGGAAAGACGGAGTTCCGTGCGCCACAGGGCGTTGCGCAGTTCGCGCAGCGGCAGATCGGCCGCCAGCAGCGCGTGGACGCCGTCGGCGGGCGTGAGCACCGCCGGCCGGTCCACCGTCCGGCCGGAGGCGGCGGCCAGGCGGAGCGTGGCCTGCGTGCGGTCGGGGACGTACAGCGGCAGTGCGACGGTCAGCGTCTCGGCGCCCGAGACCGCCGCGTCCGCCGGGGTGAGCCGGTGCAGTCCGAGGGACTTGGCGGCGCGGTCCACGTCCACGGACAGGTTGCGGTGCTGCTGGGTCCAGTACGGCAGGACGACCCGGTCCGCGAGGATCCCGGCCGGCGGCAGCGCGGGCCCCTCCGCCGGGGCGGGGCCCAGTCGGCACTCCTTGGTCCAGCCGCCCAGGCCGACCCGCACGTACAGGTCCCACCGCCCGGCGTGCAACGGGTCGCCGCCGGCCGCCGTTGCGGGGTCGACCGTGGCCGTGGCGTGCAGCACCAGCCGGGTGCCGCCGGCCTCGGCCGGAACCCGTTCGCGGGTGACCTCCACCGGCTGGACGAAGGAGGCAGCGCTCTCCCGGTCGCGCACGATCAGGTCGACGGTGGCGGCCTCGAAATCGTCCCCGGCGATCGCGGCCGGCCAGGACGCGGCCTCGGCGAGATCGCGGGGCGCGCCGTCCGCGGCCGGCCGGGGCATGTCCGCGGGGACGGTCAGCGGGCCGTGTGGCGTGCCGTACTCGGCGGTGAGGCCGATGCGCAGGGTGCCGTCCCGCCAGCTGACACCGGCCGGGACGGCGCGGGGCCGTACCCCGCTCTCCCACTCGGCGTGGGCGACCAGGTCGTCGTAGCGCTCCTCGCGGATCAGCGCGGCGACGATCCGCTCGGCGGGGCGCAGCCCGCCGGCGACTCCGGGGCCGAAGCGCTCGACGACGACCGCGTGCATCTCCTTGAGCAGTTGGTGCCGGTAGTCGTCGGGCATCGCCAGCAGCCGGTGCCCGCTCATCCGTTCGACCATCTCCACCCGCAGCCAGCGGCGCAGCAGCCTGTCGCGCAGCGGGCCCGGCTCGGTGTACCGCTCGACCACGTCGAGGGCCTCACGGAGGTTCGCGAAGTAGCCGGCCGGGTCGACGTGTGGGAAGCCCGCGTCGCAGGTGTCGTCGCGTTCGAGGTGGTAGGAGCAGACGTAGTCGCTGAGCACCGAGACGTTGTCGGCGCGCAGATAGGCCTCGGTGACGAAGACGTGGTCCTCCAGGTGCCGCCGGCCCTCCGGGAAGCGCAGTCCGGTGCGGTCCAGGAAGGAGCGCCGGAGCATCTTGTGCGGGGTGAGGCTGTCGATCAGGGGCGCGTTCTCGACCGAGGCGTGCGGGTGGTTGCGACGGAACAGCTCCACCGGCACCGGCCGGCCCTTGCCGGCCGTCCTGCCGACGACCACATCGGCCTTGTTCGCGACCCCGTAGTCGTACATCCGCTCCAGGGCCTCGTCGCCCAGCCGGTCGTCGTGGTCGACGAACAGCACGAACTCGCCGCGGGAGGCCTCGATGCCGACGTTGCGGGGCTTGCCGGACCCGCCGGAGTTCTCCTGGTGGATGACGCGCAGGTGCGGGTGTTCGGCGGCGAGCGCGTCCAGGCGGGCCGGGGTGGCGTCGGTGGAGCCGTCGTCCACGAAGATCACTTCGTGGTCGTCGGGGGGCAGCGACTGGCGCAGCAGCGAGGCGATGCAGTCCTCGATGTGCGGCCCCGGGTCGTACACGGGGACGATGACGCTGACCTTGACCGGCATCCGGTTCCAATCCCCCTTTGTTCGCCCGCCGTTGCCTTGTGGCACGGGTGGGCGTGGCCGAATGCTAACCCGGCCCTTCGCGGGGGAGTGGGGGTACCCCCGCTCCCGCCGCGAGGGGCCGGGTCGGGCGGTCAGGCGTGGGTCTTGGCGAGCAGTTCCAGGATCTCGGCGGTCGTGCCGCTCTCGCCGAGCCGCGGGAAGATCCGCTCGACGCTGTTCGCGTGCGCCTCGGCGACGGAGTCGGCCATCGCGTCGGTGGCGAGGGTGACGTGGTAGCCGTGGGCATAGGCGTCGCGGGCGGTGGACTCCACGCCGATGCTGGTGGCGATGCCGGTCAGCACGATCTGGGTGATGCCGCGGCGGCGCAGCTGGACATCCAGGTCGGTGCCGTGGAAGGCGCTCCAGTTGTGCTTGGTGACGCGGATGTCGCCGGGGTGGCCGGACAGCTCGTCGACGAGGACGTCCCAGCCCTCGGGGAAGGCGAGGCCGCGTGCCTGCTGCTCGGTGCGGCCGGGCACGGCGTCGGCCCAGTCGGGCGCGAAGGAGACCCGGACCAGGACCACGGGCAGCCCCTGCGCGCGGAAGGCGCCGGCGAGTTCGGCCGTGCGGGAGACGACGTCGGAGGCCGCGTGCGGCTGGACCGGCATGCCCACGATGCCGTTCTGCAGGTCGATCGCGACGAGGGCGGTACGGGGGTCGAGCGTGGTGAGCGACATGAGTCGGTCAGGCCTTTCCGATGGTTCGGGGGGTGGAGGTGCCCGGCCGGCCGAGGGAGCGGTCCGGCAGGGTCGTCGCCAGCAGCAGTGCGGAGCCGGCGAGCATGAACAGGGCCAGGCCGTGCAGCCCGGCCGTGTCGGCGCGGTGCGGGTAGAACGCCGCGGTGGCGGCGGACGCACCCAGCGCGCCGAGGTACATGAAGGTCCGCAGCAGCCCGGCCGCGGAGGCGATCCGCTCCGGATCGGCCTGCCGGTACAGGGCGTTCTGCGTGGCCAGGCCGATGAGGCCCTGTGGGACGCCGAGCAGCGCGCCGACCGTGAGCAGCAGCCACAGCGCGCTGTCGGCGCGCACGAGGAGCAGCAGGGCGCAGCCCGCGACCTGGAGTGCGGAGCCGAGGAGCAGCTTGGCGCGCACCGCCTCCCGGCGTCCGGTGAGCGTGGACACGATCAGCGCGGACACCGACAGCGGCAGCAGGAGGAGTCCGGCGGTGGAGGCGCCGAGCCCGCGCCCCTGCTCGAGCCACTGCGTGTAGCCGTACATGAAGGCGTAGGAGGTGGTGTAGGCGAGCAGTTGGCGCAGATAGGTGGCGAGCAGCGGGCCGTTGCCGCCGAGGACGCGCAGGTCGATGAACGGGTCCGGCACCCGCAGCTCGCGCACCGCGAAACCGGCGGCGGCGACGGCCGACAGCACCGGCAGGTACCAGCGGCCTGCGCGCGGCTCCATCAGGAACAGCATCAGCGCGACCAGCAGCAGTGCGAACAGCGCCATGCCGGGCAGGTCGACGGCGCGCCGCCGGGTCTCGGACCGGGGAAGTCGCAGCGTGCCGAGCACCAGGCAGACCGCCGAGAGCGGCACATTGACGGTGAACACGGCGCGCCAGCCGCCGAGGCCGATCAGCAGGCCGCCGAGCGCGGGCCCGACGACGGCCACGGTCTGGTTGGCGACGGCCAGCGCGGCCAGCACCCCCGCGGGGCTGTCCTGCCCGGTGCGTTCGGCCTCGCCGCGGGTCAGCCGCATGGCCGCCGGGTACGCCGCCGAGGTCCCGAAGCCGAGCAGGACCCGCGCCGCGATCAGCGCGCCCAGCGAGGGCGCGAGCGCGCCGAGCAGACCGGCGACGCCGACCAGGGCCGTACCGGCGAGGTAGAGCCGGCGCGGGCCGTACATGTCGACCAGGCGGCCGATGACGGGCTGTCCGACGGCCGTGGCCAGATAGAGCGCCGAGACCAGCCAGACGGTCTCCGCGGGCGGGGCCCCGAAGGCGACGCCGATCGGCACCAGGGCCACGGCGATCATCGAGGAGTTGACCGGGTTGAGGACCGAGCCGAACAGCATCGGCGGGATCAGCCGGCGGTCGAATCCGGCGGGAGCGGGCCGGGTGGCCCTCTCGGTGCGTCCGGTGAGCCTCGGTGTCACGGCCGCGACAGCCGTTCCATCAGCTCCAGTGCCGCAAGGACGGTCTGCCGTTCCTCCTCCGAGTAGCGGTCCTGGAAGGCGCGGGCCAGCCACTCCTCACGGACCTGGCGGTTGCCCTCGATTCGGGCCCGCCCGGCGTCGGTCAGGGTGACCAGCTGGCGCCGGCCGTCCTCGGGGTCGGGGGCGCGCCGGATCAGACCGTGCTGGTCCAGTGCGGCCAGCGTGGTCGCCATCGACTGCGGGCGCATCCCCTCGGCGGCGGCGAGCGCGCTGGCCGTGGCGGCGCCGTGCTTGCCGACGAGCGTGAGCGCCGACTCCTGTGAGGGGCTGAGGTCGGTGTCCTGCGCGACCTCGCGGATACGGCGCCGCAGCCGGCTGAAGACCACGCGCAGGTCGCGCGCGGCGCGGGCGGCGGAGTCGGAGATGTCAGCCATGCGACCCACCCTAGGACCCGCAGCCGAAACTGTCCAGCTTGGACTGTTCAGTTTTACCTGACTGATTGCCGGGTACTCGCCCGTCCTCGGACAGGGCAGCACGTCGGTGAACGCAAGGAGCGCAGATGTCCCCTCCGGACACGTCCGGCCTGGCGGCGGCTCTTCGCGCCGAGGTGGACGGCGAGGTCCGCTTCGACGCCGGCAGCCGCGGTGCCTACGCCACGGACGGATCCAACTACCGGCAGGTCCCCCTGGGTCTCGTCGTCCCCCGCACCGTCGAGGCGGGCGCCCGGGCGCTGTCGGTGTGCGCACGCTTCGACGCCCCCGTCCTCTCCCGGGGCGGCGGCACCAGCCTGGCCGGACAGTCGACCAACACCGCCGTGGTGATCGACTGGAGCAAGTACTGCACCCGGCTCATCTCCGTCGACCCCGAGCGGCGCACCTGTGTCGTGGAGCCCGGGATCGTCCTGGACGAACTGAACCGCCAACTCGCCTCGCACAAGCTCCAGTTCGGGCCCAAACCCGCCACCCACAGCCACTGCGCGCTCGGCGGGATGATCGGCAACAACTCCTGCGGCGCCTCCGCGCAGGCCTACGGCAAGACCGTCGACAACGTCCGGCGCCTGGAGATCCTCACCTACGACGGACAACGCGCCTGGACCGGCCCCACCCCGCCCGGCGAGCGCGCCCGCATCGTCGCCGCCGGCGGCCGGCTCGCCGAGCTCTACGGCGGCCTCGACCGCATCGCCGGCGAGTACCTCGCCGACATCCGCCGCGGCTACCCCAGGATCCCGCGCCGCGTCTCCGGCTACAACCTCGACTCCCTGCTGCCCGAGAACGGCTTCGACGTGGCCAAGGCGCTCGTCGGCAGCGAGAGCACCCTGGTCACCTTGCTGCGCGCCGAGCTCGACCTCGTCCCGGTGCCGCCGTACCAGTCGCTGCTGGTGCTCGGCTACGACGACATCTGCGCCGCCGCCGACGACGTACCCCGCCTGCTGGAGCACTGCACCCCCAGCCAACTGGAGGCGCTGGACGACCGCATGGCGCAGCTGATGCGCGAGGAGGGCGCCTACCTCGACTCGCTCGCCATGCTGCCCGAGGGCGGCAGCTGGCTGATGGTGCAGTACAGCGGCGACAGCCAGGAGGACGTGGACGAGCAGGCGCACGCCCTGCTGCGGGCCATCGGCCGGGACGGGAAGGAGAGCACCGTCGCCTTCTCCGACGACCCCGAACGCGAGCAGAAGATGCTCAGGGCCCGCGAGGCCGGACTCGGCGTCACCGCGCGCCCGCCCGACGGCCGGGAGACCTGGGAGGGCTGGGAGGACTCCGCCGTACCGCCCGAACGGCTCGGCGACTATCTGCGCGACCTGAAGGGCCTGTTCGACGCGTTCGACTACGACCACCCGACCCTGTACGGCCACTTCGGACAGGGCTGTGTGCACACCCGCATCCCCTTCGACCTCAGGACCGCCCACGGCGTGGCCCACTTCCGCCGCTTCGTGGAGCGCGCCGCCGACCTCGTCGCCTCCTACGGCGGCTCCCTGTCCGGCGAGCACGGCGACGGCCAGTCCCGCGGCGAACTCCTCACCCGCATGTTCGGCGAACGGCTGGTGACCGCCTTCGGCGAGCTGAAGGCCCTCTTCGACCCCCGCGACCGGATGAACCCCGGCAAGATCGTCCGCCCCAACCCCGTCGACGGCCAGCTGCGCCTCGGCCCCGGCTGGCGGCCGGTCACCTCCCCGACCCACTTCGGTTTCCCCGAGGACGAGCACGACTTCAACCGCGCGGTGCTGCGCTGCGTCGGCATCGGCAACTGCCGCAGCCACTCCGGCGGCGTGATGTGCCCCTCCTACCGGGCCACCATGGAGGAGGAGCACTCCACCCGCGGCCGGGCCCGGCTGCTGTTCGAGATGCTCGGCGGGCACGCCGACTCCGCCATCGAGGACGGCTGGCGTTCCACCGCCGTACGCGACGCGCTCGACCTGTGCCTGGCCTGCAAGGGCTGCAAGTCCGACTGCCCGACCGGCGTCGACATGGCCACCCTCAAGGCCGAGTTCCTCGCCCACCACTACGAGGGCCGCACGCGTCCCGCGGCGCACTACTCCATGGGCTACCTGCCGGTCTGGGCCCGGCTCTCCCGGATCGCCCCCTGCCTGGTCAACTCCGCGCTGCACGCGCCCGGCCTCGCCCGCGCGGGCAAGCGGCTGGCCGGCGTGGACGGCGCCCGCCCGGCACCGGTCTTCGCCGAGGAGTCCTTCGTCCAGTGGTGGCGGGCCCAGGGCCGCGAGCAGCCCGACCCGGCCGACCCGCGCACCGTGGTCCTGTGGCCCGACACCTTCAGCACCTACTTCCACCCCGCGATCGCGAAGTCGGCCGTACGGGTCCTCGAGGACGCCGGCTTCCGGGTCGCCGTCCCCACCGAGCCGGTGTGCTGCGGCCTGACCTGGATCTCCACCGGCCAACTCGCCGTCGCCAAGAAGGTGTTGAGCCGCACCCTCACGGTGCTGCGCCCCTACCTGGGGGCGGGCACCCCGGTCATCGGCCTCGAACCCTCCTGCACGGCCGTCCTCCGCGCCGACGCCCCCGAGCTGATGCCCGCCGACCAGGACGTGCGGCGACTGGCCGGACAGACCCGTACCTTCGCCGAACAGCTCGTCCACCACGCCCCCGACGACTGGCGGCCCCCGCGGCTCGCCCGGCAGGCCATCGTGCAGACCCACTGCCACCAGCACGCCATCATGAAGTTCGACGCCGACCGGGAACTGATGCGCCGCGCCCACCTGGACGCCGACGTCCTCGACGAGGGCTGCTGCGGACTCGCCGGCAACTTCGGCTTCGAACGCGGCCACCACGAGGTCTCCATGGCCGTCGCCGAACTGGGCGTCCTGCCGTCCGTGCGCGCCGCCGCACCGGACAGCCTGGTCCTCGCCGACGGCTTCAGCTGCCGCACCCAGATCGAGGAGGGCGGCACCGGCCGCCGCGCCCTGCACCTCGCCGAGGCCCTGGCGCTCGCCCTCGACGGCAACCTGCCCGGCGACCACCCGGAACGCCTGGCCGACCGCCCGCCCGAGCCCTCGCGCACGGCCCGCTGGGCGACGACGGCGACCGTCGCCGGACTCGCCGCCGGCGGCGCCGTACTCGGGGCGCGGCGGTGGGTGTGAGGAGGCGAGCCGTGAGCGACCGGCCGACCGTCGACGACGTCGACGCCGCCGTCTACACGGTGCCCACCGACGCCCCCGAGGCGGACGGCACCCTCGCCTGGGACAGGACCACCCTCGTCCTCGTCACCCTCCGCTCCGGCACCACCACCGGCCTCGGCTACACCTACGCCCCGGCCGCCACCGCGCACGTCGTCCGCGAACTCCTCGCCGGCACCGTCACCGGCCTGCCGGCCCTCGACGTGCCGCGCGCCAACGAGCGCATGTGCCGCGCGGTGCGCAACGCCGGACAGCCCGGCGTGGCCGCCCAGGCGATCGCCGCCGCCGACATCGCCCTGTGGGACCTCAAGGCCCGCCTGCTGGACCTGCCCCTCGTCGCCCTGCTCGGCGCGGCCCGCGACGACGTGCCCGTCTACGGCAGCGGCGGCTTCACCACCTACGACGCCGAGCGCCAGGACCGCCAACTGCGCGGCTGGGCCGAGGACGAGGGCATCCCCCGCGTCAAGATCAAGATCGGCGAGTCGTGGGGCAGCCGCGAGACCCGCGACCTCGAACGGGTCGCCCGCGCACGGGCGAGCGTCGGCGACACGGTCGACCTGTACGCCGACGCCAACGGCGGTTACACCGGCGCACAGGCCGCGCGCATCGGCGCCGTGCTCGCGGACCGGGGCGTCACCTGGTTCGAGGAACCGGTCCCCTCCGACCACCTGACCCTGCTCGCCGACCTGCGCCGCCGCCTCCCGATGGACGTCACCGCCGGCGAGTACGGCTACACCCTGCCGTACTTCGAGCACATGCTGGCCGCCGGGGCGGTCGACTGCCTCCAGGCGGACGTCACCCGGTGCGGCGGCATCACCGTCTGGCTGCGCGTCGCCGCGCTCGCCCACGCACGCGGGATCCATGTCTCCGGCCACTGCGCACCGCACGCGCACGCGCACGCCGCCGCGGCCGTACCCAATCTGCGCCACCTGGAGTGGTTCCACGACCACGTCCGCATCGAGCGGCTCCTCTTCGACGGCGTCCTCGACCCCGGCGGCGGCACCATCACACCGGGCGCCGACGGGGCGCCGGGACTCGGGCTGACCCTCGTGGAGGAACGGGCCGCGCCGTACCGCGTGGAATGAGGTCACCGCGTGAAATCACCGTGCGAGAAAGGGAGATGACCATGCCTTCGACCGTCGTCATCACCGGCGCCAGCGCCGGGATCGGGCGCGCCACCGCCCGGCTGTACGGCCGGCGCGGCGCGAACGTCGTCCTGGTCGCGCGGGGCGAGGGCGGCCTGCGGGCGGCGGCGGACGAGGTCGCGGCCCTCGGCGGACGCCCCCTCGTCCAGCCGGCCGACATCACCGACCAGGCCCGGGTCGAGGCCGTCGCCGAGGCCGCGGAGAAGGAGTTCGGCCCGCTCGACGTGTGGATCAACTGCGCCTTCGCCACCGTGTTCGCGCCGTTCGACGAGATCACCCCCGAGGAGTTCCGGCGGATCACCGACGTCACCTACCTCGGCTTCGTCAACGGCACCCGCGCGGCGCTGAGGCGCATGCTGCCCCGCGACCGGGGCACCATCGTCCAGGTCGGCTCGGCACTGGGGGAGCGGTCGATCCCGCTGCAGTCCGCGTACTGCGGCGCCAAGCACGCCATCAACGGCTTCACCTCCGCCCTGCGCACCGAACTGCTGCACCGCGGCAGCGACGTCCACGTCACCGTCGTCCAGCTGCCCGCGGTCAACACCCCCCAGTTCGAATGGGTCCGCTCCCGGCTCTCCCGGCACCCCATGCCGGTGCCGCCGATCTACCAGCCCGAGGTCGCCGCCCGGGGCGTGCTCCACGCGGCCGACCACCCGCGCCGCAAGCAGTACTACGTCGGCGCCGGCACCGTGGCCACCCTCTGGGCCAACCGGCTCGCCCCGGCCCTGCTCGACCGCTACCTCGCCCGCACCGGCTACGACTCCCAGCAGACCGACCGCATCCCGCCCGCCGGCCTGGACAACCTCTTCGCACCGGTGGACCAGGACCCAGCCGAGGACCAGGGCGCTCACGGCTCCTTCGACGACAGCGCCCACCCCCGCTCCTGGCAGCAGACCCTCGCCCGGCACCCCGCCGCCACGGCCCTCGGCACCGCCGCCGCGGCACTCGGCGCCGTACGCGGCCTGCGCCGTCTGACCTCCCGCGCCGCCTAGGCTGACCGCGTGCGCCTCCTGCTCATGTCCGACACCCATCTGCCCAAGCGCGCCAAAGTGCTCCCCGGGCCGCTGCTGGCCGAACTCCCCCGCGCGGACGTCGTGTTCCACGCCGGGGACTGGGTCGACACCGCCACCCTGGACCTGCTGGAGAGCCGCAGCCGACGGCTGATCGGGGTCCACGGCAACAACGACGGACCTCGGCTGCGGGCCCGGCTTCCCGAGGTGGCGTACGCCGAACTGGACGGCCTGCGCTTCGGCGTCGTCCACGACACCGGCCCCGCCCAGGGCCGCGAGGCCCGCTGCGCCGCCCGCTTCCCCGACCTCGACGTCCTGGTCTTCGGCCACAGCCACATCCCCTGGGACACCACCGCCCCGACCGGCCTGCGCCTGCTCAACCCCGGCTCACCGACCGACCGCCGCCGCCAGCCCCACCGCACGTACATGACCGCCTCCCTCACCGACGGCACGCTCACCGATGTGACCCTCCACCGGCTGCCGCAGCGGTAGGCGGTCGCCCGTCACCCGCGCCGCGTAGTGTGCCCCCTGCGCCCGCGTCGTAGCAGCCTTGCCACAGCCCAGGCCAGTACGGCGACCGCCACCGCCACGGCCGCCACTCGCTCGGCCAACGGCAGCCCGGCCGTGCGCAGGAGGTCCAGCGGCTCCGGCTCGTCCCACGGCTGCGGTTGCTCCTCGGTGGCAGGTGTGGGTGCCGGCTCGGACAGGCGGTCCGCCAGGCAGGACGCGAACTGGCTCACCAGGCGGTCGCCGACCTCCGCCAGCACGCCCCGGCCGAACTGCGCGGGGCGGCCGGTCACGGTGAGGTCGGTCCGGACCGACACCGCCGTGCCGCCGTCGCGTTCGGTCAGGGTGCCGGAGACCGTCGCCCTGGCCGTGCCCTGTCCCCGGGTCTCCCGGCCGCTCGCCACGAGCACCATCCGGTGCGCCGACTCGTCCTGCTCCTCGAAGACCGCCGTGCCCCGGTAGGCCACGGTGACCGGGCCGACCTTGACCTTCACCGAACCGGTCACCGTCTTGCCGTCGTAGTCCTCCACCACCGCGCCCGGCAGACAGGGCGCGACCCGTTCGATGTCGAGGAGTGCGTGCCAGGCGTCGTCGACCGGGACGGGGACGGTGAACTCGTGGTGCAGTTCCATGACAGGCTCCTTCCGGGCACGTCAGGCGGCGGGCGGGTGGATGGCTCCGGCGGTGCTGGTCAGCGGCGCGCCGCTGCCGCCCCAGCGCAGCGCGACGATCTCGGCGGCGACGGACACGGCGACCTCCTCGGGCGTACGGGCCCCCAGGTCGAGCCCGAGCGGTGAACGCAGCCTGGCCAGTTCGGCCTGGGTGAGGCCGGCCTCCGTGAGCCGTTCGAGGCGCTCCTCGTGGGTCTTCCGGCTGCCCATCGCGCCGATGTAGGCGGCCGGGCGGCGCAGGGCCTCCCGCAGCAGCGGGACGTCGAACTTCGGGTCGTGGGTGAGGACGCAGATCACGGTGCGGTCGTCGGTGTCCGTGCCGGCGAGATAGCGGTGCGGCCAGTCGACCACGACCTCGACGGCCGCCGGGAACCGTTTGGGGGTTGCGAAGACCGGGCGGGCGTCGCACACGGTGACCCGGTACCCGAGGAAGTCGCCGATGCGGGCCACGGCGGCCGCGTAGTCGATCGCGCCGAAGACCAGCATGCGCGGTGGCGGAGCGAACGACTGGAGGAACACCGTGACGGCGTCCTCGCGGCGCTCGCCGCGCGGCCCGTAGTGCCGCAGCACCGAGGCGCCGAGCGCGAGTTCGCCCCGCGCGTCGGCGGTGACGGCGACGTCGAGACCGTTCGCGCCGAGCGTGCCCGCCGCCCGGTCCGGCCAGACCGCGAGCGTGGCGCCGCGCGGGGCCGGTCCGTCCACCACCGTGGCCACGGTCACCGGCTCGCCACCGGCGACCGACGCGGCGACCGCGCCGAACGCCGGGTCCGACTCCGGCGTCACCGGCCGCACCAGCAGGGTGATCTCGCCGCCGCAGGTCAGCCCGACCGCGAACGCGTCCTCGTCGCTGTAGCCGAAGGTCGCAAGGCGCGCCTCGCCGCTCGCCACGACCTCCTGGGCGAGCTCGAAGACCGCACCCTCCACACAGCCCCCGGACACGCTCCCCACGACCTCGTCGTCCGGGCCCACCGCCATGGCGGCACCGGGGCCGCGCGGCGCGCTGCGGCTGACCGCGACGACCGTGGCCAGCCCGAAGGGGATCCCGGCGGCGTGCCAGTGCGCCAGCTCCGGCAGGATCTCACGCACCATCCGCTCCTCTCACCGGGGCCGCGGCGCTCTGCGCACCGCGCACCACCGCCGCCAGCCGTTCCAGCGCCGCCAGGCTGTGCCCCGCGACGAAGGCGTCCACGCTGGGCAGCGCCGCCGCCATCCCGGCCGCCAGCGGCGCGTAACCGGGGCGGGCCTTGCGGGGGTTCGCCCAGACCACCTGGTGGGCCAGGGCGTGCAGCCGTCGCATCTGCTGCCCGAGCAGCTCCGGATCGCCGCGCTCCCAGCCGTCCGAGAGCAGCACGACGATCGCGCCGCGCGCCATCCCCCGCTGCCCCCAGCGGTTCAGGAACTCGCGCACCAGCTCGCCCAGCCGGGTGCCGCCGCGCCAGTCGGGCACGGCCGCCGCGACGGCCGCCATCGCCAGGTCGGGGTCCCGGTGCGAGAGTTCGCGGGTCACCCGGGTCAGCCGGGTGCCGATGGTGAACACCTCCGTGCGGCCTGCCCGCACCGCCGCGTGCGCGAACCGCAGCAGCGCGTCGGCGTACGGCGCCATCGAGCCGCTCACGTCGACGAGCAGCACCACCCGGCGAGGCCGCTCCACGCGCGCCTGCCGGCGCAGCCGGGCCGGTTCCCCGCCGCGCCGCAGCAACTCCCGTACGGTGCGCCGCGGATCGACCTCGCCGCGCCGGGCGGGCCTGCGCCGCGCCGAGCGACGCGCCTGCCCCTGGAGGGCGAACGCGGCGAGCAGACGGCGCAGTTGGGCCCGTTCGGCGGGGTCCAGCGCGGCGAAGTCGCGGTGGCGCAGCACCTCGGCCGAGCTGGCGAGCGCGGCGACCGGCGGCGTAGGCGGCTCGCCCGCGCCCCGCGTACGGGGTCCCGTGGGCGCCTCCCGGGCGACGAGCCGCGGCCGGGGCGGGGGAGCGGCGCGCACCGCCCGACGGGGCTGCTCGCCGGCGGAACCGAAGTAGGCGGCGAACACCCGCTCGTACCGCTCCAGATCGTCGTGCCCGCCGCACAGCGTCGCCCGCCCCGCCCAGTACACGTCCGCCCGCACCCCCGGCCGCAGGGCGGCCACGGCCCGCAGGAAGGCGTGCAGACGCTCGGTGCTCGCCCCGACACCGGCCGCGCGCACCGCCCGCACGAAGCCGACCAGCACGGCGTCGGCCCCGAGGGGCTGCGCGTCTGCTCCGAGGCGTGCGGCGGCGGTGCCGAGGCGTTCGGCGTCCCTCTGGTGCCGTACGGCGTCCGGCCCCCGCGGCCGGTCCGTCCCGTTCCCGGTCGTGCCCACCGCCCTCACCCGCCCCGGGCCGCGAGGACCGCCGCGAGATCGAGCCCCCGTGCCCGGTCCGCGTCCTCCCGGTACTTCAGTACGGAGCCCAGCGTCGCCACCGCCAGCTCGGCGTCCACCTCGCTCGCCCCCAGCGCGTCCAGGGCCTCGGCCCAGTCGAGGGTCTCGGCCACCCCGGGCGGTTTGAGGAGGTCCGCGCCCCGCAGCGCCTGCACCAGCGCCGTGACCTGCTCGGCCAGCCGCGCCGACACCTGAGGCAACCGGCGGCGCACGATGGCCAGTTCGCGCGCGAAGGAGGGGTGGTCGAACCAGTGGTACAGGCACCGCCGTTTCAGCGCGTCGTGCACGTCGCGGGTGCGGTTCGAGGTCAGCACGGCCACCGGCGGGTGCTCGGCGCGCAGCGTGCCCAGCTCCGGGATGGTCACGGAGTACTCGGACAGCAGCTCCAGCAGGAACGCCTCGAACTCGTCGTCGGCCCGGTCGATCTCGTCCACCAGCAGCACCGACGGCTGGGTCTGCAGGGCCTGGAGCAGCGGCCGGGCGATGAGGAAACGGCGGTCGTACAGCTCGCTCTCCAGCCGGTCCGCGTCCGTGACCCCGGCCGCCTCGGCGGCCCGCAGGTGCAGCAGCTGGCGCGGGAAGTCCCAGTCATACAGGGCCTGCGAGGCGTCGATGCCCTCGTGGCACTGCAGCCGGATCAGCGGCGCGCCGAGCGCCTCGGCGAGGGCGGAGGCGAGCGCGGTCTTGCCCACGCCCGCGTCGCCCTCGCAGAACAGCGGCCGGTGCAGCCTCAGGGCCAGGAAGCAGGTGACGGCCAGCCCTTCGTCGACGAGGTAACCCGTCTCCTCCAGGCGGGCCCGCACCCGCTCCGGGTCGTCCATCTCGATGATCGGCGCTCACCCCATTCCGGTGGCGGTCAGCACCGCCCGCCTGGTCAGCACGCGTGCCAGGTGCCGCCGGTACTCGGGCGAGGCGGACAGATCCTGCGCCGGCCGGGTCCCTTCCGCCGCCGCCCGGGCGGCCCGGGCCACGGCCTGCGGCCCGTCGGCGCCCGCCAGCGCCTCCTCGGCCGCGGTCGCCCTGAGCGGGGTCGCCCCCATGTTGGTCAGCCCGACACGTGCCTCGGCGATCCGCCCTTCGTCGCTGCGCACCAGCGCGGCGACGCCGACGGTGGCCCAGGACTGGGCGACGGGGTGGAACTTCTCGTAGTGGAAGCCCCAGCCGTCCGTCTTCGGGATGCGCACCTCCAGCAGCAGTTCGTCGTCGGCGAGCGCCGACTGCAGGTAGTCCACGAAGAACTCGCGCGCGGCGATGGTCCGGCGCCCGGCGGGGCCGGCCACGACCAGTTCGGCGTCCAGGGCGAGGGCCACGGCGGGCAGGTCACCGGCCGGGTCGGCGTGGGCGAGCGAGCCGCCGAGGGTGCCCCGGTGGCGGACGGCCGGGTCGGCCACCGTGGCGGTCGCCTCCGCCAGCAGCCCGGCGTGCCGGCGCACCAGCGGGTCGTGCACCACCTCGTGGTGCGTGGTCATCGCGCCGATGACGAGCGTGTCACCGTCCTCCCGCACTCCGCGCAGCTCGGGGATCCGGCCCACGTCCACGAGCAGTTCCGGGAAGGCCAGCCGCAGCCGCAGCAGCGGCACCAGGCTCTGCCCGCCGGCCAGCACCTTCGCCTCCTCGCCCGCGCCGGCGAGCGCGCGTACCGCCTCCGCGACGCTGTCCGGACGGGTGTACTCGAACGCGGGGGGAATCATGCCGAACCCTCCTCACCCGGCTGACCGTGCTGACCCGGCTCGCCCGACCGGGCCGCCCGGCCGGACTGCCCGGACCGGGCGGGACCCGTGCCGCCGGTCCCGCCGGCCGTACCGGAGCGCGCCTCATGGATCGCCTGCCACACCCGGTGCGGTGAACACGGCATCCGCACGTCCCGCACCCCGAGCGGCCTGAGCGCGTCCACGACGGCGTTGACCACGGCGGGTGTCGACGCGATCGTCCCCGCCTCGCCCACGCCCTTGACACCGAGGGCGTTCGAGGCCGCCGGTGTCTCCGTCCGGTCGGTGACGAAGTCGGGCAGGTCGGCCGCCGACGGCACGAGGTAGTCGGCCAGGGTGCCGGACACCAGGTTGCCGTCGTCGTCGTACACGGCCTCCTCGTACAGCGCCTGCGCGATGCCCTGCGCGAGCCCGCCGTGCACCTGGCCCTCGACGATCATCGGGTTGACGACCCGGCCGACGTCGTCGACGCAGACGTACGACCTGATGAGCGTCCGCCCGGTCTCCGTGTCCACCTCGACCGCGCACAGGTGGGTGCCGTGCGGGTAGGAGAAGTTCTCCGGGTCCACCACGTGCTCGGCGTTGATGGTGGGCTCGAGGCCGTCGGGCAGGTCGTGGTTGGTGAACGTCTCGAAGGCGATCTCCTGGATGGTCCTGCGGGCCTCCGGTGAGCCCTTCACGGAGAACACGCCGTCGCTGAACTCCAGGTCCTGCTCGCTGGCCTCCAGCAGATGGGCGGCGACCTTCCGCGCCTTCTCGACGACCGTCCTCGCGGCCCGGTGCACGGCCTCGCCGCCGACGGCCAGCGACCGCGATCCGTAGGTGTCCATGCCCTGCGGGGCCGCCCTGGTGTCGCCGTGCACCACCTCGACGTCCTCGAAGGGCACTCCGAGCACGTCGGCCGCGATCTGGCTCCAGCAGGTCTCGTGGCCCTGCCCGTGCGGGCTGATGCCGGTGACGACCTCGACCTTGCCGGTGGGCAGCATGCGGATGCTCGCCGCCTCCCAGCCGCCGGCGCCGTACCTGAGGTCGCGCAGCACCCGGCTCGGCGCGAGCCCGCACATCTCGGTGTACGTCGACACGCCGATGCCGAGCCGCACCGGATCGCCGCGCTCGTTGCGCCCCCGCTGCTCGGCGCGCAGGTCGTCGTACCCGAACAGGGCGAGCGCCTTGTCGGTGGCCGCCTCGTAGTTGCCGCTGTCGTAGGTCAGCCCGGCGATCGAGGTGTACGGGAACTCGTCGTGCCGGATCCAGTTCCGGCGCCGCAACTCCAACGGATCCAGGCCGAGTTCGGCGGCCAGCTCGTCCATGGTCCGCTCGATGGCGAAGGTCGCCTCGGGGCGCCCGGCGCCGCGGTAGGCGTCGGTGGGCGTGCGGGTGGTGAAGACCCCGGTGCAGGTGAACTCGTAGGCGTCCATCTTGTAGATCGCCGGGTACATGAAGGCGCCGAGGATCGGGATGCCGGGGGTGACGAGCATCAGGTAGGCGCCCATGTCGGCGAGCAGGCCGACCTTCAGGCCGAGCAGCTTTCCCTCGCGGGTGGCGGCCACCTCGACGTCCTGGATCATGCCGCGGCCGTGGTGGGTGGCGAGCGCGCCCTCGGAACGGGACTCGGTCCACTTCACCGGCCGGCCGAGCTTGCGAGCGACCGCGAGCGCGAGGGCCTCCTCGCCGTACACCTGGAGCTTGGAGCCGAAGCCGCCGCCCACGTCCGGGGCGATCACCCGGAGCTTGTGCTCGGGGATGCCGGTGACCGTGGACAGCATGATCCGCAGGATGTGCGGGATCTGGGTCGCCGAGTACACGGTGTACTCGCCGGATGCGGCGATCGGGGTGACGACGACGGCGCGCGGCTCCATGGCGTTGGGGATCAGCCGCTGCTGGTGGTAGCGGCGCTCGAGCGTCACCTCGGCGCGGTCCCGCACCGCCGCGAAGCTCTCGCCGGTGGCGAGCGGCCAGGTGTAGCAGCGGTTGGTGCCCTTGCCGGTGTGGACCAGCGGGGCGCCTTCCGCCAGCGCCGCCTCCAGGTCGAGGACCGGGGGCAGCGGGTCGTAGTCGACCTCGATCGCCTCCAGGGCGTCGGCGGCCGCGTACCGGTCGCGGGCCACCACGACCGCGACCGGGTCGCCCGCGTAGCGGACCTCGTCGACGGCGACCGGCGGGTGGTCGGGCAGCACGATGTCCTCGGTCACCGGCCAGGCGCAGGGCAGCGAGCCCAGCCCCTCGGCGAGGTCGGCGCCGCAGAACGCCGCGACGACACCGGGGTATTCGAGGGCCGGGGAGACGTCGACGCGGGTGACGCGGGCGTGGGCCATCGGGCTGCGCAGGATCGCCAGGTGCAGCAGTCCGGCCACCTGGATGTTGTCGGTCCAGTTGGTCTGGCCGGTGATCAGCCGGGCGTCCTCCTTGCGCAGCCGACGGCGTCCGACCTCGCGTTCGACGGCCTGGCCGGTCATGCCGTGACCTCCTCGGCAGCCGCATGAGCCGGTTGCCCGGACGCGGCGAGCACCGCGCGGACGATGTTCTGGTAACCGGTGCAGCGGCAGAGGTTGCCCTCCAGGCCCTTCCGGACCTCGTCCGCGTCGGGGTGCGGGTTCTCGCGCAGCAGATCGCGCGCGGCCATGATCATGCCCGGCGTGCAGTAGCCGCACTGGAGGCCGTGCTGTTCGTGGAAGGCGCGCTGGAGCGCCGTCCACTCGCCGTCCCGGGCGAGCCCCTGGATCGTCGTCACCGCGCAGCCGTCCGCCTGCACGGCGAGCACCGAGCAGCTCTTCACGCTGGCTCCGTCCAGGTCGACCGTGCAGGTGCCGCAGTTGGAGGTGTCGCAGCCGATCGTGGTGCCGGTGAGGCCGAGGCGGTCACGCAGGTAGTGGGCCAGGAGGAGACGGGGCTCCACGTCGTCCTCGTACGTCGTGCCGTCCACGTTCACCGAGATGTGGGTCATGGGCCCTCCAGACCGTGCGGGAGAGGGTCTTCAGCCAGGGATTTTCAGCCGTCGGACGTGATGTACGTCACCCTACGACCGCGCCCTGGTCACGGCGAGTGCTGTGGCGGGGCATTTGTTGAGCGTTAACTCATTGTCGCCGGGCGCCGGTGTCCGCTGCGCCGCACGGCGCCGGTCGTCACGCAGAGAGGGCCAGTCATGCGCGCTGCGTGCATGCCAGCAGGCCGTCCGCACCGCTGGTCCCGATGGGGGAGGCCGCCGCGCCCGGCACGCCCACCACCCGTCGCGCCTCCGGTTTCGGCCCGGCCGAGGCCGACCGCCGGGCATCGAGAGTGCGGCCTGGACGTGTGCTTCCGTGAGGCGGCGACCCTGGGCATCGAACGGCCGGTCGGCGCCGGTCATGCCGTGGAGTTCAACGGTCACCTCCCTGACCGATAGTCAACTTACTGAAGAGTCAGAAGGTATTGACGCCGCCCGGACCCCACCGGACTGTGGTGGACATGCCGAATATCCGGGTGCGTCTGCTGGTTGTTCTGGTCGTCCTCTGCGGATTCCTGACGGTGACGGGCCACCCGCCCGCCACCGCCGCCACCCCCGCCCTCCCCGCCGACTCCCTCTGGTTCGACGGCACCCCGCTCACCGTGCAGGGCGGCCGCTTCACCGACGGCCAGGGGCGTGAGATCGTCCTGCGCGGCTACAACGTCTCCGGCGAGACCAAGCTCGAGGAGAACGGCGGGCTGCCCTTCGCCTCGGTGGCCGACGCCGAGAAGTCGGCGACCGCGCTGCGCGCCCTCGGTGGCGCGAACACCGTACGGTTCCTGCTCTCCTGGGCGCACGCCGAACCGGTGCGCGGCCAGGTGGACACCGGCTACCTGGCCGCCGTCACCGAGCAGATGCGCGCCTTCCTGGACGCCGGCATCCGCGTCTTCCCCGACTTCCACCAGGACCTTTACTCCCGCCACCTGTTCAACAGCGGCAGCTGGTACACGGGCGACGGGGCGCCCAAGTGGGCGGTGGACGCGGGGAGTTATCCGGCCGAGTCCTGCGGCATCTGCCTCTTCTGGGGCCAGAACATCACCCAGAACGCCGCCGTGCAGCAGGCGCAATACGACTTCTGGCACAACACCTACGGCCTCCAGGACGCCTTCCTCACCACCGCGCAGACGGCCATGGCCTACCTCCGACAGCACCTGAACGCCGCCGAGTTCGCGGGCATCGCGGGATTCGACCCGTACAACGAGCCCTACGCGGGCCGGTACGACTCCGGCCAGGCCTCCCGCACCTGGGAGAAGGACCTGCTGTGGCCGTTCTACGAGAAGTTCCGCGCCCGCATGGACGCCGCCGGCTGGCAGGACAGGCCCGCCTTCGTGGAGCCCAACCTGTTCTGGAACGCCAACATCTCCACCCAGAAGCAGGAGGGCGGCCTGCTGGACGCGGGCACGCTCGGCCCGGGGTACGTCTTCAACACCCACTTCTACGACCAGAAGGCCATCTCCGGCGTCCTGATGTGGGGCAAGGCCGCCGACGGCCAGTACGCCGCCGACTTCGCCGCCGTCCGCGACCGCGCCGCGGCCGCCGGCACCGCCGCCGTGGTCAGTGAGTTCGGCCACCCGCTGTCCGGGACGGTCTCCGACAAGGCGCCGACCGTCCTGAAGGCCATGTACCAGGCCCTCGACTCCCGTGTGCCGGGCGCGAGCTGGTGGCAGACCCCGGCCGCCTCCGGTCCGGTGCTCTCCGGCACCCAGTGGCAGTGGGACCTCTACAACGGCCGGCACCACGAGCTGATGAACGGCAACCCCGACAAGGTGCGCACCTCCGGCGACGCCTGGAACGACGAGGACCTCTCCGCCGTACGCCTGGACGACTCCGGAAACGTCATCCTCCGCCAGGACGCCCGGCTGCTGGACCGCCTCTACCCGAGCGCCACGGCCGGTACGGCCCTCGCGTTCACCTACGAGGACCGCTCCCGCGACGGCTCCACCACCCTCACCTGGAACCCGGTCCCGTCCTCGCTGCCGAACGTGGCGAAGCTGGTGGGCTCCGGCCAGTACGGATTGCTGGTGTGGCGCTCCGGAGACGGCAGCGCACCCACCGAACTGCATCTGCCGGCGTCCTTCCCCACCGCGTCCACCACCGTCGTCTCCGACCTGGGAACGGCGTACGCGCCGCCCGTCTACACCGGCGCCGCCACCCCGGTCGCCGTCGCCCCCGAGCCGGGCGGCACCGGCAGCCGCCGCCTGCTGCTCACCGACACGGACTCCGGCGCCCTGCACTACGCGCTGGTGACCAACGGGGCCACGGCGCCCTCGGCGGGCCTGCTGAGCGCGGCGGAGTCCGAGCTGGCCGGGTGGGCGGCGGCGCACTTCTGAGCCGCCGGGCAGGAGCCGTGCGGCCCCCGGGAGGAGTGGGGTCACCCCGGAGGCCGTACGGCGCTCAACTCCCGGTCGGACCCGTCCAGTCGGCCTGGACATGCCCCAGCCGGACGCGCTGCGGGTGGTCGCCGACCGGCACGGACAGCACCTTCTGGCCGGTGGCGAAGTCGATGGCCGTGACCTGGTCGGCGCCGGCCTCGGAGATGACGCAGTCCTTGCCGTCGCCGCTCACGGTCGCCCAGTAGGGCGTGGAGGCGGTGATCAGCGGGCCGACGTCGAAGGAGGCCCGGTCGACCACGGTGGCGTAGTTGTCCATCGTTCCGGCGACGCACAGCTTGGTGCCCTCGGGGTTCATGGAGATGCCGTGGTGGCGCGAGTCCAGCAGCCAGGTGGTGCGGTCCGGGTTCGTCGCCGGGTTCTCCGGCAGCGTCTTCACCCGGGTGATCCTGTCCGCGGCGACGTCGTACTCCAGGAAGCCGTTGAAGAACGACACCTGGAAGTACAGCTTGGACCAGTCGGGGGTGAAGGCGGCGGGCCGGACGGCGTCGGAGAAGTCCTTCAGGCCGATCGCGTCCAGCCGCTGCCGCATGTCGATCGTCCTGACCTGCTTGAACGTGGTCGCGTCGACGACGGTGATGTGCCGGTCGCCCTTGGTCCAGTCCCAGCCGGGGTCGTCGAGGGACGTGGTCACCTCGCCGATGGACATGTTCCAGATGTACGTGCCGCCGTTCGTGAAGAAGTTCTCGTGCGGCTTGTCGCCGGTGCCGAACTCACCCAGTTCCCTACCGGTGCCGATGTCGAGCACCTGCACCTTGTTCGCGGTGGACGCCGAGACGGCGACGCGGGTGCCGTCGGGTGAGACCGCCATGTGGTCGGCACGGTAACCGGCCACCGGAAAGCGCCAGTTGATCCTGTCGGTGGCCAGGTCGATGGAGACGACGTCGGCGAAGCTGGGCCGGGAGACGACCACGGACCTGCCGTCGGGCGTGGAGTACATGTCGTCCACGTACTGGTCGTGTCCCTGGCCGACCTGGTTGCGGATGGACGTGTAGTAGATCCACTTGACCGGGTCGGCGTTGATCTCGGCCAGCCGCTCCGCCTTGTCGGGGACGACGTTGATCCGGCCGATCCTCGCGAAGTCGCCGGAGGACCTGATGACGTCGGCGGTGCCGTCCCAGTTGTTGCCGACGAACAGCACCTCGCGCAGACCGGCGGAGCTGCCACTCGCGGCGGAGGCGGCGGTCGCCGGGCCGGCGACGGTCAGGACGAGGGCGGCGGCCACGGAGCACAGGTGCCTGGTTCTGGAGGCAGGCATGACTGCTCTCTTTCCTCGGGGGGAGTGTGCGGGAAATCTGAACACGGGCGCATTCACAGTGAACTTACTGAAAAGTAAGGAACGAACGGCCTTCGCGACAAGATGTGTGCACGACAAGATTGGGTGGCCGGGCGGCGGACGGAGGGGGAAACGTGACGGGCAGGCTCAAGGCGCCGACGGGCCGCTACGGCGGCAGATCGGCCGAGGAACGGCAGGCCGAGCGGCGCCGGCGATTCCTGGACGCGGCCCTGGAGCTGTTCGGCGGTGCACCCGGCTACCGCGGCACGACGGTCGCCGCCCTGAGCCAGGCCGCGGGCCTGTCGACGCGTCAGTTCTACGAGGAGTTCCGCACCCTGGAGGACGCGCTCGCCGCCCTGCACCTCCAGGTCAACGACTGGGCCGAACAGGCGGTGCTGGACGCCCTCGCCACGGCGGACGGGCTGCCGCTGGCCGAACGCGCCGGCGTGCTCTTCCGGGCCTACGCCCGCGACGTCACCTCCGACCCGCGCCGCATCCGCATCACCTTCGTGGAGATCGTCGGCGTCAGCCCCCGCCTGGAGGAGCAGCGGCTGGCCCGCCGGGCCCGCTGGATCGACCTCATCCGCGCCGAGGCGGACGCGGCCGTGGCGCGCGGGGAGGCGGCGCCCCGCGACTACCGCCTCGCCGCGACGGCCTTCGTGGGCAGCGTCAACGGCCTGCTGCACGACTGGAGCGCCGGCTGGGTGGACGCCACGCTGGACGAGGTGGTGGACGAGCTGGTCCGGTTGCTGCTGGGCATCCTGCGCCCGGAGGGCTGGCGGCTGCGGCCCGCGTGACACCGCGCTGCCCGCCCTGTCGGCCCAGGTCGGCACGGGTCCCCGCGGTTCGGCGCGCGGGATCGGCCCGGAACTGGTCTGCTGGTGCGGGGGCGGGCGCAGCCGTGCCCGGAACGCAGGACACACCGCCGGACCCAGGAGAGTGTGATGAGTACCTATCGAGTTGCGCAGGTGACGAGCGCGGGCGGCCCGTTCGGACTGGTCGAACGGGAGGTGTCCGAGCCGGGGCCCGGTCAGGTGAGGATCGCCGTCGAGGCGTGCGGCATCTGCCACAGCGACACCATGTTCGTGAACGCCGCCGTGCCGGGCCTGACGTTCCCGGTGGTCGCCGGGCACGAGATCGCCGGCCGCGTCGAGGCGCTCGGCGAGGGCACGCAGGACTGGGGCTACCAGGCCGGCGACCGGGTCGCGGTCGGCTGGTTCGGCGGCTCTTGCGGCCACTGCCCGTCCTGCCGGCGGGGCGACTTCATCGTGTGCACCACCCTGAAGGTCCCCGGCTGGGCCTACGACGGAGGCTTCGCGGAGAAGGTGATCGCGCCCGTCGACGCCCTGGCCCGGATCCCGGACGCGCTGGCGGCGAGCGACGCCGGGCCCATGGCCTGCGCCGGTGTGACCACGTACAACGGGCTGCGGCGCAGCTCCGCCCGGCCCGGGGACCTGGTCGCGGTGCTCGGTCTGGGCGGCCTCGGGCACCTCGGGGTGCAGTACGCGGCGGCGATGGGCTTCGAGACCGTGGCGATCGCCCGGGGCGCGGAGAAGGCCGACTTCGCCAAGCAACTCGGCGCGCACCACTACGTCGACAGTACCTCCGGCACCCCGGTCGCCGAGGCCCTGCAGTCCCTCGGCGGCGCGAGCGTCGTCCTGGCCACCGCGGGGAGCTCCGAGGCCATCACGGCCACCGTGGACGGCCTCGCACCGCGCGGTGAGCTCGTGGCCATCGGCGCGGTTCCCGAGGCGATGGGCATCAGCCCGCTGCAGCTGATCATGGGCGCCCGGGTCGTGCGCGGCCACCCGTCCGGCACCTCGCAGGACGTGCAGGACACCATGGAGTTCAGCGCCCTGCACGGCATCCGCCCCACGACCGAGACCGTGCCGCTGGACGACGTGACCGCGGCCTACCAGAAGATGCTCTCCGGCAAGGCGCGCTTCCGGATGGTCCTCACCAACCACTGATCCGTGCGGGCCGGCTCCGGCCGGCCTGTCAGCCGCCCAGCCGGTCCAGCGCCGCGAGTACCGGCGCGGCACCGTCCTCGTCACGGATGCGGGCGCCCAGACAGCGCGCCCGCTCCCGGTACCCCGGCTCCCGGGTGGCCCGCGCCAGGGCGGGGGCCAGCGTGTCCACGGTGAGACGGCGCAGCGGTACGGCGCCCGGGGCGACCCCCAGTGCGACCAGCCGGGCGGACCAGAACCCCGCGTCGAACTGGACCGGCACCGGCACGGTCGGCACCCCGGCGCGCAGCCCCGCCGCGGTCGTCCCCGCGCCCGCGTGGTGGACCACCGCGGCCATCCGCGGGAAGAGCAGCGCGTGCGGGACCTCGTCGATGGTCAGCATGTCGTCACCGGCGGCCGCGAGCCCGGCCCAGCCGCGCTGGATCACCCCGCGCAGCCCCGCCCGCCGCAGCGCCCCGACCACCTGGGCGCTGAGCCGGGCCGCGTCCGGCACGGTGGCACTGCCCAGTCCGACGAAGACCGGCGCCGGGCCGGCGTCGAGGAACTCCGTCAGGTGGCCGGGGAGTCGTGCCTCCGAGTCGTACGGCCACCAGTAGCCGCTCACCGTGAGGCCGGCCCGCCAGTCCCGGGGCCTGGGCACCACCAGGGGGCTGAAACCGTGGTGCACCGGCCAGTGCCCGCGCTCGCGGGCCCGCCGCGCCCTGCCGGTGCCCACCGGAGGCAGACCGAGCTCAGCGCGCACCCCCGGAACGGCGGCCGCGAAGACGTGGTCCACGGCGAGGCCCACACCGAGTCCGGCGATCCGGTTGGCCGCAGCGCCCCAACGGCCGCCACCGAGCACCGGAGGCGCGAACTCCCGGGTGGCGGCGAGGGGTTGCAGATAGACGCCCATGCTCGGCATCCGCAGTCCCTCGGCGATCGCGTGCCCGAGCGGAGCCAGCGAGGCGGACAGCAGCAACACCTCGGCGTCCCGGGCCGCCGTCAGCAGATCCTCGGTCATCCGCCCGACCAGCCGCCGCGCCAGGTCCACCACCCGCAGCAACTTCCCGGCACCGCTGGCACTGCGGTGCAGGCCCCGGCCGCGCGGGGACTCCAGCTCCGCCAGGGGATCGACCGGCAACGCGTGGAACCGTACGCCGGAGCCCGCCACCAGCGGCTCGAAGCGGGCGTGGGTGACCAGGGTGACCTCGTGTCCGGCCCGGGCGAGCCGGTGCCCCAGTCCGGTGTAGGGGGCCACATCGCCCCGGGACCCCGCCGTCATGATCGCAACGCGCACGACGGCCAGTATGGCGGGACAACACCGGTTCGAGCACCAACGCCCCTCATTTCCGGGCGACTTCACCCCTGCCGGATCCGTTGACTTCACCCCTGGGTGGCCCTACGGTCGGCCCGCAACATGTTCGGCCAACCGATCCTCATTCGAAATATCGACCACAGTGGAATCCGTCCCGCATGCGGAGGAGCCGATGTACCCCCCACCCGGACTTGTCAGACGCTGCAGAGCCGTCGCCGTGCGCGCCCTCGTCCTCGCCCTCACCGCGGCCGCCACGCTCCTGCTCGCCGGGCCGGGCCCGGCCCGGGCGGCGACGCTCCGCCAAGTGGCCGTCCCCGCGGCGCCGATGGGCTGGGCCTCCTGGAACAGCTTCGCCGCGAAGATCGACCACGACGTCATCAGGCGGCAGACCGACGCGTTCGTCGCCGCCGGACTCCCCGGCGCCGGATACCAGTACGTCAACATCGACGAGGGCTGGTGGCAGGGCACCCGCGACGGCGACGGCAACATCACCGTCGACACCGGTGCATGGCCCGGCGGGATGAGCGCCATCGCCGACTACATCCACAGCAAGGGCCTGAAGGCCGGCATCTACACCGACGCCGGCAAGAACGGCTGCGGCTACTACTACCCGACCGGCCGCCCGGCCGCCCCGAACACCGGCAGCGAGGGCCACTACGACCAGGACATGCTCCAGTTCTCGAAGTGGGGCTTCGACTTCGTCAAGGTCGACTGGTGCGGCGGCGACGCCGAGGGGCTGGACGCGGCGACGACGTACAAGGCGATCAGCTCGGCCGTCGCCAGGGCCGCCCAGGCCACCGGCCGCCCGCTCACCCTCTCCGTCTGCAACTGGGGCAGGCAGAACCCGTGGAACTGGGCGCCGGGCCTCGCCCCGATGTGGCGCACCAGCACGGACATCGTCTACTACGGCAACTCGCCCTCCCAGGCGAACATGTTGTCCAACTTCGACCAGGCGATGCATCCGGCCGCCCAGCACACCGGTTACTACAACGACCCCGACATGCTGATGGTCGGCATGCCCGGCTTCACCGCCGCGCAGAACCGCACCCACATGGCCCTGTGGGCGGTCTCCGGTGCCCCCCTGCTGGCCGGCAACGACCTCACCGCCATGTCCGGCGAGACGGCCGCGATCCTGAAGAACCCCGAGGTCGTCGCCGTCGACCAGGACCCGCGCGGCCTGCAGGGCGTCAAGGTCGCCGAGGACACCACCGGACTCCAGGTCTACGGCAAGGTCCTGTCCGGCACCGGCAACCGGGCCGTGGTCCTGCTCAACCGCACCTCCGCCGCGCAGGACATCACCGTCCGCTGGTCCGACCTGGGTCTGACCGGGGCCACGGCCGCCGTGCGGGACCTGTGGGCCCGGAAGGACGTGGGCTCCTACGCCACGAGCTACACCACCAGCGTTCCCGCGGGCGGCTCGGTGCTGTTGAAAGTCAGCGGCAGCGAGGCGGCGAGCAGCGGCTACAGCGCCACGTCCACCGGCACGTACACCGGCGTGAGCGCCGCGAGCACCGGCCTGGGCGTGGTCGACATCGCCTACACCAACACGGCCGCCACGCCCGTCACCGCGACCCTCCGGGTGGACGGCCAGACCCCGACGACCGTCTCCTTCCCGCCCACCGGCTCCACCCAGGGCACGGTCTCGGTCCAGGTGCACCTCACCAAGGGAGCCGCCAACTCCCTCACCTTCACGGGAGGTCCGGCCCTGGGCGGCATCACGGTCCACCCGATACCCGGCACCGGCGGCACCCTCGTCGTCGGCAGACAGTCCGGCCGGTGCGCCGACATCTACGACAGCACCCTCACCAACGGCACCCAGGCCGAACTGTGGGACTGCAACGGCGGCGCCAACCAGGCCTGGACGTACACCTCACGCAAGGAACTCGTCGTCTACGGCGACAAGTGCCTCGACGCCTACAACCTCGGCACCACCGACGGCACCAAGGTCGTGATCTGGGACTGCAACGGCCAGGACAACCAGAAATGGACGGTGAACGCCGACGGCACGATCACCAACGTCCACGCGAGCCTGTGTCTGGACGCGTACAACGCCGGGACCGGCAACGGCACGTCGCTGGTGCTGTGGAGCTGCAACGGCGGCGACAACCAGAAGTGGTCCCGGACCTGATCCGCGGCGGCCCTACGCGGCGGCGGACACCACCAGCAGGCCCGCCGCCGCGAGCACCGCACACCCCAGCAGCACACACGCCAGCAGGCGCTGCCGCAGCGCCCGGTAGCGGCGCTCGTACGTCTGCCGCAGTTCCTCGGCGCGGTCGGCGGTGCGCTGCCACGACCGGCGGGACAGCGTCAGGTACTCCGCCTCGAACTCCCGCTCCAACACGTCTCGTTGGTCATCGGTGAGCCAGCCCAGCCGGGACGCGGTGCGCGCCGCCGCCGTACGTCCCTCCTGCCGTGCGGCGGCGAGCAGCAGATGACCCTCGATCTCCCGGACGAGGGCCCGCTCCTCCTGCGCCGTCACGATGCGCTCAACTCCCTTGGCCGACCGGACGTTTCGGGGTGGTGCAGATCGAAGGCGGGGGACTCGCTGCGGATCCGCGGCAGGGTGAGGAAGTTGTGCCGCGGCGGCGGGCAGGAGGTCGCCCACTCCAGCGAACGGCCGTAGCCCCACGGGTCGTCCACGCCGACCGGCTTGCCGTACTTGGCCGTCTTCCAGACGTTGTACAGGAA